>NZ_JBHIKY010000001.1:0-318767 GCF_042139015.1 Alteribacillus sp. HJP-4 | reverse complement strand
GGGAATACATTTTCTCCTAAAGGCACCGATGTGCCGCATTGTCCGGTGACGACAGCGAAGAGGTCCCACCCGTTCCCATGCCGAACACGGAAGTTAAGCTCTTCAGCGCTGATGATAATGAAGGGGCAACCCTTTGTGAAAGTAGGACGCTGCCGGGCACGATAGAAAAAGCCGCCAGAACTTCGAGTTCCGGCGGCTTTTTTTGTATGGGCTGCCTTCTGCGTTGGTTTCGAAAAGGGGGATACCTTCAAAGAGAAAGGGATAAGCTTGTGGTCCGGGGGAAACCCCACCTCGGAACGGGAAAGGAGCATGGCGCGGGGGATAGAGCCATCGCAAAGCGGGATACTTTCTCGCCATCAGGGGAAACGCGCCATGAAAGAAGTGAAACGCTAAGCCAAGCGTGGATAAGCCCTCCGAACAGGTGATATGCGCTCGGGAAGGGGGAAACCACGGAAAAGAAAGGGATAAATGTGTCATCCGGGGGAAAACCCGAGCTGAAAACCTATTTCCAACAAGAAATTTGGATTAGTGATAAAATAGTAATTGATTTAATGTTATAATTATGAACAATTATCAAAGCGCTGCTCCGCGCCACGGCATTCCAGACATATTTCGCAGAGGTGGTCCCCTTGTTAGAGCTGTCCATAAACGAATTAGACAAACTAAAACTGGTGTCTCACGCATTATCATCAGAAATTCGTCTAAAAATGATAAATCTTTTAAACAAACGTACGATGAATATACATGAATTAGGCCGGGAACTCGACATTCCTCTGTCGACTGCAGCCTCCCATATTAAAGTACTCGAAGAGGCATTTCTCGTGATTACCGAGCTCCGCCCTGCCAAAAGAGGGGTAATGAAGGTATGTACGAGGAACTTTGATGACATTCATATTCAATTGAATAGTCCGCCGGAGCATCCGATGAAGCATCGGGAAAGCTTTGAAATGGAGATGCCGATCGGGCATTATGTGGATTTTCAGGTATCACCTACCTGTGGAATGGCCAATGCTGACGGGGTATTAGTGCCTGAGGATGATCCTGTTCATTTTTATAATCCGATTCGGACCCGGGCGCATCTGATTTGGACGCGCAAGGGCTATTTTGAATACAAATTTCCCATCATTATTCCAAACGATGTCAAAATAAAAGAGATAGAGTTTTCAGCGGAAATATGCTCGGAGGCACCCAATTATGATCATAATTGGCCTTCTGATATTACTGTCTGGATGAATCAGGTCGATATTGGCACATGGACAAGTCCAGGAGATTTTGGGGACCGGCCGGGCAGTTTGAATACCGGGGCCTGGGGAACCTCGACAAATACGCAATACGGTGTCTTAAAAACATGGAAAATCACGGAGGAGCAAACGACGATCGATGATGTGTTTCTGTCAAATTCGACGGTAAATGATCTCCTCGTCGGCAGCAATTCGATCTTATCCGTCAAAATTGGAATAAAGGATGATGCCGTCCATAAAGGCGGAATAAATATTTTTGGGTCGGAGCTGGGGGACTATCCTCAGGACTTACAATTAAAAATTTTATATGCAAAATCATAACTATCTTATTGCAGTGCGCGATAAGGTAGTTTTTTAATCGTTTTTGTTCATGAGAATGGCACGAAAAGGACAGAAGCAAAACTTTTAATGAAACAAAATAATTGTTTTAAAACAAAATAACAATAAAAAACTATTGACTGTTGAACAAAATCCCCTTATTCTTGCATTAACATCAAATGATAAGAAAAAACAGAAAACAACCAAAAAAGAAACATAAATATGGAGAAAAAAGGAGAAATGAGAAGATGAATGAAAACTTTGCGTTTCAACGAACAGAATATCCGCGTCCACAATTCAAACGAAATTCCTGGATGAATTTAAATGGAGCATGGTCCTTTGATTTTGATGATCAAAATGAAGGGGAAAACAAAAAATGGCAGGAGGGTTCAAAACTTTCTCATACCATTCAAGTGCCTTTTACATATGAAACAGAAGCGGGCGGAATTGGGGATACGACCTTTCATCCATACGTATGGTACGAGCGTTCATTTACAGTTCCGGAAAAAGAATCCGGGAAGCGAGCCATATTACGGTTCCAAGCTTCTGATTATTTAACGAAAGTGTGGGTGAACGGGCAGTACATTGGGGACCATGCCGGCGGCAATGCTGCATTTTCATTCGATATTACGAAAGCGCTTTCGGAGAGTAGAAGCAACCAGCTTGTTGTCAAAGCAGAGGACAGTCAAAGCTGCTCCCAGCCGCGCGGAAAGCAGCGCTGGCGTGATGAGAATTTTGGCTGCTGGTATGTACAGACAACGGGGATATGGCAGACGGTCTGGCTTGAATTTTTACACGAAGAAAGCATTCAGAATGTGAAAATGACACCGGATATTGATACGAACAGTATCACATTCGATTATTCGTTCGCAGGAGAAAGTGGCAGCCGCAGGAAGGTAGAGACAAAAATTAGCTTTAAAGGGGAAGAAGTAAAACACTTTTCATTCACTCCAACCCTAAAGCACGCGAGCATGACCGTTGATCTACTTGCCGAGATTCATGAATGGAAGGTGCTTCATTGGACCCCGGAGCATCCGCATCTCTACGATGTCAGCTTTTCCTTATACGTTGATGACGCGCTGGTTGATCATGTCGAATCGTATTTCGGCATGCGCAAGGTGTCGATTAAGGACGGTCAGGTGCTCTTGAATAATCGGCCGGTATATCAAAAGCTCCTGCTTGATCAAGGATATTGGAAAGAGACAATGCTGACTCCGCCGTCGGATGAAGCGATGCTTGAGGATATTGATAAAACGATAGCTATGGGCTTTAACGGCGTAAGAAAGCACCAAAAACTTGAAGATGAGCGGTTTTTATACTGGTGCGACAAAAAAGGCCTGTTGGTCTGGTCGGAGATGGCCGCCGCGTACGAATTTACCGATGAAGCAGTCAAAAATTTCACCGAGGAATGGATGGCGATCATGGAGCAGCATTATAACCATCCTTCCATCGTAACCTGGGTGCCATTCAATGAGTCATGGGGTGTTCCGAATATTTCTCATGATAATAAACAACAGAAATTTACAGAATCGATTTATTATTTATCGAAAACGATCGATTCCGAGCGGCCGGTCGTCGTCAATGACGGATGGGAGCATACGATTTCTGATATATTAACCTTTCATGACTATGAGGAAGCAGGAGACGTTTTCACCAGGCGTTACGAAAATAAAAATGACATTGTCGAGAACCGGATTTCGCATAATAACAATAAATACGCCCTCGCCGAAGGTTATCAATATAAAGGACAGCCGGTCATTATCAGCGAATACGGAGGCATTGCTTTTAACGAAGGAAGTGGCTGGGGCTACGGACACCAGGTCGATTCGGAGGAAGAATTTTTACAGCGGTATCAATCGATTACCGATGCGATTAAAGCGCTGCCGTATATTGTAGGGTACTGCTATACGCAGACGACTGACGTTCAGCAGGAAATTAACGGCTTGTTAAAAGAGGACCGAACACCAAAAATCGCCATGGACAAGATAAAGAAAATTAATGATTCAAAACGGTAATCACAAGAAAAATGCAGCAATATCACGGAGAAAGGACTGGGTTATTGCTGCTTTTTTTTCTACAAAATGAAAGCACTTTCAATTAATAGAAAATTCTGAAGGAGGGGGATGAAATGAAGCAGAAAAGTATCATATGGCTAATGGCCGGTCTTCTTATGCTGCTGCTCGCAGGCTGCGGGGAGGACTCTCAGACAACCAGAGACGGCAGGGTTCAGATTGATTACTGGGTGTTATTTGGCGGCGGCGACCTCGATTTTATGCAGGAAATTGTCGACGATTACAATGAAAGCCAGGATGATGTCTATGTCAATGTAGTACTGCAGGATTATGATGAGTATTATACAAAGCTGACGACAAGTGTCGTGGCCGATCGAGGTCCGGATGTGGCAGTCAGCCACGCGGCGGTGCTTCCTGATTTGGTCAATCAGGGGCTGACAATGCCGCTTGATTCAATCGCAGAGGAAGCGGGCTTAGACTGGGAAACCTATAACGAAAATATCGTAGATTCGATTGAAGTAGAAGGAGAACGACATGCTGTGCCGCTCGATACGCACCCTATGATCATGTATTTTAATACCGATTTAGCAGAAGAAGCCGGCATGGTGGATGAAAACGGAGAATTGCTGCTGGAAGAAGAATCGCCGGAATCATTTTTAGAATTTTTAGGACGTCCTAATGACGAAGGGATGGAAGCAAGTCCCATCGCATTGTCGACAGGGGGAGCGGACGCCTACAGGTTATGGTGGGCATTTTACCATCAGATGGGCGGAACACCAATCTTTGATGCAGAAGATTTAAATGACGTCAAAGTTTCCCTTGATAAAGAGACTGCAGTAGAAGCGGTGAAGTATTTGAAAAGCTTCTATTATGAAGAAGAGCTGATACCCCTTAATTCAGCTGACTTTTTTCAGGATTTTCAAAGCGAAAGAACCGTTGGAATTATGACAGGAGTGTGGGGGACAGGAACGTTTGAAGCGACCGACTTAAATATTCAGGCCTATCCCATTCCGTCGGTATTTGGCGAAAAAGCGGCCTGGGGTGATTCTCACACGCTGATTATGCCGATCAAGGATGATACGAATACCGAAAGACAGCAGGCATCGATGGATTTTATCGAATACGTGACGACACAAGGTGGGTTAACTTGGACAGAAGCAGGTCATATCCCCGCAGATAATGAAACGGTTGAGTCGGACGAGTTTAATGCAATGCCGAACCGCTCCGAATATGCGGAAGTGGCCGATTATGTTGAATATCCACCGAAAACTATTTATTACAGACCAGCAGAAACAGAAATGACACGCAGCATTGATGAAATTCTAGCAGACCGTGTCAGTCCCGAGCAGGGAATAGACGATATGGTGAATGAATTAGAAGCCATTGTCAATTAATGAAAACGGGATAGAAAGGAGTTATTTTCGTGGAAAAATCGTACTGGAAAAAACAATTGCGGCCGATTCCGTTTCTCCTTCCATTTCTAATTGCTTATTTACTGTTCACCGTGTATCCCATCTTCAAAGGGATGCAGATGAGCTTTTTTGAATGGACATTAATTGAACAACAGGAATTCATCGGCTTCGATCAATATACACGGTTATTTACAGACCCAAACTTCTGGGAAGCGTTTCGAAATACGACCTTGTTTGTCGTATTATCTACACCGGGCATGGTAATTCTTGCTCTCGTTCTGGCTCTGCTTGCAAATATTAATTCTAAAATGAAAACGTTGTTCCGGGGAGCCTATTTTGTTCCGAGTATTTTATCTGTTTCCGTTATTTCATATGTAGCGATTTTTATGGCGCAGCCCTATAACGGAGTCATCAATAATGTAATTCAAATGTTTGGCTTTGATATTGAACCATTCTGGCTTGACACTCCTTCGCTTGCCTGGGTGACGATTATTGTGGTGACACTTTGGTGGACAGTCGGTTTTAATATGATTCCGCCCTGCAGGATATACCGGATGACCTGTACGAGGCAGCGGAGGTAGACGGAGCGACCCGGATGAGCATGTTCTGGTCTATCACACTGCCGCAGCTGTTTCCGATCGCAAGAATTGTGCTGCTGCTGCAGGTGCTTGCCTCCTTTAAAGTGTTTGCTCAGATCTTATTAATTACCGATGGCGGGCCGGGGACTTCCACCAGACCAATCATCCAATATATTTATGAAATGGGATTTGAACGCTCAGACCTTGGCTATGCGGCGGCCATGTCCTATATTCTATTTATTCTGCTGCTGCTGTTATCGATTGTTCAGCTCCGATTCGGCGGACGAGGGGGGAGGATCATATGAGTAAAAACGGCCAAACCTTACTGGAAAAAAAGAGAGATCCCTTTCATTTAGTAAAGGTAATTATCGCGCTTATTGTGGCATTAGTATTCATTTTTCCGATTGTCTGGATGCTGTTTGTATCATTAAAACCGATCAACGCTGTCTCAACGGAGCCGCTGGCATGGTTTCTACCGCCATATACGTTAGAAAATTACATTAAAATTATTAGCGGTAGCGACGTGTTTTTATGGACGTGGAACAGCTTTGTTGTCGGGGTGATCACAACAATTGTGACGTTAATTCTCACGTCACTGGCAGCGTTTGCTATATCAAAAATGGATTTTCCATACCGCCGCTTCATCTTTGTATTCTTTTTAGCCGGGCTGATGGTGCCGGGCGAAGCGATGATTATTCCGCTGTTTGAAATCGTCGGCGATATGAATATGCTCGACACCTATGGCGGTCTCGTGCTGCCGATGGTCGCAACCCCGCTCGGTGTAGTTATTTTAAAAAGCTTTTTTGACGGAGTCCCGGATGAGCTGATTGAAAGCGCCAAAATCGATGGATGTGCTGACTGGCGGCTGTATTGGAACATCGTGCTTCCATTGGCTAGGCCAGCGATGGCGGCAATCGGTATACTGACTTTTATCGCTTCCTGGAACAACTTTTTGTGGCCATATCTCGCGATCGTTTCAGAAAGTCTGTATACACTCCCGGTTGGTATTCCAGTATTTAATTCCGCCTACACCGACACGTATGTGGAACCAATGACGGTAAATGCACTCGCTTCTCTGCCTGTAATTATTGCCTTTCTTATTTTCGAAAAACAGATCATCAAAGGCGTAAGCTTCTCAGGTATAAAAGGATAAGAAAGGAGAGGAAAAAAGATGGGAAAAAACGGTGATACAAAAAACATGCTGCACCTAGCAATCGATGTCATTATTCAAATAGCGTATGTGAATGCGCTGTGGATTGGCTTTTCTTTGGCCGGCGGCGTCCTTTTCGGAATTTTTCCAGCGACGATGGCTTTATATGAAGTAATTCGTAAATGGGAAACGGAAGGGTTCGATCAAGGTGAAGGCACGTTTGTCACCTTTAAGAAAACCTTTCGCAATAGCTTTCGAAAAGCAAACCTGATCGGTGTGGTGCTGATAGGGACCGGTGGATTTCTTGGTTTGGATCTTTATATCGCATCGGGCATCGATCATGCGGCAGGCTTCGTCCTCACGTTTATATTCTCGTTATTAGCAGTACTGTATCTACTTTTCCTTTTATTTATATTTCCAACAGCAGTCTCCTTTGAAAAGCCCCTGCCCGGGCAGATGAAGGACGCTATGCTGATCGGATTGGCCTCTATCCCTTATGCATTTCTAAACATAGCGGCCTCCGCAGCGGTTCTCTTATTTCTTCTATTTATTATGCCGGCTGCAGCACTGTTTTTCGCCATCCCTCTCCTGGCTTTGATTAACATGAAAATAGGAAGGAGTGCCATACAGCGGGCCGAAAGAAAACAGGAAAAATGGGGATTGAGCAAGACGGCTTGGAAGCCAGTTCAGGAAAACTGAATAAGAAAACAGTCAATCTTTTGCTCCGTCGAAAGGTTGGCTGTTTTACGTTTCTTTCATACAAAAATTTTCTGTCAAAACTTCCGCAAATATCCCTTGACCACTACGTGTGACAGTGATAATATACAATATGCAGTCAAAGTTTCTTGATGAAATTCTTCCATAAGCTTCCTTAGCTCAGTTGGTAGAGCGCATCCATGGTAAGGATGAGGTCAGCGGTTCAAGCCCGCTAGGAAGCTCCATACATATTGTTGCTACTGCAAGGGTTTCGACTAAATCGGAGCCCTTGTTTTTTTAAAATGATAAGATAGTACGTTAAAAATACTTAGATTGAAGAACGCAAGGCGGCTACTCCCTCCGTAGGGAGCAGCGCCGTCTGAAAATCCATTCTGGCGAAGCTTTGCTGAGACAGGATTAAGCCCCACGGAAAGCGTCCGCCTGGAGGGATGAAATCAACAAAAACCAGCTTAATCGGACACCCCGGAATGAACAATTTGAACATTTGTAGTCACTTGAATATCAAGATCGGGGTATTTTTCATTCCAATTCTTCTCGTCCCATTGCCGAGTACGTGTTTTTACTTGATCTCCAAAGCCGATCGGATCGACTTCCTGTTCTTGAAATTCTTTGATCAATTTTTCGGCATTTTGTTGAATTTCCCTTTTCACTTTCTTTTTGATTTGTTTCACTTTAGATGGAGTCAATTTTTCGCCTGAATATTCATTAATGAAGCCCTTCATGTCCAGGTTGACAGAAATAACAGGAGTCTGGTTTCCGCGTTTAATTTTATAGGTCGAGTGAGCCTGAAGGTTTTGAATGGTCGCAAATTCGTGTTTCCCAAGGTTTACCTCGTACATGCCTCTTTTAAAACGCTCGACAAGCATCTTAAAGACAAAGGCGTCCTTTAAATTAATCGTGGAGACCAGTTTGTCTTCTTTCATAATCGCAAGGCCCTTTAATTCAATCTGATCATTCACCTTCTCTATTATAGGAAGATAAGGGTCCATTCCCCTGCCGTAGTATCTATATAAGAATACATGTAAGTTAGTGGTGGGAAGACCCTGGGATTCGATATTCTGATCGATAAGGCTGGACAAATAGCTTGAAACTTCATCCTCCAGAGGGGATTGTGTGGTTAGAAGCTGCTTTACATTTCCGTTCACTACACATAGATAAATGCGGCGCCCTACCACAGGATCACGCCGCAGAGTGTCCACCAGGCGCATAATTCCTCTTTCCGCTAATTCATCATTGTACATTACTACGGACAGCTTGCTGCTGTTAAATGTTTTGGGAGACCTCGCGCTCAGCTCTACACGAAGATCCTTACTAGTGTGAGAAGTGGTCGTAATGGTCGCACTTTTGGCCATCGAGCCTTTAGCCATCGGGAGCTCCTGTTCTTCCTGAAATAAAGGGATGCTCACGGACCCCTCCACCATATCTTCTCCGGCCCAATCATATCCCAGTGCATGGATAAGCTCTACTTCATCAATAATTTCCGGCTGAACACAGCCAGGTGTAACAATAAGTAAAGAAAGAAGAAAACACGTAATTATTTTTTTCATGATTTTTTTCTCCTTGTCCCAGTAACGATTTTTTGTGCGATCCACAATAATGGAATATACACATAGACGTAATAAAAGCCTGTTTCTGAGACGACGGTGTTCAATGTATCTATAGCCTGTCTTGTTTGAAAAAGAGAGGACAAAAGCAGCAGTAATCCTAATAAGCCTAAGAGAGTTTTTCGCTGGTCCCATGAGAACAGTAGCCTCATTCCCCGGCTTGCTGCCCAAAAAGCTAATCCCACGTTCGGGAGAATAACCAGCATCCAAAGTGCGACTCCAGTCGATTCGAATCGTTCGACAAAAGGCAGCTCAATAATCTGCCATATGGTAATTGTCGGCCAAATCGTGGATTGAAGCTGCCCCTGGCTGTAAAATAATGTGGTAATAACAGCGATGTAGGTATATATCAAAATCGATAGCCCATTTCCCGCCAGAGCCCACTTCAGTCCTGCCTCCGGCTTTTTAATAAAGGGATAGTAAATAAAGGCAAGTTTTACCCCTAAAAAGCTTAATGTCATCGTTTTTATTGACCTCAAATAATCCATCGCTCCGTGGTCAAAAAACGGCTGGAGATTGCGATAATGAGCAAATTCCAACGGAGCCAAAAAGGAAAGAAGGCTTACAAGGGTTATTAACGTTCCGAAAAAACAAAAACCGACCACAGCCCGAAACCCTTTTGTTACTAAAAATAAAACCAATAGACAAAGATTTAAGGCCATCATCCACGTAGGCAATTGAGAAAACACCCACAGCTGGATCACCTCAATATAGGTTCTTGCGACCACCAGTCCCAATGCAAAGAAATAAACCAACAGCAGAAAGCTGAGGAAGTTTCCTATCCATTTTCCAAATATCTCCCGATGTATCGATATAATGTCACCGTTGCCTTGTTTAAGAATACTGAAAGTGAGCCAAATCGTAACAGACATACAAATGCCGGAGAGAACAACAGCGATCCAGGCTTCATAAGTGACGTCTTCCGCTACATATCTCGGGAATCCCAATACCCCTACGCCAATCTGCATGGAAGAAATGATAAAGAATACAAGAAAAGGGGGGATCAAGTGGCGTTCAGGTATGGTAGAAGACACGTTTCTCCCCTCCTTTTCTTCGTATTAATCATCAATGTCTTTCTTTTGCATGGCCTGTTTTTGATCAAAACGATAGACTGTTTCGGGCCTCAGGTGCTGCGGCCTTTGAGATTGTCTATTAAATGGCAGACGGATAATCGAATCTTTAAAATCCTGCAGCCGGGGTGGATATAAAGGTGCCAGATAAGGCCTTCCAAGAGAAGTCAATCCCAGTAAGTGTACGAGCAGAAAAGCAAAGCCCAGTGCTACGCCTATTAGTCCCCAAAGCTGAGCTAGAATTAAAAAGGGAAAGCGGATAAGCCGAATGGTATTACCAATTCTGTAAATTGGGGTCGTAAAGGAAGCTAAAGCTGCCAGGGCGACGATAATTAACAGCACCGTACTCGTCAGGCCTGCCTCCACGGCCGCTGTTCCGATGACGATCCCTCCTACAATACCAATCGTCTGACCAACCTTTGTAGGAAGACGGGCTCCGGCTTCGCGCAGCAGCTCAATGGCAAGCTCTAAAAATACGGCTTCAATAATCGGTGGAAATGGAATCGCTTCTCTTGATAGGATTAACGTGGATAATAAATCCTTAGGTATGAGAGCAGCGTGATAGGTGATGACGGCCACATACAGAGGAGTTGCCAGAATACTGAAGGCAACAGCAAACAAACGAATCATTCGAAACACAGAAGCGATATGCCAGCTTAAAAAATAGTCGTCAAAAGAAGAAAAGAATTCAATAAACGTGGTCGGCCCGATGATTGCAGTCGGTGAACCGTCTACTAATACAGCGACCTTGCCTTCCGCCAGGGCAGCGGCCACTCGATCGGGCCGCTCTGTGTCTATCAGCTGCGGAAAGGGCGAGTTTGAATTGTCTTCAATCATTTGATTAATATAAGAGCTGTCATTGATGTGATCATAATCGATATCCTGAATGCGCTGAGTCATTGTCTGAACATTTTCCCGATCCGCTATTCCGTCCATGTACATAACCGCCACTTTCGTTTTAGAAAGGGAACCAATGCGGAATTCTTTCACCTTTAAATTAGCATCCGGAAGCCGCTTTCTCACCATACGGAGGTTGATATCAATCGTTTCCACAAACGACTCTTTTGGTCCAATAACACTAAACTCCACCTCCGGAATGCTGATATCCCGCACGGTTGTGGAAACAGCGGGAATCAACAAACCGGGGAGAGTGGGATCCTCCTGGATCATTACGTGGCCATCCAACAGCTTTTGTTCCATTTCTTGAACAGTTGCAGGAAGAGTGATTTTGTCAATTGGAATTTTGTCTTTCAGCTCTAAAAGACTCTGATATTCCTCCGATTGGACAACCGGGAGAATGTGATGATACAGAGTGACTTCGTCTATGATCGGCTGGTAGTACGACAGCCAATAAGGGTGGTTCGCATTAGGATGATAAGCGTGAACAAAATCTTCAGAGCTCGTCATCTTATTTATCAAAGCAGGAATTGTCTGCTCCGCAGTTTCATTTGGTTTCGTCTGCTGCTTTTGCAGCCACCATAACCATCGCATGTATAATCTTCCCTCCCTGCCAGGGCTGCCCCATATTCCTTCATCTTCGTGGTAATCCATTGCTGGAGGTATTTTGTATGTATGATTGGATCATCCAACATTTTTCGCAGTTATATAAGTAATATGGATAACACAAGAAAATTTATTCACCGGGTGGAATGTCGTTAGGAATGCAAGGCGGGGAAGGAATCAACAAATCGTATCATAATGGTAACCTAATCAGAATCATGGTAAATAGCATTGGTCTGAGGCACATTCTAATAAAGAATGGTGTCTTCTTTGATTATTAAATATGGATATTTTTAATCGGGGTACAAATTGTATTTTTCTCGTGAACTGGCATAATAATCATTCTCCAGGGAACGCTAATCCTTACCAATTATGGAAGAAGGGTGTGCGATGAAAGAACCTCTTGAACACATTAATGTATTTCATGGCATTCTCCTGTTTATTACGTCGGTCGGGTTAATCAACCATGTAACCATCATCCCATCATTAGCGGAATCTGCAGGAAAAGACTCCTGGATCTCAGTCATTCTTACATTAGGTGTGACGCTATTCTGGATCATTTTGATATACATGATTTGTAAAAAAACAGAACAAAGAAATTTATATTTATGGCTGCAAGAGCATATCGGCAGCCTCTTTGCAAAAATCTTCTCTTTATTACTTATTATATTTTTGTGTGTTTTAATTGCGGCCACTTTATATGATCTTGTGATCTGGACAAAAATATCTTACCTAACCACCACTCCTAAATTAGTGATTGTGACAACCTATATATTTCTTTGCTTTTGCCTGGCTTTAACGAATATAAGAACCATAGCTATGGTAAACATCCTCCTTTTACCGTGGATTATTTTATTCGGGCTTTTCGTAATGACTGCCAATATGCCTAATAAAGACTATTCGTTGTTGACGCCTATATTGGATAAGGGATTTGAACCGGTTTTTCAAGGGATGATTTATTCAGGAGCTGGACAGGTAGAAATCCTGCTTATCTTACTTTTCCAGCACCGAATTAAAACCCGGATAAAATATTGGCACCTTGCTGTCACTTCTATTTTTCTTGCTGGTCTTTCCATTGGACCTTTAACCGGTGGCATTGCAGCATTTGGGCTGGAAGAAATGATGAAAATGAGATTTCCTGCGTACCAGCAATGGACTCTTGTGACCCTGGGACGGTATATCGAGCACCTCGATTTTTTCTCTATTTATCAATGGCTCTCTGGTGCTTTCATACGTATTTCTCTGGGGCTTTTTCTTATTGTTGATTATCTAAACCTTCCGAAAGGAAAAAAACGAATGCTTCCGCTTGGCATCCTTTCTCTTCTATTCATTGGCTTATTACATGTTCCGATTACAGATATGCAATTTGTGAATTTTTTACATCGTTATTATCTTCCTGGATCCTTGTTATTCTTCTTCTTTATATCTTTACTATTGTTTATTGCTATTTTCTTGAAGAAGGGAGGAAGCTCCCATTATGAGCAGGTTTCGGAAAACAAGCCAATTACCTAGCCGAAAGCTTGAAACTACAAACAGAAAAGAACAAAATACTGCGATAACTATTGATAATATAAAAGACGCATTTAGTAAATGCAGTGATGTGATTATCAAACCGATGTGCTTCAGCGAAGATCCTTCTTCTGAAATTATTTTTGTTTACAATGAAGGACTGGCAAATCTTGCTTCTTTAAATGAAGAAATTATCCCAGGGTTGGAGGAGCATTTGTCATCCGGAAAGAGAGTAGACACGTTCCGGAAAAAAATAACTTCAGCCGTGGATGGAAATATGAATATTTTAACGGAAAAGGTGTTTAACGGGGAACTCATATTAGTGGAGATGGCAACACGAGAAACCTTCAGCATTAATATCTCCAAGCCTCCGCAGCGCGAACCGGAGGAGCCTAACACAGAGATATCGATTCTTGGACCGAGAGATGGGTTTATTGAAGAGATTGAAGTAAATATCGCGTTGCTTCGTAAAAGGCTTCCAACAACGTCTTTGGTAAATGAACGATTTATAATCGGAGACAGAAGTCAAACCAAAGTGTCATTAATGTATTTTGAAGATATTATCAGGGAAGATATGATTGATCATGTCAGAGAATCCTTGGAGGATATCGACATTGATGCACTGTTAAGTACTCAACAGCTCGAGGAGATTCTTACTGAATCATCTTTTCGCTTATTTCCGATGTATCAAAACAGCGGAAGGCCGGATTACGTAGCAGATGCGTTATTACGTGGTAGATTCGTTATGTTTATTGATGGGCTGCCACAGGCAGTATTAGCACCAGTAAATCTTACCCTGATGCTGAAAACAGCAGAGGATGCGGAATATACATGGCTCTATAACAGCTTTGAGCGCCTGCTGCGGCTGCTTGGAATTTCTGTTGCCACTTTTCTTCCGGGGTTTTGGGTGGCGTTGTCTTCATTTCATCAGGACCAGCTTCCTTTTATATTATTGGCCAGTGTGTCGGAATCGCGCCAGGGTGTTCCTTTACCTGCTGCATTAGAAGCATTTGTGTTGATCGGATTGTTTGAATTGTTTCGGGAGGCGGGCCTGCGGCTTCCTCTTGCCGTCGGCCAAATTCTGGCTGTTGTCGGGGGGTTGATAATTGGAGATGCTGCCATTAACGCCGGACTTACCAATCCTGTGATGGTAGTAATTGTTGCCACATCAGCGGTATCCACCTTTACCCTTGTCAGCCCGGCTCTCCAGGGCACAGTCACTATCCTTCGACTTTTTATTTTAGGCCTTTCTTCCATTATTGGAATATTTGGCTTTTTTGTCGGCATATTCATGATCTTAATTTATGTATCTCACTTAAGATCGTACAGTATCCCATATATGGCTCCGCTCGCTCCGTTACGAATACGGGATTCTATTTTTACAATCTTTCGCCCTTCCTGGAAAAAACAATCACGCAGGCCTTCCATTCTCCATACTGGAGATGAAGACAGACGGGAGGGAAGGTGATGGTTAGTGGAAAAAGAATTAAATCAGTCCTCTTGCTGCTTTTTTCAATTTGTCTTCTGAGCGGGTGTTGGGATGATAAGGAAATAGAGGGGATGTATTATATCCATTCCATAGGCGTTGATTACGTGGATGATAAATTTGTGGTTTACGGACAAGTAGCAAATTTCGCAGGAGAAGATGGAGGGATGAGCTCTAATGAGGCGGGAGGAGCTTCCGCTAGTTCTGAAAACGCAAAGGTGGTCATAGGAAGAGGAGATACAGGAGTGGCTGCCATTCATAATTTTTACCTATCCTCCCAACGAAGAATATACTGGGGACATCTTAGTTCGGTTGTTTTTCATGAGCGTGCCTTGAAAGCTAATTTTAAAAGTGTCCTGGATGATTTTTCGCGCTTTAATGAAATCAGGCCGACCCTGTTTATTTTTATGACGGATCAACCACTTGAAGATATATTGACGACACTGCCTCCTTCCAAAACAAGTGTGCTCTATTCTTTTTTGGGAGACCCGATAGAAAGCTACCGTCAAAGCTCCAGGGTGCCCAAAATACGAAAACATCATTTTCAAGCTGAATTAACAGAACCAGGAAAAAATACCATCATTCCCAATGTAACGATCGTGAAGAAAAGATGGAAGGGGGCGGAAGAGTATGAGCCAAATTTATATATGAACGGGGCAGGTTTTATCCAAAACGAGTCCTTTCGAGGGCTGTTAAAGGATGAAAAAATTAATGGACTCGTCTTTACGGATAAGAAAGCCACTAGAATTCCCATCGTGATTAAAAAAGATGGAAAGCCGGTGGCTACAGAAATTCTTGCTCAACCCCAGATGAAGGTTACGCCTATTATCAATGGAAATAATGTTACTTTTAAGCTTGAACTTACTGTCAAAGGAAGCGTGATCGAACTCTTAGAGAACGTATCTGCAAGTGAACTAAAGAAAAAAACAGAAAAAGAAGTTGAACGTCAATTACAGCATTTATTTGAAAATGGATTAAAAATGGATGCGGATATATTCAATCTTTCATATCATCTATATAAAAAGGATCCCAAAAAGTGGAGAGAATTTACTACTAAAGGAGAACTGCCTCTTACTGAGTCTTCCTTGGAATCAATCGAGGTAAAGGCAGCCATTACACACTCAAATAAAGAAAAATTAAAATTTGACTGACCACTTATCAAATCAACTGAGCCTGATTTTACCGGAATAGAGGAAGTTTTGATTCTCTTCCTCTGGTAATATTTCTTCTATCTGTGTGTGTCCTTATGATGTAAAGGACGCCTCCGAATCAAGGGCACCCATTTTCCATGAGTGCCCATTCTCCATATCCATTCAAATGGGCCATAATAAAAGGCTTTTAACCATAAAGGACTAATAAACATCTGAAAACCAAATACAAGAAGGCCGATACTCATTGCAAAAACGTAGCTTGGTGATTTCCAAATGCCCATGTCTATAAAAATGGTTCGGCCGCTGCCCTGAAACAAACTAACCAGGATAAGTGATTGCATTAGATAATGGGTGAATGTTAATTTGCCCACGGCACTAAAGGGCAAAAGCAACGATGATATTTTTTGTCTGCTCGTTCCTAGAAGAAGCAGGCACAAGGTCAACCCAATGGTGACTAAAAACGAATAAAAATCATCGAGATGATGGAACCAAAAAGAATCTACTTCAAAATAACTTCCTGTTTTTCCAAGTAAACCAAGGAGAAGCACTCCAATGCCAGCTGTCCATTTCTGTTGTCTTTCTCTCCATTCTCTTGAGAAAACTCCGCTTCGATAAGCATACATACCAAAGAAGAAATAACCCAAATGATCAATCATCGAAGAAAATTCAATAAGAAGATATTCTGTCCCTGTCGGGTAATCCTTCGATCCCAGGAAATACTTAAGCCACTCATCTGGAGGCAGGTTAAGGGATGTATAAAAATTAAGAAGATCAAGACCGACGGAATATCCGAGCCAAAAGATAATACCTAAACTAATGAACCACTTTTTAGACAGCTTTAAACTTAGTAAAAGAACAAAACCGGCGGAGGCATACAGGAGTAAAATATCTCCGGCCCACACGAAATATCCATGGAAAGCCCCAATAATAAACAGTATTCCAAAACGTCGTATCAATGTTGGGTATGGATTTAAGCTTTTTGAGTTGAGACGATCGTAAATAAGGACCAGGCTGATTCCAAACATGAAGGCAAACAAGGGTCTTGCGCTGTCTTGCAGGCCGATGGCTAATGTGGCTTCCAGCGTGGAATTTATTGTAAACGGATCTGCATCTGCAACTGTGGTAAGACCAGGAATATTCACTAAAAAAATAGCAAATAAAGCTACTCCGCGAATTTGATCTAATAAATCTATCCGTTGATTTTCATGGTGAGGGAGTGTCACTGGCGAACCTTCTTTCTTAAAAGGAAAATCTTTCTTTATAAATCGGCTCTATAAAGTTTTTTAAAGCACACTTTCACATAATAAGAGAAAAATATGTCGAAAGCGTGAAGATCTTCTTTTTATCACATTAAAATTAGATAACATATCAGTGTTTACTCACTATTTCCACTCTGCCAGTCTCCTTCCCGGCGTGGATCTGTGGCTCCTGAAAGGTCACCAGTCTCCCGATTAATGGCTAATGCCTGGATGGAGCCGAAATATAGAGAGGTAGAAGGCTCTTGAATCTCGCTGTATCCAATTTCAAGAAGTTCTTCTTGTTGGGATGATTCTGGCAGCTCCTCCATAATCAGCGTATTATCTTCTAAATGAAAGCGGGGAGCTTCCACTGCTTCTTCCAATTCTGTCTCTCGTACGGCCCAATCCACAATAACCTGACTCAGCATAGTGGGAATTCGTTCGCCTCCAGGGCTGCCGATCCCCAGCACTGGTCCCTCAGAATCAGCGAGAATCATAGGAGAGGACCATGTCACCGAACGTCTTCCGGGTTCCGGTTCATTGGTATCTTCTTGTCCAATGCTGAACCGGTCCATCTGATTATTGAGAAAAAATCCATTTGAGTATTCTCCAGAGCCCCAGAAGTTTGTAAGGGTATTCGTCATAGATACAACGGTTCCTTGAGAATCAACCACTGTAATGTGAGTAGTATTAGGGTCTCCATTTTTATAAGATGAAACCCCTTCAGAAGAAAGAGTGCTGTCGCTGGATATTTCTTCAGCTAAAGTAGTGTTTTCTTCCACATCCGTCAACTGTTCTACCGGCACGTCAACAAAATGAGGGTCGCCGTAATCTGTTTCGATAAACTGCTGTGCAATCCTCCATGCCATGGCTGTATCGTGGATAAATTCATTGCTGTCCCGTTCTTCTTCTAAGTTTCCGCGTGCTTCGAGAATTTGCAGCATTTGAATAACACCAGTACCTGGAAGCGGAGGTGGAGCACCGATCACTTCGTATCCTGCAAAAGCACCGGTAGACGGAGCATGTCGGCCCACCTCAAAACTGGAAAGAGAAGCTGTATCTAACCCTTCTATTTCAGAGGTCAGCTCTTCACTAATAGCTCCTTCGTAAAACGTGTCACTTCCATTGTCGCGAATGTCTCTAAGTGTTTCCGCAAGCGCTTCCTGTGTCATATCGCTGCCGGCCTCCAGAGGTTCGCCTTCCGGATACAGATGATCGACCTGAGGGCCGGAGATCCTGTCTTCGCCCGACTGAAGCTGCTCTGCCAAAAGCTCTGACACTTCCGCTTCTTCAGCCAAATTAACAGCGGGATCAAGCAAATTCTCCCATTCCGCTGTTCCATAGTCTGCGTGCAGTTCCGTCATCCCAGCCACAAAACCAGGTACTCCTATGTCCGAGGAAGGGATACCATTTTCGGGCACTACTTCCCGATAATCATAGGCCTGTGGGTTTTTTCCCTGTTCGTGAATTAGCGTTACACCGCCGCCGCCGATACCGGAAGCGAAAGGTTCTACGACCGATACTGCATAAGCCGCTGCAACAGCAGCATCCGCAGCGGTTCCACCCTGGTCCAGGATCTCCATTCCTGCATCCACAGCAGCAGGGTGGCCGGCGCTTACCCCATAAGAGAATGAATCGTTTGATTCTTCGACTTCTTCCGCTTCTTCTTTTTCCTCTACGTTACTACCTTCTGAAGAGGGGCTTGGTTCTTCAGTCACTTCTTCTGAGCTGCACCCGCTTATTAAAAAAGATAACATCGCTGCTGCAGTTAGACCGGAAGTGCGGGGGAAACGAGATAATAGAAATGTCACTTTATTTTGTACTGATGTTTCAAATGTAAAGAACATCCACTCTTCTCCTTTTACTGAGTTAGAATTTTTTTCTTGGTAGTTTTTCATTTTAAATAGGCCTAGATGTTAAATATAGATACTCCTATTAGTGTAAAGTTTATATGACTATTTTGCACATTCTATTTCCCAGCATTAGTTTAATGTTGTATTTGGCGCTGATCAGAACGTCTATCTCTTCTATTTGTTTAAAAAAAGGATTGCAGGTTATTTTATAAGATAACAAAACGACATGCAAAAATCTGGAGGAACACTCAAAATGACTGTGTCGGATCAAACGCTGGCTCAAGGACTAAGCACGAAGGAAAAAATAAAAATCATTATTGTATTGGCTGTTCCCGCAGTCATAGAAAATTTTTTTCAGACCATGCTTGGATTTGCAGATACATTTTTTGTCGCTCAAATCGGTCTCGAAGAAGTGTCAGCTATTGGTGTGACGAACGCGGTGTTAGCCATTTACTTTGCCATCTTCATGGCGGTCGGTGTGGGGGTCAATGTATTAATGGTGAATGCAGCCGGTGCAGGTAACTATAAACGGGCTTCAAAGGTGGCTCAACAGGGCATCATTTTAGCTTCGTTCATTGGATTGTTTACCGGACTGGTAACGTTCATTTTTGCTGAGCCACTACTCCGTCTGTTAGGGGTGGAACAGAGGGTGTTGGAGATTGGGGCGCTATACTTTCGAATTGTCGCTGTACCGTCCATATTCATGGCTTACATGTTTGTCTTGAGCAGTGTGTTGAGAGGAATTGGGAACACAAAATCGCCGATGAAGGCTGTAATTATTGCAAATGTCGTCAATATCATTCTGGATTATGTCCTCATCTTTGGATTTTTATTTATACCAGCCTTAGGGATTGTTGGGGCAGGTATAGCAGGGGTCTTCGCACGGATTGTGGGTACGGTTGTGCTGGTATACTATATCCAAAAAAATAACCAAATCACGTTTTATAAAGAATGGTGGCGAATTCATAAAGATTATCAAAAAGAATTACTTGGATTAGGGACCCCTGCTGCCGGGGAGCGTCTGGCCATGCGCATAGGGCAGGTGGTTTACTTTGGTTTTATCGTCGCATTGGGAACGAATACATTTGCGGCCCATCAAATAGCAGGAAACATTGAAACCTTCTCTTATATGATCGCTTATGGATTTGCAGCTGCCGCAACGATCATTGTAGGAAAACAAGTGGGAGCTGGAAATTACAATGAGGCAAAGAGCTACGCAAAGCTAATCTCTGACATTTCAGCTTTTTTTATGATTTTTATGGGGGTCCTTTTATTCCTTTTAGGCGAATGGATTGGCAGCTTTTTCAGTGAAGACTCTGTCGTGATTGCGGAAATAGGCACAGCATTGAAGATTGCAGCTGTTTTCCAGCCATTCTTAGCCATTTTGCTGATATTAACAGGGGCCTATCAAGGCGCGAGAAACACGAAATACCCGATGTACCTGACTACCATGGGGATGTGGATCGTGAGAACAGGGTTGGTGTATATGCTTGCTGTACAAATGAATATGGGTATAGCCGGGGTATGGACGGCTATTGGAATAGATATTGTATTTAGAGCCATTGTTCTATGGTACAGAATGGAAAAGAACAAATGGATTAAGACGGAAGAGCAAATGTCTTTTAAAGACAGAGTGGAATGTCAGTGCCATCCCCAGACAAAGCAGCCGCGTATGAATGAATGTGTTAATAATTATTAATAAGGTAGAATATTTCACTTCTTAAAATGAGACGGGAGAACAATTTTTGAGAAGACGATCCCTGAAGTTTCCCCTAGCATAAGCATTGCAAAAGTTTAAATTGGGGGGAAGAAAATGAAAAAAACATTCTTATTTTTGTTTTTATTTTCAATAATATTTATTGTAAGCGGTTGCTTGCAGCTGTCCGATGGTGATGAAAATGGAGGGACAGAAGATGCCGATTCAGATGATGAACAGGACGGGGCATCTGATGAAGCGGATGCGGAGAGTGAATATGTCATTGAATTTGCCCACGTAGTGACGCCTTCGACAGCAAAGGGTGAAGCCGCAGAGCACTTCGGTGAGTTATTAGAAGAGCGGACGGATGGAAGAATGACGGTGGAAATTTATCCTGATTCTCAATTGGGAAGTGACAGAGAAATCACGGAGCAGATGCAATCGGGTACGATTCAAATGAACGCACCATTTACAGGAGTACTCCCTTCTTTTGTACCTCAATACCAAGTATTCGATTTGCCTTTTTTGTTTGATGATCGAGATCATGCATTTGATTCTGTAAATGGAGAGCTTGCGGATTCATTAAATGAGTACTTAACAGATGCAGATTTAAGAGCGCTTGGTTATTGGGACGGAGGATTTAAACACTTTACGAATTCAGAAAGACCAATAGAATCCGTAGAGGATATGGAAGGACTGTCCATGCGTGTTTCCCAAAGCCCGTTGCTAACCGCACAGTTTGATTCTTGGGGAGCCGGCGGTACTTCTATCGATTTTTCTGAGCTGTACACTGCATTGCAGCAGGGCACAGTAGATGGCCAGGAAAATCCGTTATCCAATATTGTGTCTCAGAACTTTTACGAGGTGCAGGATTATATGACATATAGTGCTCACGGATATATGGGGTACGCATTATTAATCAGTGAATCCTATTATCAGGAGCTGCCCGAAGATTTACAAGAAGCAGTAACGGAGGTAGCGCAGGAGACAAGTGAGTGGCAGTGGGAACAATCCGAGCAAAAAGAAGAGGAATATGCTCAGACAGTGGAAGAGTCAGATATGGAAGTAACAGAGTTAACAGAAGAAGCCAAGCAGGGCTTCATCGATGCCAGCGAGGGAGTGTATGATCAATACGTTGAGGAAGTGGAAGGCGGACAGGAAATATTAGATACGATTGAATAATGCAAAAGGGAGGGAGGCAGCCTCCCTTTCCTTATTTCTTGGTTGCCATATATCTTCTTTGGAGAGGAGGAGCGAAAATGGGGAAAGTTAACAAAGTATTAAATAATTTAGAGGAATATTTTGGGTTTTTTACTCTGATGCTGGCAACCCTATTGATTTTTGTGCAGGTGGTTATGAGGTATGTGTTTAATGAATCAATTATGTGGTCTGCGGAACTTGCTCGTTACTTAATCATTTGGTTTATATTTATAGGCAGCAGTATTGCTGTAAGAGAGCGGGCGCATGCGAAAGTCGATGTTCTTATTACTTATGTGCCCACTTTTTATAAAAAACTTCTGGAAATAGCGGCATCGTTTACAGCGATTATTTTTTGTGGGTTTATCTTCATATCAGGCATTCAAACCATAGATAATGTCACCCAGTTTGCTAATTATACACCTGCATTACGCCTGCCAATGTTTATTCCCTACTTAGCAATCCCAGTTGGGGCAGTATTAATGGGGCTGAGATTTTTTCAATTGATATGGGAGGATCTTCAGATTTTAAGAGAAGAGAAAGTCAAAAAACAATCAACATAGGGAGGTGAACGGTTTGATTATTGCTATTTTTATCATTCTTTTACTCATCAGTACTCCAATTGCAGCGGCTCTTGGACTAGCTAGTATTTACGCAATACTTGAATCGGGAAGTTCCCTCGATAATGTGGCACGGACTATGTTTGCCGGTTTGGATTCATTTACACTGATGGCTATACCATTTTTTATTTTTGCTGGAGATTTAATGCTGGCGGGAGGAACCTCAAAAAGACTGATTAACATGGCACGTAAGCTCGTTGGATGGACAACGGGAGGCCTGCCTATCGCAGGGGTTATTTCTTCCATGTTCTTTGCTGCCTTATCAGGCTCAAGTCCAGCTACTGTGGCAGCCGTGGGTAGCATTATGATACCATCTCTCCAGGAAGCTAAATATTCTACCAAATTTTCTGTTGGTTTAATGTGTGCGGCTGGTTCATTGGGAATTATTATTCCTCCAAGTATCACGTTGTTAGTCTACGGAGTCATTGCGGAAGTATCTATCAGTGAATTATTTATCGCTGGTATCATCCCAGGTATTTTTATTGGACTGTTACTGATTATTGTTAGCTTTATCATTGCAAAGGTCCAAGGCCACAAGCCAGATGAAAGAGAATCTTTGCGAGAAGTGATCCGCTCTACCGTAGACGCTTTTTGGGGCTTGATTATGCCAATCATTGTATTAGGCGGGATATATTTTGGAATCTTCACCCCTACGGAAGCAGCAGTGGTGGCTATAGTGTACAGCCTGTTCATTGGATTCTTTATTTATAAAGAATTAACAATTGCTACCTTATTTGAAGTCACAAAAAGATCTGTGGTAATTGCTTCTATGGTGATGCTGGTCATCTCGAGTGCCAAAGTGTTCAGTTGGTATTTGACGAAAGAAAAGATTCCAGCTCAAATTGCTGATGCCATGCTTAGTTTTGCATCGAACCCTCTTATGATCGTCATAATCATTACTATTATATTATTAATAATCGGAATGTTTATGGACCCTAGTGCAGCTGTACTGATATTAGCTCCTTTATTTTTGCCTATCGTAGTGGAGTTGGGGATTTCTCCGATACATTTTGGGATTATTATGATCGTTAATTTAGCTATTGGTATGCTCTCACCACCGTTTGGCCTTAATTTATTCGTGGCAGCAGGTATCGCCAAGACGCCGTTGACGACTGTTATAAATGGGACTTTACCTTTTATTGCAGTATTAATATTTGGGCTGCTTGTGATTACCTTTGTGCCATCCCTTTCAACTTTTTTACCTTCGATAATACAAAAGTAGTTATAAATGATGGGGTGTTGAATCAGTAAGATTATAATAAATATTTGCTAAAATAATACGTATTTTTCACTAGGCTGGCAAATCAGCCTAGTTTTTTTGATGAGAACACACTTCAAGCCCAGGTAATCATTATTTAAAAAGTTTAAATATTTAGTTTTAATGGTAATCATTAGATAGTAAGGAGAGGAGTGATTCGTTATGAGTACATCCATTCCAGAGGTTACACTTCATGATGGAATTACGATGCCGGTAATTGGGCTTGGCACCGCTAAACTTAAAGGAAACGCGGGGGTTAATGCTGTTACCAGTGCCATTAGTACAGGCTATCGGCTCATTGATTCGGCCTATAATTATGAAAATGAAGGCATGATAGGTGAAGCAGTCCGGCGCAGTTCCGTTCCGAGGAAAGATTTGATCATTACATCAAAATTGCCGGGGCGCTATCAAACGTATGATAAAGCGGTGGCGACCATTCAAGAATCCTTGTATCGCGCGCAGCTGGACTATTATGACCTATATCTTATCCATTGGCCGAATCCTAAACAAGATACTTACGTAAAAGCCTGGCAGGCATTATTGGACGCTAAACAATGGGGACTGATCCGTTCGATTGGAGTGAGTAATTTCCTGCCTGAGCATTTGGAACGATTAGAAAGAAAGACCGGTACAAAGCCAAGCATCAACCAAATTGAATTACATCCTTATTTTAATCAAGACGAACAAAGAAGCTTTCACGAAAAGAACGGAATTAAGACCGAATCCTGGAGTCCGCTGGCAAGAGCTAGTGACGTCCTGCAAGAAGAAACGTTTGGGCGAATTGCCGAAGATCATCAGAAGACTATATCACAGGTTATATTACGCTGGCATTATCAACTGGGAGCCATCTCGATTCCTAGATCATCCTCTCCAGAGCATCAGCTTGAGAATATATCGATTTTTGATTTTGCATTAAATGAAGCAGAAATGAGCTCGATCTCAGTGTTAACTCAGCCCAATGGGAGATTAAATGATCAGGATCCGGCTGAATACGAAGAGTTTTAATAGATATGAAAAAAAGCAGTTTATCTGAGGGAAAGAAGAAAACGACAATCAATGAGTAGAAGTCAAAAAACTGTGCTGCTCCTGCGGCACAGTTTTTGTGCGTCACACAAAAGAAAAACTGGACTTCGGGCAATTTTTTCACCCAGGAGGTAATTGTTGCTTTAGGCATCGAACCAGCAAGTAAAAATTTGTATTTCGGCAAACTCTCGAAAAAGCATGCTGCTATTACCACTCCATCGCAAGAGGAAGTCATGTTTTTCATAACGGAAATAAACGAACAGCTCTTACAGTTTTTGAGGTAGCCCTGAACATGAACGGAATGGAACTACACATGAGTGAAAAATACGTCGAAGACTTAACGGTTTATATCGCCTATGATGACCTCTTTAAAGAAAATGACTGCATTCCGAATCTGGTGGAAGTAGTAGCTCCCAGGGTTGGAAAGTTGGAAGAATTATAATTCGGTCATGGACTTTCTTCATTTATATCTTTATTTTATGTGTTATAACGTTTATAATAAATTATAGACATTAAAGCTCTTTAATATCATTTATAGGGAGGATAGTAAATGAAGTATTCAAAAGCCACTAATTACGCCCTACACACCATGGTGTATTTAACAATATCTGCAGGAAATCAAGCAGTAGGAGTAGATCAATTAGCAAAGGTTCAACATTTATCTCCCACTTATCTATCGAAGATACTGACTAAATTGGTTAAGGCAGGGCTGATCGAGTCAACTCCCGGTGTTAAAGGCGGTTATCGTATTACGAAACATTCTACTGATATCACTTTTCTGGATGTTATATATGCGATTGAAGGAAAAACGAGCTTATTTAGTTGTTCACTGGAACATGGTGAGACTGAAAATGGAGAATGTTTAATTGAAAATGTAATGATACAAGCAGAAAAGAAAATGACAGAGGAATTAGCAGACACATCAATTCTCGACATTGCCAAGCAAATAGAATCCAGGAAGTTTGAAGAAAATAATTGTACACACTCGACCTAATTTTTTTATTTTAATTATAGATATTATGAGTCTTTTATAACCATATTAAGAATGAAAGGATTTGATTTGCATGAAAAATTTTAATCCAGAAGAAATGAAACAGATGTTTGAAAAGAAAGTGGCCAATCTGGAAAATCCACAAAAGAGAATGGGACTGACACCGGAGAGTCTGCTTGATATTCTGCCTCTCCAGGGAGAGGAATCGATATTAGATTTAGGTGCTGGAACGGGATATTTTACTTTCCCGATTGCCCAAAAAACGATAGGCCCTGTTTATTCATTAGACATCGATGATAATATGCTAGAATTTCTTAAAAAAAGGATAACAGAAAAGAATAGTAGGAACGTTCACCCGGTAAAAGGGAGTATGGAGAACATCCCGCTGCCTGCTAGTTCTGTTGATGTTGTTGTTGCTTCTTTAGTTTTACATGAAGCAAACCAGTTGAATGCAGTATTAAATGAAATTAATCATGTGCTAAAACCAGGAGGCATGCTGGTGTGCATAGAATTAGAGAAAGAGGAGAATGCTCAGCATAATCACCCGAGGATTGAATTATCTGAAATGAAAAATGAAATCGCGAATGCAAAGCTGCAAGTGAAGCAGGCAATAAAACCATCTAAGGAAACTTACATTATTACTGCTGAAAAGTGATGCGACAAGTAAAGCAGCTCTGGAAAAAATGAAGCCTTTTATCACAGTAGACCAGGAGTGATTTTGTGAAAAAGTATACATTGGACCGGTTTGAAGGAGAAATTGCCGTTCTCCTGCCTGCCGGGAAAGAAGCTGAACGAAAGACTGTTTCGCGCAGCCAGCTCCCGGATGGAGTGCAGGAGGGAGATGTACTGGAAGTCGAGTGGGGAGATGATTGTTCCCTGAAAAATGCGGTGATAGACAAAGAGGAGACGGAAAAACGGAAAGGAAGAGCAAAAGCTTTGCTGGAGAAGTTGACGAGAAAAAGAAAAAAATAATATCAATTCCATGAGACCGGCAATATGGTCTCTATTTTTTATTTCCTGGATGAATGAATAGTTGTGACGATGGCTAGTAAGACAAGTAATATAATAATACCCGCGATAAATATTATCGTTATGACCCCGCTCACTTTTTGTCCCTCCTATTTCTGGCTTCGACTCTTTTTCCCTTCCCGTAACCATGATCGAATCCCTTCCTTATTCTAAAAATTTCAACGTCGCGAGCTCTCTTCAAGAGCATTCTTCTAGATTATTCTGAAACTGACCTTATATCATTTCCGTACATAACAGTAAGGTTTATCCATTCGTGATACTGGGCATAAAGTATTATTGGAAAATTTTACAGTTCTATTTTTACAGATTTATTATGACGAAAGAATTAGGGGAAGGAAAATCTGGGAGGAGTTTTACTATGAAGAAGTTTGGAATGGTCCTTGCTGCTGGGGTGTGCGTATTTGCACTGACTGCCTGTGGCGAAAATGAAGGGACAGAAGAAGAAACAGCAGGAAGCGATCCGGCTGAAGAAGAAACGGAAGGAACAGAGATGGATGCTGAATCCGGGGAAGAGGATGCAGCTGCGGCAGGAGAGGAAGAACCCGCTGCCGAGGAGATGTCTGCAGAGGATATTTTGACTAAGTCCCATGAAGCGATGGCGGAGGTAAACAGCTTCCACAGCACGATGAATATTGAGCAGATGATGGATATGAACGGGGAAGAGATGCCGATGGATATGACGATATCCATGGATACGGTTCTGGAGCCAATGTCGTTTTATCAGGTGTTAAATATGCCTGATCCATCAACCGGAGAAGAGATAGAGTTCGAGCAATACTTAACCGAGGATGGGATGACGTATATGTCCGATCATACGGATGATGAGTGGTTAAAAGCGGAAGGCGATGAAATGGGAACACTTGAAATGGCCAATATGGATATGACGCCTCAGGAGCAGGTCGAAATGCTGCAGGATTTTACAGATGAGATCACAGTGGAAGAAGAAGACGGACGCTATGCGGTGAAGGTGGAGGGTTCCGGTGAGGAACTGATGGAAATTGCAGAGGAATTTGCGATGATGGAATCAAATCCGCAGATGGAAGGACAGATGGAGCAAGTAATGGAAGCAATGGAAATTAAGAACTTTCATTATGTGCTCTATATTAACCAGGAGACGTTCTATCAGGAAGAGGTGGATATGAATATGGAAATGGAGATTCAAGAGGAAGATCAGACGATGAGTATTTCCCAGTCCATCCAGGCGACATTCTCGGAATTTGATGAAATTGGCGAAATAGAAGTGCCGCAGGAGATTGTAGACAACGCAGTGGATATGGAAGATGTGCAGGCCGATATGGAAAAAATGATGGAAGAAGAATCGATGGAAGAATCTACTCCATAATGATGAGCTGTCCTCCAGGCAAGTGCGCTGCCTGGAGGATTATTCACAATTTTCCGACATACTCATATACTAATGATGAGTTTATAGAAATGGTGAATGAATAAGTTTTCCAAGTGTAGGGAATACTTGAATTTACTACTGATCCTTACATATTTATTCTCCATTACAACGAAAAGCCAGTTGCGTTTTGGTGGAAATCATTATAAAATGTAGACGTTTTGAATGTACCGCCAGGAAGGTGTTTGTTTTTGTCGATTCAATGGTATAGGTGTGTAAGAGATAAAGGAGGGGTAAGCAATGGGAAATGTAAAGAAAGATGAGTTATCAGACGAGTTTATTCTAACATTGCCGGATAAGCAGAAGCATGTTTATCTTTATATGCGAGATGAATATGCAAACCTCGAAGAAGCTGGAGAAAAGTACGACGAAGCAAAAAATGATGAATTAGTTGAAAATAAGGCAGGCGAAGCGTTTGATATTTCCCCGGAGGAAGCCGGGAATCTATACGCGCAGACCGAGTCCCAGTGGAATATGTATATGACCAAGAAAGCATCCAGTTAATCTGGATGCTTTCTTTTTTTCCGTTCATCATAAAAAGCAAATGGGTCTATTACGGGCTTCATCATTTTTTCGACTATTGACGTGGAGAGCATAAACGTAAAAAGGAACGACCATACAATAAGAAGAATCACTTCAAACACAGTGTCAATGCTTTCGTAGAACGGAGTTTCACGAAGGTAGCGAAAAAGAAATCCGTGCAGAAGATAGACATAAATGGTATTTCTGGCAAAGGTGGAAATAGATAACTTCTGCTGCGGTACCACGGCAAGAAAAGCAATCGACATCGCAATACATAATACATAAAACAGCATGCGGTACCAGGCGGCGTATTCTTCTTCAAATCCAATCGACTGATAGGAGTCACTTCCATAAAACCACTCATGCGGGACATCAAAGGCAAAAATATAGAAAATAACGAGTGCCGCAAGCATGAGAAGCGGGCAGATAACTTTGAGCAGCGGCTGAAAGACAAAGGAAAAATGTCTGCGTTCCATAAAATATCCCGCCAGAAAGAACGGGAAAAAGGTGAACGTGCGGCCGATGCTCATGAAATTTTCCCAATCTGTGTAGCCGATCCCAATGCCAAGAGCGACTGCGACAATGATCATGTATGGCGACTTTTTGAAAAATACATGGATAAGTAAATAGAAAGAAAACAGGGATACGAGAAACCACAGCGACCAATGAGGTGTTAAAAACCTGAATTCTAACGGGTCACCGTACACGTCAACATAATAAAAGGCGTAGATGATCTGAAAGATGAAGTACGGAAGGAGCAGCTTCTGTACAGGCTTCCAGATCACTTTCTTTTTCACGGCGCTTTTCGCGAAATAGCCTGAAATAAGAAAAAACAACGGCATATGAAAGGTAAATAAAAATAAGTAAATCGCACGAGCGAATTGATGTTCACCAATTAAAGGCGTGAGTGCGTGGGTGACAACAACGAGTGCTATAAGTATAAATTTTGCATTATCGAAAAAGTAGTCTCTTCCTGGAACTGCTGCCTGGTCTGTCACGACGGGTCACCTGCCTGATTTTCATTTCTCCCATAGCAAGTATACGCAGGAGTAAGACTGGTGACAAGGCATCTAGCTTTTTACCTGTCCTTTAAAGTGACTTTTTAGCGCTGAGAGGGCCGGTAGCCTGCCTCCTCCGCATCCTCCTTCGTACAAAACATCTCTTCTGCGATCGTTTCTTCATAGTGCTGCCCACCAGGCACGTGATATATCAGCTCTCCGCTTGAACTGTCATTTCCTTTAATTTCAGGGTCTTCACAGCTGCCGGCAGCTGTTTCACTGACGTCGTTGTCTATGTATTCCTCGCGGAAGCCGTCTTCTGTCACGTAGCCCTCCTCGCTCCAAATACCTTTATCTTCTTCCTTTGCTTCTTTTTCAATGTCCCGAAATGCCTGCTCGTGCCTCGTATTCGGCTCGTAAACGTAAGCGACACGGGCAAACCCTTCTTCAATCAGACTTTCATTGAGCATATCTCCGTCGTGCCATACGTAGGCAAGAAACCGGTCATAATGGTCTCGCGTCGTTGTGTCGACCTCGATCTCGACGGCTTCTCCGGCCGGGAGCCGCTCTTTTACATAGGCACTCGCTTCCGGGCCATAGGGCTGCACCGGTTCGTCGGGATGGACCGTTTCAGGAGTATCAATGAGCAGAAGCCGGATTGTTTCTTCCTCGCCATTCATCGTAACTTTGATGGTATCCCCATCCACCACCTCTGTTACTTCAGCCGGTATAAAATCAGCTGAGGAACTTTCCTGAAAAAAGGAACAGCCGGACATTACTAATAGAAAAAGGAGGGCGGCAGTAAGCCAAGTAAATTGCAGCAGCTTTTCTCTCATCTATCTCTACACCTTTCTAATGTTATTTGTGATTGACACATCCATCACTTCTCGGGTATTAAACAGTGAGCTAAAGCAGAGTTTGGCGAAAAAGATCAATTTCCGACAGATTTGTGCATAATTTTATCCCCGTGTGTATATAAAGAAGTTGTTGATCAGTCCGGAGCATGCGAGACGCCAGGTCGATTTAAACCGGCCACGTCCTGTGGCCAACATCGACACTAGCACGTCCGGTGCGTCGCGGAAAAGCAACGGCTGAAAATCCCGCAGGCAGCGACTAGCTGCCGAGGAAGTTGAAGCGTTGCCCGCGGTAAAGAAAAAATTGGCTTGTCACCAGGAAATGGCGAAAGCCCTAGCTTTTCTTATACTTTAATCTATAAAGTTAATCCTTCTAAAGTGCAAGCGAGTTTGCGAACGGGTGATCAACCTTTTTATATAACATCCCTTATAAATAAACTGTTTTTTCTTTACCGATAAAATTTTCCGCCGGGCAATAACATTATACCAGCACATACAGGAAGGAATGGAGACTTTGTCGTCGAATTCTTTATAGTATAAAATCTTTTTCTTTCAGACCAGGATCTAAGAGAAAGGGTGATTTCTGTGGCGGTTCAATATGAAGATAAGTATGTAACGGTTTTTCAGAGTGCGCTTCATCAGACAACTTCGACAGTCGCTGTGACGAAAGACGTTATTTTAATCGTTGATCCGACCTGGCTCCCAGAAGAGATCGCTGCCATTCAGGAGTACGTCGAATCTGTTGATGAAGGACAGAGAAAATACCTGCTGTTTACCCATTCTGATTTTGACCATATTATCGGCTACAATGCTTTCCCGGAAGCGGTGACGATCGCCTCACGCGGATTTGTGGCCCGGACGGGAAAAAAAGAAACCATGCAGGAGCTTCAGGATTTCGATGATCATTATTACATTCAGAGACCGTATGTGTTGGATTATCCGCGTATCGATATTATCATTGATTACGATGAACAAATCATGGAAATCGGAGATACGAAGCTGACATTTTATTTAGCCCCCGGGCATACACCGGACGGGACATTTTTAATCATCAATAACTTGAAGGTGCTGATCTGCGGAGATTATTTGAGTGACGTGGAGTTTCCGTTTATTACCCATACGTGCAGCGCCTACGAACGGACGCTGAAAAAGCTTGAAACCGTCATCTTTGATAAAGAGATTGAGCTCGTCATCCCAGGGCACGGTACTGCAACTACGGAGCTGAAGGAAATGCGTGACCGGATTGAAGATTCGCGCTGGTATTTAGAAGCTTTGAAGAAAGAAGCCGTATCAAATGAAGATTATGACGTCTTACAGGCGTTTGTGGACAGCTTTTTATTCTCGCGTTTTCTCTCTGAAAAACACAATGAAAACAGAGAAGTTCTTAAAAAGGAGCTTGAACGAGAACAGGCAGAACATCAGCGCTAGAAAGCAGGGTTTGGCATGCCGGGACTGCAGGAAATTGTATTACTGATTATCGCCTGGTTTGCGGTGATTGGTGCCGTCGATAAGATGCGCGGCAATCCCCGCGGCTATGGGGAAGAATTTGAAAAAGGATTTGCGGCGATGGGACCGCTTGCCATCGTAATGATTGGGATGATTTCCCTTGCCCCGGTGCTCGCTTCCCTGCTGAAGCCGGCCGTCGTGCCGGTGTATCAGTTTTTCGGCGCTGACCCTGCCATGTTTGCAACAAGCCTGCTCGCTCTGGATATGGGAGGCTATGCCCTTGCCGGTGAACTGGCGGAGTCTGAGGACGCCGCACGGTTTGCCGGCATTTTGCTTGGAACGATGCTCGGACCGACGCTTACCTTTACGGTTCCTGTAGCGCTCGGCATCATTGAGAGAAAAGACCGGGAACACCTGGCAAAAGGGATTCTTGCCGGAATAATTACGATACCTATAGGGCTGCTGGCCGGCGGAGCAGCTGCAGGCTTTTCCCTCGGTAATATGGTAAGCAATACCATTCCAGTGCTTCTGTTTTCGCTGATTGTGCTGGCAGGACTGATGCTGAATTCTGCAGCAATGATCGCTGCCTTTCAGGTGCTGGGCCGGTTTGTCTTGATCTTTACTACCGCAGCAACGACGGTTGTTTTACTTGAAACGGTGCTCAATATTACAATTATTCCTGGTATGGCACCGCCGGAAGAGGGAATCGTAACGGTAGGAACGATCGCACTTACACTGGCCGGAGCGTTTCCGATGGTGTCTTTTATAAAAATAGTACTGCGAAAAAGCGTATGGACAGAAAAACACACGGACGGGCAGTCTCTTGCCGGAATAGTATCTTCTCTTGCCCACGCGATTCCGATGTTTGTACTTAGTAAAGATATGAATGAGAAAGGCAAAGTCGTTAATTTTGCCTTTGCAGTAAGCGGGGCGTTTGTCCTGGGGGGACATCTTGCCTTTACTGCAGCGGTGGACCGGGAGATGATCCAGCCGATGATCATCGGCAAGCTGACTGCCGGTGTGACTGCGATATTGATGGCGCTGTTTCTGCTGAGGCAGAGAAAACATTAAAAAGGAGGAAGTAGTGATGTGCGGCCGTTTTACGATTACGTTATCTAAAGAAACCCTGGAGGATGTATTTGATGTAGAGATTCCCGCCAGCTATGAGCCCCGCTACAATGCCGCTCCGGGTCAGGAGATTCTCTGCGTCGTAAATGACGGAGAAAATAACCGGGCCGGATTTTTGCGGTGGGGACTGGTCCCGAGCTGGGCGGACAGTCCGAAAATCGGCTACAAAATGATCAATGCACGTGGGGAAACGGCGGCAGAAAAGCCGGCTTTCAAACGTCTGCTCTCCTCGCGGCGCTGCCTTGTGCTTGCCGACAGCTTTTATGAATGGAAGGCGGAACCGCAGAAAGAAAAAAAGCAGCCGTACCGAATTTCCGTGGAAGACCAGCCTGTTATTGCTTTCGCCGGGCTGTGGGACCGCTGGGAACAGAGTGGAGAAGAAATTACGTCCTGCACGATTATCACGACGCAGGCAAATGCTTTCATGAAAGAGCTTCACGACCGGATGCCGGTAATATTAGACGAGCAGGGCCAGCATATTTGGCTGGACCGCCAGGAAAAGGATGTGCACTACTTATCTTCCCTGCTTGAGCCGTACCCTTCCGAAAATATGACGGCCTATACAGTTTCTACAATAGTCAACTCTCCAAAAAATGATACAAAGAGCATATTGGAGCCGCTGGAAACATAACTTGTGTTACCTTTTTGTTTTTTCCCACGTCTTATCTAATGTTAAAATGACACTAGGAATGGGAAACATCAGGACATAGCAGAAGAAGGACGTGAAGGCATGAAAAAACGATATATACTTTCTGCGCTTGTGCTGACTTTAGCCATTTCCGGCTGCACGCCGTCTCAAAGTACACATAACGAATCAAACAATACAGAAAAAAAACAACAGGAAAATGAAACAGAAGACACAGAACATCAAGAACCAGCGGGCGGCTCAGAGGAGGTTACCGGGAAAACATCTTCGAAGTCAGACGAAGGCGAACAGGAAAACGATGCCGAGGAAGAGAATTCCTATGAAGAAGAGATAGAGGCTCCGGAAATCAACGACGCCGGCGAGCTGAAAAAACCGGACGACACGCTCGCGCTTGTGAACCGTGAATTCCGTCTTCCCGGCGACTACGAACCGGAGGATTTAATGATCCCGGACATTGCCTATTCCTTTGATGGAGATCATCCCAAAAAGCAGGTCCGAGAGCCGGTCGGGAAAGCGCTTGAAGAGCTCTTTGCCGCTTCAAAAAAAGAGGGACTGAAGCTGTTTGCCGTGTCAGGATACCGCTCCTATGAAAGACAGGAAGCAATATTTAATGCGAATTCTGCTGCAGTTGGTGTAGAAAAAGCGAATAACTATAGTGCGAAGCCTGGAGAGAGCGAGCATCAGTCAGGTCTTGCGATGGATGTCAGCTCGCCTGCTGCCGACTTCGGCCTGACGAATGCATTTGGAAATACCCCGGAAGGCGAATGGCTGAAAAAGCATGCCCATGACTACGGCTTCATCATTCGCTACCCCGAGGACAAAACAGATATCACGGGCTATCAGTATGAGCCCTGGCACCTCCGCTATGTCGGGAAAGATGTGGCTGCAGAACTTCATAAAGAAGATCTGACTCTGGAGGAATACTACGGTGTCCATGAATAACCCTGAGCTTCTCGGGAGCAGCTGTATTATCTGCCCCGAAAGCCGGTTATTTAAGGATTTAACGGATTGTATGTCCGGCCGGGACCGTCCGAAACGAGCGGACGGATATCGTGTGCCCTCGTGCACTCTTCTCCCACGTTTGCAGTCTTACTTATCATTTAGCTCCTTTCCACTCCTCCTCTCCGCTACTCTTTATTCAAAGGAATATGGTTATACGCGATACGATATTCGGTCGGCGTCATTCCTTCATATTTTTTAAACAGCCTCATAAAATACCTTTCATCTGAAATGCCGACCATTCTCGATATATTGCCGATGCTGCTGTTGGTTTGGACAAGAAGATCCTTTGCTTTAGATAATTTAAGGAGGTGGACATACTCCTTCACGTTCATGCCGACTTCCTTTTTAAACATACGTGATAAATAGTCACGATTATAACTAAAAGTCTCTGCGATAGTGCTCGTAGTAATCTTAGGTTCGAGAGCGTGCAGCCGGATCCATTCTAGGATGGTAGAGAGGTTACTGTCTGAATGGTTTTTTTCTGATTTGTATTGAAAGCTTGAGATGGTATCCTCAGAAATTTCAATAAGCAAAGAGGTGGCAAAGAAATTAGCGGCATGGCGGTTATAGTAATGAGCGCTTGCCACATCAAGCAATTGATTAAAAAGAATATAAATGCGGTCCGTCCGTTGCAAGGGCAGAAAGACTGGCAGAAATATCGAACAGTTATCTTTTTGCAGAATTGGACTGGATTGCAGGTTTTTGGCTTCCTCATCCATTCTCTGCTCATTAAGCAGCTGCACAGCATCTGGAAACAGAACATGAAACCAGTAGAAAGAAAGACCGGGGCTGGATTCAGCATAGCCTGCGTGAAGCTGATCCGGCTGAATCATCAAAATGTCTCCAGGGTTTACCTCGTACTTTACTCCATCGCACTCAATAAAAAGCACTTCTTCAATTCCAATAATAATTTCATAATTGTTGATCGTCCGTTTCATATGAGTAAAAGGCCCTGTCGAGAGCAGCTTTCCTCCAAGAACGAATTCGACCGGGGAGTTTGCGGTTGTTTTTAAATAGGGAGCCATTTTTATTCACTTTCTTTATACGTAATTTGTACTGCGGAAAAAAATTCATCAAGTCAATTTTGTCCACAAATTGTATTTTTCCTGCCACTGACAATGTACGTACAAGATGATATTATTCAAATTATAACTTATGAAAGCGCTTTAATTAAGGTAAGTATGAATAGTTTACTTCCTGGATCTAAAGTTTTCTAATTCATAAGCTTGCTGCCAGTCTATTTATAACATGTTGTACGTACCATTGTATCTTTGATTTCCTTTTTTTATCTATAATTTCAAATTTTTGAAAAAGAAAGGATGGTGAACGCGGAAGCTGATAAATTTATCTTAGCAGATGTGCAGGCACTGAGGCGCAAGAAAAAAATTTCAGAAAGAGGATTGGGGGAAACAATGAAAAAACACTTGATAACACTAGTATCGGTTTGTTTAGTGACGGGAATTTTCACAGGCTGCAGTAACAGCGAGGATGCGAGTTCTGAAACTGAGGATGGAAAGGCAAAGCTCTCGGCAGTATTCCTAAAGCATCCACAGACGGGAGATCTTGCTGACATGGAGTGGCTGGCAGAAGCGGAAGAGCGGGCAGGAGTAGAAATTAAATGGGAGGAGGTTTCATCCGACTGGGATCAAAAAAAGGGAGCTATGCTATCAGGCGGGGAAATACCGGATTTGATTATCGGGCCAAACGCCATCACAGATGCTGATTTTTCTAAGTTTACCGGCCTTTTTCAGGATCTTAATGAGTTAATAGATGAAAATGCACCAAATGTCCAGACAATGTTTGAAGAAAAACCAGAATTAGAAGTGTTGTCTACCCAGAATGATGGCGAAATTTACGGGCTTCCAAAATATCAACAGTTCTGGCCGGAAACGTCTACGAGACAATTTATCAATCAGGAATGGCTAGATAATGTTGAGATGGAGGCACCGACAAATTGGGACGAGCTGCATGAAGTGCTGACGGCTTTCAAAGAAGAGGATGCAAACGGAAATGGCAACCCGAATGACGAAATTCCGATGGACTTTGCCCCCGTAGAAACGACCGGCTTTGGCTTTTTTCATCCGACAGTACTGCTCGGAAGCACTGGCATCACCCTGACCGGCGGCGGAGGGGAAGGTTATTTCGTTGAAGATGGGGAAGTGAAGAATTTCTTCGTGGATGAGCGCTATAAAGAGTTCGTTGAGTTTATGCACAGACTTTACAGTGATGGGCTCATTAATAACGAAGTATTCACTCAGGATTATACGAAGTACCAATCGCTCGGGCGCGGCGATGGAGAAACCGCCAAAGTAGGCTACACCTTCGGCTGGGAGCTCGCCGACAGGTTCGGAAATACACTTGCACCGCAGTACACCGCATTTGAACCGATGCAGGTCTCTGAAGATGCGGTTGAAGAAGTCTCCTGGACTTATGATTATGACGTTTTGAATTACGGAGAGAACATGGTGCAAATGTCTGCTCAGGCACAGAACAAAGAAGCGGCCATGAAATTTATCAATGAATTATATGATCCGGAGGTCAGTATGCAGGTCTTATTCGGCTCGCTCGGGACCAACATTGAAGACAACGGAGACGGTTCGTATACTGTGCTTCCCCCGGAAGACGAATCTATGGACCCTGGAACGTGGAAGTGGACAACCACCTGGGCGGATAATGGTCCAATGTATATATCCGACTCTTTGGATTTAACACTTGGTGAGGATATGCAGGCTGTAGGAGAACAGACAAAACCAATACAGGAGACATTGGATTCTATCGACACAGAAAATGATGTCTATCCCGGAATCTTTATTAAATACAGTGATGAAGATAATAACAAGATGAGCTTGACCAACACAGATATTATAAATTTAACGATGTCCAAATTTGGAGAATGGGTGACAGAAGGCGGCATTGATTCCCAATGGGACGCGTATGTCGATGAATTAAACCAAATGGGGCTTCCGGAAAACATTGAAATTATGCAGTCCTACTATGATGACTATCAGGCGGAAGTAGAATAACTATCCTGATAATTTCAATGGAAGGGAAGGGTGCTGTACCGGGTTTGGTGCAGCCTCCCTTTACAAAATAAAGGAAGAGGTGGTGTTTTTGGCCTATGTCAATCCGCAGACAGAAGAGATTAAAAATGTAAAATCAGTCACTGAAAAAAAGAAACAGACGGTCATAAACACGTTTAAACGAGATTATCAGCTATGGCTGATGATTATTCCCGCGATCATCACGGTAATCATCTTTAATTACATCCCGATGTACGGCATTCAACTGGCTTTTCGTGAGTATGATTTCAGTGCAGGGCTGACCGGCGGGGAGTGGGTCGGCCTTAAATATTTTGAGCAGTTTATTAACAGTCACATGTTTGCAGATTTAATGAGAAATACTGTGCTGATCAGTCTTACTACTATTATTGTAGGGTTTCCTGCTCCCATTTTCCTTGCGTTGTTAATTAATCAGATCCGCTGGAAAAAAGGGAAGAAAATATTTCAAACGACCGTTTATTTTCCTCATTTTATTTCCATTGTGGTGTTAGTAGGGCTGTTGAATGTGCTGCTTTCCCCAAATACAGGAATAGTCGGACTGATTGTCAGTAAGCTCGGATTCGACTCCAATCTGCTCGCTTCTGTCACCGCCTTTGTCCCGGTGTATGTGCTTTCTGATATTTGGCAGCATGTCGGCTGGAACAGCATCATATACTTAGCAGCTCTCTCGAGCGTTGATACCCAATTATATGATTCGGCCAAGATCGATGGAGCGAACCGATGGCAGATCATCCGTAATGTCGAGCTGCCGGCGATCGTGCCGACCATTATCATCCTCTTGATTCTAAACATGGGGACTGTCATCAGCACAGGCTTTGAAAAGATTTTTCTGATGCAGAATTCCTTGAACCTTCCCATCTCGGAAGTTATTGAAACGTACGTGTATAAAATCGGGATTGTTTCCAATCAATTCAGCTATGCTGCGGCCATTGGCCTGTTTAACACAATGATTAATTTCACCTTATTAGTAGCGGTGAACTATATTGCGAAGCGATACTCAAGGATCAGCTTATGGTAGCAACGGAATGGAGGGGAAGTAATGGAAACGCTGCAAGGGAAACGAAAAATCAATTCCGATACGATATTTGATATTTGTGTTTATTTTCTATGTGCCATTGTATTTTTTGTGGTGGCTTATCCGCTCTATTTTGTCATTATTGCTTCGGTCAGTGATTCCACCATGGTTTCGACCGGCCAGGTTCTCCTGCTGCCGAAAGGCTTCAGCTTATATGGATACCAGGAGATTTTTCAGGACCCGAGAATCTGGACAGGCTACCGCAATACGATGATTTACTCCTTCGGGGGAACGTTTGTGAACCTGCTGCTTACTCTTCCTGCCGCATATGTCCTTTCCAGACAGGAATTCAGAGCAAGACGGCCGCTGATGTTTTTCTTTATTTTCACGATGTTTTTCAACGGCGGCTTAATTCCTACGTATCTATTAATGAAGGATCTGCAGCTGCTTGACACGATGTGGGTCTTTATTTTCAACCCGCTGACGGTGAATGTATTCAATCTCATTATTGCCCGTACCTTTTTTGAAAACACCATACCAAAGGAAATGTATGAAGCTGCAACGATGGATGGGTGTAACCATTTCACATTTTTCTGGAAGATTGTTCTGCCGCTCTCTAAAGCTGTCATCTCGGTCATCGGCCTTTACTACCTCGTCTGGCACTGGAACGATTTTTTTACCGGTTTAATTTATATCAGAGATTACAGCCTGCAGCCGCTGCAGATTGTGTTGAGAGATATTCTGTTATCCAATCAGGTGTCGATGCAGGGGACAGGAAGTGGAGATACGGGCGGGGGCTACGCACAAAGGTATGCCGATCAGATTAAATACGGGGTGATTATCGTGGCCACACTGCCGATTCTCCTCCTTTATCCGTTTATTCAAAAATACTTCGAAAAAGGAGTTATGATTGGTTCCGTTAAAGGCTGAGAAAGGAGCTTACCTATGAATCGCATAACAAGTCACTATATCCGTTTCGGCGAGTGGGCACTGCATTTATTTCTCACAAATCTGCTGTGGGTGCTGTTTTCAGCGCTCGGTCTCTTTGTATTCGGGGTTTTCCCGGCCACTGCCGCACTTTTTGCTGTACTGCGGACGCGAATCGTGGATGTCAAGCATGAGAAAAGCATTCCTGTAATCAAGCAATTCTGGCATCATTACAAGCGTGAATTTCTGAGAGCCAATCTGATTGGCTGGATGCTGACGGCTGCAGGCTTTGTTTTATATGTGAATGTAAGAGTACTTCAGCAGTTAGATGCCAGCTTGATTAATCAAATGATTACCATCATTACGTATTTGCTCATATTTGTCTATGTACTCGTCCTTCTCTATATATTTCCATTGTTTGTTCATTTCAAGCTGAGCACGAGGCAGTATGTCACTTACGCATTTGTGATGGCGATAGGAAAGCCGCTGCAGACGCTGTCCATGATCATACTGCTTGCGGGGTCCATATATGTGTTTGTAAAGGTGCCGGGACTCATTCCTGTGTTTGGCGGCAGTGTACTTGGATTTATTATGATGAAAATGACATCGTATTCACTGCCGGAGAAAAGTAGTTTTTCTCAAATGGCGCAACAGTAAATCTATTAAGTAAAGGAGATCACGGCGTTGGAAACTATACATCATCAGCAAGCGTCCCGGGTGAAGCTTTTAGAGGGACTTTTTAAAGAATCCCAGGAAACAGGGAAAGGTTACATTTTATCGCTCGATATAGACCGGCTGGCTGCCCCCTGCTATGAAGCGAACTTGCAGCCGCCGAAAAAAGCAAGATACGGTGGCTGGGAAGCTACGGCGATCGCGGGACATTCAATCGGACACTGGCTGTCGGCTGCATCGCTCATGTATGAAGCAACAGGTGACTACGAGCTGAAGCACAAGGTAATATATGCCGTTGATGAGCTGAAGCATATTCAGCACTTTGATCCGGACGGGTATGTCAGTGGATTTCCGAGAACTTGTTTTGACCAAGTATTCACCGGGGACTTCGAAGTGGAACGCTTCAGACTGGCAGGGTCCTGGGTGCCGTGGTACAGCCTCCACAAAATCTTTGCCGGCCTGATTGATGCATATCACTGCACGGGCTACGAACCAGCACGAGAGGTGGTAGTGAAGCTGGCAGCGTGGGCAGAAAAAGGATTAGCAAAGCTTTCAGACCACCAGTTTCAAAGAATGTTAACGTGTGAACATGGCGGTATGAATGAGTCGATGGCAGAGGTATATCTTCTCACTGGAGAGAAGAGATTTCGGACGCTCGCAAAGCGTTTTTGTCATCAAGCCGTGCTTGATCCGCTTGCAGCAGAGGTGGATGAGCTGGAGGGAAAGCATGCGAATACCCAGATTCCAAAGGTCATAGGAGCTGCAAAGCTTTATGAGATCACGGGAGAGCCTTACTATCAAAGAGCTGCCAGGTTTTTCTGGCACCAGGTCACAGCCTCCCGTACGTATGTTATCGGCGGCAACAGCATCCGTGAGCATTTCGGTCCGCCGGAGGAGGAAGCCTTAGGTATTACCACCACCGAAACGTGCAACACCTACAATATGTTAAAGCTTACCTCCCACTTGTTCCGCTGGTCTCCGAAGGCTGTGTATATGGACTTTTATGAAAAAGCGCTCTATAACCACATTCTCGCTTCACAGGACCCGGATTCCGGGATGAAAACGTATTTCGTGTCGACGCTGCCGGGACATTTTAAGGTGTATTGCTCACCGGAGAATTCGTTTTGGTGCTGTACAGGAACCGGCTTAGAAAATCCGGCGAGGTACCATCAGAATATCTATTACATCAGCGGCTCCCGCTTGTATGTAAATTTATTTATATCCTCCCGCCTGATTATGCAGGACAGGGGAATGGTACTGGAGCAGGAAACCTCTTTTCCAAACGAGGAGACGACGACATTGTATGTTAAAAAAGCAACTGGCAGCATGCTTGATATCTGCATTCGAGAGCCGTATTGGACAGTGGGGACGGTTCAGATCCTCGTGAATGGAGCGTACCACCATGCTCCAAATGAAAACGGCTATCTGATAATAAGCCGCAGGTGGAAAAGTGGCGACCGTGTGGAAGTGAACATGCCCATGAATCTGCATACATACAGGGCAAAGGATCAGGAAAGTAAAAAAGCATTCATGTACGGGCCTATAGTATTAGCGGGTGCTCTTGGTACGGAAAATTTTCCAGCCACCGATATTCTTGAGGATCATCAGCAGCTGAATTATCACGAACGGGTGGAGGCGCCGGTGCTCGTGACAAATAAAGAGGAGGTGGAACAGGAAATTCAGCAGGTCAGCAGTAATCCGCTCCTGTTTGAAACAAAAGCGATCGCAATGCCCGGCAGCCAAAAAATCAAACTAATTCCTTTTTATAAACTCCATCACCAGCGCTATACATTGTACTGGGAATGCATGAATGAAGCGGATTACCGAGAATACCGGTCCCGCGCCGAAAAATCGGAAGTGAAAACCGTCGATACCGTATATCCGAACGAGCAGCAGCCCGAGATAGATCATCACTTGAAAGCGTGCAATTCAATCTCAGGGTATCTGCATCAGGTGCACAGCGGCTGGCGTGAATGCCGCGGGGATGGGAGTTTCAGCTATGACATGGCGGTGGACCCGGCCACAGAAAATATCCTGCTCGTTACGTATTACGGCAGTGACGGACCATTGGAAGCGGACGGCACAAGGTATGAACGAGAGTTTGATATAGCGGTCGGCGACAAGGTGGTGGCACGTGAGATTCTTCAGGGAGAACAGCCGGAGGAGTTATTTCAAAAAGCCTATGATGTTCCGGCGGCTTTGACGAATGGAAGAACGAAGGTGACGGTAACCTTTACGTCTCAAGCGGGCAGAGCGGCAGGGCGGGTGTTCGGACTGAGCGTGATTACAAAGAGGCAGAGATGAAGTGTTTCATCTGCCCAGAACTTTCCCCTCCCTCAAATGTCCGCCTTCCGCCTATTTCGAACCTGCTGTGACTCTTGTCGCGGCAGGTTTTTTATTGCCTATCGACCGCCGCCTCCTGCACAGACGCCAGCGGCCGAAACGTCAGCTTAAACATGATAAGAGCTGCCGCCGCAACAAACACAAGGCAGACATAGAGGTTGGAGAAAATCACATTCGAGCCGTGCTGTGCGAACGGGTTCAAGGACAGCGTCACGTTGTTCAGCTCCAGCACCGCTCCAAAGATCGCGCTGCTGAAGGCGCCGGCCATAAAGTTCATCAGGTTAAATAAACCGATGCCGACACCGGTCGACTCCGCCGGTAATATGGTCGATAAAATGTTCGCAGTCGAGCTCTGGATTAACGGAAAGCCAAGGTACGCAATCATGAGAGACAAAGACACGACCCAGGGCGCATATCCGGCGAAGGTGGAAATGAAAAAGCAGCCGGTTCCTATCAGGATCAGGGCGAGCACCACTACATACTCCCCGCCTCTGCGGTCCACCAGCTCTCCTCCCAGCCTGCCGAGAAAGCCGGCAAGCATCGCCCCGGGAAAAAGCACCAGGCCAATGCCGGTCGTGCTCATATCGTAGAGCTCTCTCATCATTATAGGAATGACAAAAATAAGGCCGAAGAGCGTACTCGTGCCAAGAAAGCTTGTGAAAATAGTGACGGTGTAGTGTTTATTTTTCAGCATGGCCGGCCGGATAAACGGATCCGCCGCTTTGATCGTCCGCCATACAAAAAAAGCGGCGAACGCTGCGAACAAGCCGACAAAAAAGAGGATGCCGGTCGTGACAAACAACAGCAGTGAGGCAATCGCGATACCAAACAGAAACGCGCCGAGAAAATCGATTGAGCCTCCTCTTTTCTTCTCCTCCGGCAGCCAGCTCCGCAGAAACGGCAGGGCAATCATCGAGGCGACGGAAAATAAAAACAGGTAGCGCCAGTCCAGGGCACCGCCGACGATTCCACCGATAATCGGTCCGATCCCGGAGGCGAAAGCAACCGTCGAGGAGATGACACCAAACACCTTACCGCGGTCATTCGGAAAAAAACGGGCCGGAATGATAAAGGCAAGCGCCGGAATGGTGGCGCCGCCGGCCGCCTGCAGAACTCTCGCGAGAATAAGCACGCCGAAATTCGGCGAAAAAAAGCCGAGCAGGGCTCCAGCAGCAAACAGCGTTATCCCAAATGTCAAAAGTGTTTTAATCGGATAGTAATCAGCGAGCTTGCCGTACATGAGCGATCCGACCGCATAGACCATAATGTAGCCGGTCAGCACCCAGCTCACCTCAGAGGCAGCGAGGCCGAAATAATCCTGAATATCCGGAACGGCCACGTTAAACATCGTGCCGTTCATCACGGCGAAAATAAGTATAATAGAAATAAGGCGGATTAATAATTTCTTTTTGCGGGGGTCAAGCACTTCCTCCGATGCCATGCTATCCCTTCTTTCTTAATCTATAAAAATATTACGTAACCCTAAATAAAAAGTCAATGAAACAGAACTCCTTCATAATCAGGTCAAAAGTGACAATTCTCGTTTCCTTTCAGATGTGATAAGATATAATGGTGTTATTGTGTTTACATGTGAAATAGGCGTGCTTTTCATCCTTTCGCATACATAAAATAAGAATGCCTGCCTCGGATCGAGCAGGAAGATTTTCATAGAATAGGAGCGTTTTTTTGTGAACATCGATATTGACGGTGTGAAAATAAACTATAAGGTCTCCGGCGAGGGAGCGGACGTTTTACTGCTGCATGGCTGGGGCGCCAACATTCAGACGTTTGCGCCGGTTCACCAATCATTAGAGAAGAATTTCAAGGTGTGGTCGATTGACTTTCCGGGATTCGGCGAAAGCGAAGAGCCTCCTGAGCCGTGGACCGTCGCTGATTACACCGATATGCTCGGGAAATTTCTCGCCAAACTGGGAATTGACAATCCGATTCTCATCGGCCATTCCTTCGGCGGCCGCGTCTCGATTAAATATGCGTCTGCCCATCCTGTCCGTAAAATAATACTCGTGGACAGCGCGGGTATTAAACCGAAGCGCAAGCTCAAATATTACGTGAAGGTGTATACGTACAAAACATTTAAGAAGCTGTTAAAGCTGCCGATTATTAACCGCTATGAGGACGACATTTTGACAAAAGTAAAAGGAAAGCTCGGATCTGCCGATTATAAGAATGTATCAGGAACGATGCAGCAGACCATGGTAAAGGTCGTCAACGAGGACCTGCGCCATCATCTGCCTCATATTAAAGCATCCACCCTGCTGGTCTGGGGAGAAAACGACGAAGCCACCCCAGTGGAAGACGGTAAAATAATGGAAGAAATGATACCTGATTCAGGACTGGTAGTATTGAAAAGGGCCGGGCATTATTCCTACATTGATAACCTGAACGAATTCCTTATTATCGTCGACAACTTCCTAAAAAAAGAGAAGGGAGAGAGGTCGAGCCATGATTAGTTTCCTCATTATAATATTTTTAGCAGCATGGGGTTTTTACACCGCCAGGCTTGTGAAAAAAAGTGCGCATATGCTGCAATTAAATTCGTACCGGAACGAACGCTACTGGCGCTGGATCAAAGACCATCCAGGCCAGGTGTTTCCCGGAAAAAATATCGTTCCCGCCGTCGCATTTCTCGCATTACTGATGGAGAACGAAGTGCTGGCGCTATTGATTGGAATTGTGCTGTATGCGGTCAACGGCTACTTTTTAAAGGAAGAACAGCAGAAAAAGAAGCTCGTCATCACAGCGCGCGTGAAACGTCTTTTTATTACGACGGGTGTCCTGTACAGTGTGTTCGCGCTGCTCGGCGTTCTTTTAAGCCTGGGTGAGGAACGGACAGTATTCTGGCTGCTGCTTGTCACAATTATTACAAATTTCCTCGTGTTTTTCATGGTGAAAGCGGCCAATGTGCTGAACTGGCCGATTGAAAATCAGATCAATCAATATTATTTTAACGATGCGGAAAAAATTATTAAATCGATGCCGAACCTCGAAGTGATCGGAGTCACAGGCAGCTACGGAAAAACGAGCACGAAGCACATTCTTGAACGAGTGCTCTCTTCCCAGTACAACGTACTGATGACGCCGGAAAGCTACAATACAAAAATGGGCGTCACCCGTACGATCCGCTCTATGCTGAAGCCGTACCATGAGCTGTTTATTGCGGAAATGGGAGCGAAGCAGGAGCATGACATCGAAGAAATTTGTGAGCTTGTCCATCAGAAATACGGCATCCTCACGGCAATTGGCGAGCAGCACCTCGAAACGTTTAAATCCCTCGATAACATTAAGAAGACGAAATTCGAACTCGTGGAAACGCTGCCGCATGAGGGCACCGCCTTTTTAAACAAAGACGATAAAAATATTATGGCCTATGAGCAGCGCAACCGCTGCCGCACGATATATTATGGAATCGACGAAACCGACCTTCATTACCGGGCCGGGGACATTTCCTATTCATCGAAAGGCTCGAAGTTTACGGTCTATAAATATGACGGCACCTCCATGGAAGTGCAGACCAAGCTGCTTGGACGCCATAACATTTACAACATTCTTGCCGCGATCGCCATCGCATCCGAAAAAGGGATCTCTCTTGAGAAGATTGCACGGGCGATTAAGCAGGTTCAGCCTGTGGAACACCGGCTGGAGTTAAGAAAAACAAGCGGCAACATCACGATCGTCGACGACAGCTTTAATTCAAATCCGGTCGGCTCGCGGATGGCGCTCGAAGTGCTCGGGCAGATGCCGGAATACAAAGTGCTCGTAACCCCTGGCATGATTGAACTTGGCGAGAAGGAATATGATCTGAACAAATCATTTGCGGAATATGCCGCCGATGTCTGTGATTTCATTATTTTAGTCGGTAAAAAACAGACGAAGCCGCTGCAGGATGGACTTGCCGCAAAAGGGTACCCGGAGAATCAGTTTTATGTAGCTGCTGATCTGCAGGATGCACTTGCGAAGATGAATGAAGTATCTGTCCAGAAATCGGTCGTGCTGTTAGAAAACGATTTACCGGACACTTTTAACGAGTAAGGAAGCGAGGGGAAGACATTAATGAAAACTAGAGTAGGTGTATTTTTCGGAGGAATTTCCGTCGAGCATGAAGTGTCGGTTATTTCTGCACTCCAGGCGATAAAAGCAATGGATGACCAGCAATATGAAGTCGTCCCTGTCTATATAAGCAAGGACCGTCAGTGGTATACAGGAGAAGAGCTCCTTGATATTGAGTCTTACAAAGACCTGAAGCAGCTCCTTGCTGCCGCCCAGAAAATAACCGTGACACGTTCAGAATCCGGCAGTGTCATCCTTCAGAAAAACCCCGTGCCGAAATTTGGAAAACGCGAGGTGGCAGAAATCGACGTGGCTTTTCCGATCGTCCACGGGACCTTTGGAGAAGACGGTGCACTGCAGGGCTTTTTCGAGCTGCTTGACCTTCCTTATGTAGGCTGTGACGTCATGTCTTCTGCGGCCGGAATGGATAAAGTCGTCATGAAGCAGATGCTCCGTGATTCCGGCCTGCCGGTGCTTGATTACGTGTGGTTTTATAACAGTCACTGGGCCGAGGACAGCGGTGAAATTGAAGGCATGATCGAACAAAAGCTCACCTATCCAGTCATCGTCAAACCGGCGAACCTGGGCTCAAGCGTCGGCATTAACAAAGCGGCCAACCGGGAAGAGCTCGAAGGCGCGGTGGAAGAAGCGATGGAATTTGCAGGGAAAATACTGGTGGAGCCGATGGTTTCTGATATGAAAGAAGTAAACTGCTCCGTCGTCGGTGATTACGAAGAAGTCGAAGCTTCCGTCATTGAAGAAGTGCTGAAAACCGAAGATATTTTAAGCTATCAGGATAAATATCAGGGGGGCAGCGGCAAAGGCGGCGAAGGCTCCAAAGGTATGGAAAGCACCGACCGCATCATTCCGGCGCCGGTTACCGAAGAACGAAAGACAGAAGTCGAAGAACTCGCCAAGGATACGTTTCAGATCCTCGGCTGCAGCGGTGTATCGCGCATTGACTTCTTGATTGACCAGACGGCAGACAAGGTCTTCGTCAATGAAATCAACACGATTCCAGGCTCTCTTTCCTTCTACCTGTGGGAGCCGGCCGGGAAAAAATATTCCCAGCTGCTGCACCAGCTCATCCAGCTGTCGTTAAAGCGGAAGCGCGAGCGGGAGAAGCTGATCTTCTCCATTGATTCGAACCTCTTTAATATGCAGAATGCAGAAGGCGCCAAAGGCACGAAAACGAATAATTAATTACATGCTCAGCCTGTTGTGATACTGATCACGGCAGGCTTTTTGGTTGGCTTCTGAGTGGACGGGAGATCCGGCAAAGTGACGAGATTGTCAGACTTGCCTCCAGTTGCTGCTCAAATCAATCATATGTGGTGCATACTTATGTGGTAGAAGTGATCATCTCCATCAAACGTTTGTTTAAATTCGCCGATCAGAATGGCACGGCGTCTCAGGACAGATCCAAGTGAATATGTCCATTAAAATCTGCAAATGGCACTGGTAGAAAAATAACTCCAAAAGTGCTCCTTAAAATTCTTAAAATCTATTGCCAACCTGTGAACTCTATTATATAATGTCATATGTCAGCAAGAGCATAACCGTTCTTGCTGCCTCTGTGGCCCGTTGGTCAAGTGGTTAAGACACCGCCCTTTCACGGCGGTAACACGGGTTCGAATCCCGTACGGGTCACCATTTTCTATATCTACTATTCAAGAAACGTTGACAAACGTTTTTTCGTTTGTTTAAATAGAAAAGTATCTCCATTAAGGAGGGGTAGCGAAGTTGGCCAAACGCGGCAGACTGTAAATCTGCTCCCTTTGGGTTCGGCGGTTCGAGTCCGTCCCCCTCCACCATTGTTTTAAAACCTGTTTGATAGGGAACACTGTTTATGGCAAACAGCAGCAAACTATGGGACAATCAAGTGGTGCACGTTAAAAGCAATCTATTTGTCTTTGCACCAACGAGCCATTAGCGAACCGTAAACCTCCTGAATAAACATCGTTGTAGGTTTGCGAGGAGCAAGTACTGCATAGCAGTACGCGACGAGCACAATCATTAACGGATGTTAATAACAAGTAGTTACTGCATAAAAGCATAACTCATATAATGAGCCATTAGCGAACCGTAAACCTCTTGTATAAGCTTCTTAGTAGGTTTGCGAGGAGCAAGTACTGCATAGCAGTACGCGACGAGCACAAGAATTGACGGTTATTTATAACGTGTGCCACACGCAAAAAAAGCAATTACTTAAAGCGAGCCATTAGCTCAGTTGGTAGAGCATCTGACTTTTAATCAGAGGGTCGGAGGTTCGAATCCTCCATGGCTCACCATTTTTACCTAAAACAACGCGGAAGTAGTTCAGTGGTAGAACATCACCTTGCCAAGGTGGGGGTCGCGGGTTCGAATCCCGTCTTCCGCTCCAGAAATTCCTGCGGGTGTAGTTTAGTGGTAAAACCTCAGCCTTCCAAGCTGATGTCGTGGGTTCGATTCCCATCACCCGCTCCATTACATAACCTAGTAAGGGGCCTTAGCTCAGCTGGGAGAGCGCCTGCCTTGCACGCAGGAGGTCAGCGGTTCGATCCCGCTAGGCTCCACCAAATATAGAGACGATCACCCGGCTCAGTCGCCGGGTTTTTTTATTGTGCAGCCCGCCATTACGCCTATTCGCATCTCCATATTAAAATGAGAATCAAGCGGCCCTTAAAAACAAAAAAAGTCTCTCCCGATTCAATGGTCGGAAGAGACAGCTTTCTTGCCATCATATCTATTTAATAAAGAATCAAGTTCTTTACTCAGACGGACGACTTCTTCAGAAAAGAGAGGTTTATTCCATGCAGCTTTATTCAGAGATTGACGTTTCCACTCTATTTCTTTTAAAAGCTTCGTTTCAGTCAAAGGGTTCACCTCCGTAAAACTATGCATGTTTGTACATTCTTTACATTATTACCCAATCCGAAAGTAATGAAAACCCCTACCTAGAATTTTTCACATTTTTGTAAATTTTATAAGTAATACAAACGGTATACATGTTACAATAGAGCATGTTCAAAAAAATGTAAATCAAACGTTTGAATGATTTTCTGTAATACGGATATTTTCGTAGAATAGATATATAGTACGTGATTTTTTTTTGTAAAAATTGAAACGGATGGATAACTGATACGTAAGAATAGAAACCCGCTTGGTGGGTGGAGGTCGAGTGTATGGACGCGGTTGTACAGCGCTTAATCAAAGAAATAAAAAAAGATGGTGATCAGGATGCGTTTGCCGAGCTGGTAGATTTGTACAAGGACAAAGTCTATCAGATTGCCTTTCGGATGACAGGCAGCAGCCATGAAGCTCAGGATATGGCTCAGGAAGCGTTTCTTCGGGCCTATTCCAATCTGGACAGCTACGATGAAAGCCGGAAATTCTCGACCTGGCTGTTCCGGATCACCACGAACCTTTGTATCGACCGGCTTCGGAAGAAAAAGCCTGACTATTCGCTTGATGCGGAAGTCAAAGGCACAGAGGGGCTGACCGGATATTCGCAGATAGCCACACCGGATAAGCTTCCAGAGGAGCAGGTCGTTACGATGGAAATGCAGAGCAGGGTCCAGGAGGAAATTTCCCAGTTGCCTCCAAAGTACAGATCCGCTATTATATTACGATACATAGAAGATTTGCCCATAAAACAAATCAGCGACATTTTAGACCTCCCGGACAATACAGTGAAGACACATATTCACAGAGGCCGGGAAGCCTTGCGCAAAAGACTGGGCAGCGCGTGAGGAGGGAGGATTAATATGGCTTGTGATAAACAATGCGAAGCGCAATTGCATAAATACTTGGATGGGGAAATGAATGAACAGGAAAGAGTTCGTTTTTTTACTCATTTAGACTCCTGTCCGGAGTGTCGTATTCACTTTGATGAGCTGAATAAATCAATGATGCTTGTGCAAAGCTCCTCCCACATGGAAGCACCGGCCGGATTTACATCCGAGGTGATGGCGAGCCTTCCGCAGAAGCAGAAAAGAAAGACATGGAAGCGCTGGGCGCGCCAGCATCCGTTTCTCGTAGCGGCGTCGCTGTTCGTCCTGATGATGGCCACCAGCCTCATATCGGTCTGGAGTGACCAGTCCACTGACCAGGTGTCCGTCGTGGGCGGAGAAAATGTTCAGATCGACCGCGAAGGCGGAAGGGTCATCGTACCGGAAGGAGAAGTGGTCGATGGCGATTTAACCGTCCGAAACGGGGAAGTCGAGGTCCGCGGGGAAATTACTGGAGATTTAACGGTCATTAATGGGAAACCTTACATGGCCTCTGCCGGAAATGTAGCCGGAGAGGTCGAAGAAGTGGACCAGGCTGTGGAATGGGTATGGTATCATACAAAACGAATTGCCGTAGACGCCTTTTCCTTCGGAGATAAGAGTCACGGGGACGAAAGCGAATAAATACCTGAAGCTGCTGTACTTCAGGTATTTTTCTATATATCTATATCGTTTCATAAGTCTCGCTGGGAAGCATTCCCTTTTTTAATTTTTTTCATGATAGATTAAGCACATAGTACATGGCGAGCGTCAGGGAAAAAAATTGTGCTATAATGTAATCGGTATTTTGTTTTTTTTCGAAATAATAATTGGAGGAAGTACGATGTTTCCTGGAGACTTAAATGTTTTAAATACATTAGGAATGGTTGTGGACATCACCCTGGTGACGTATGTCATTTATAAGCTGATTACGGTAATTCGGGGGACCCGGGCAGTTCAGCTGCTGAAGGGTATAACGGTCATTCTCGTCGTCTGGCTGCTAAGCAGTCTGTTCGGTCTGCGGACGCTGCAGTGGATTATGTCGCAGGCAGTTACATACGGGCTGTTAGCCATCATTATTATTTTCCAGCCGGAGCTGCGGCGCGCACTCGAGCAGCTCGGCCGCGGCAGGATTTTCGGCCGAAACATTACACCGGAAGAGGAGAATGCGGTAAAGACCGTCGAAGCCATCCTCAAATCGATGAAATACATGGCAAAGCGCCGCATTGGGGCGTTGATTTCCATTGAAAACGAAACGGGCATGAACGATTATGTGGAAACGGGCATCCCGATGAATGCAACGATTACGTCGGAGCTTTTGATAAATATTTTTATTCCGAATACCCCGCTGCACGACGGAGCGGTCATCATGAGAAACAATGAAATCGCAGCGGCTGCCTGCTACCTTCCGCTCTCGGAAAACCCGTTTATTTCCAAGGAGCTGGGGACAAGGCACCGTGCAGCGCTAGGGATCAGTGAAGTCACCGACGCGATGACGCTGATCGTTTCCGAAGAAACCGGAAGCATCTCCGTCACCAAGAATGGGGACCTGCACCGCGACATAGATGAAGAAACCTTACGGGCTATGCTGGAAAAAGAGCTGCTGCTCACGGAAGATAAGAATCCATCCAGCCTGTGGCAATGGGGAGGCAAAAAGGATGGATAGACTATTCAACAATCACTGGTTTGTGAAATTTGTCTCCTTGTGTGTCGCGGTCATGCTCTATATCATGGTAAACATGAATAACGTCAGTAATCAGCCCGGCGTCATTCCAAACAATGACGAAAGCAGCTACACGCTCGAGGATGTGGAGCTGCGGGCGGAGGTGAATGACGAACAGTATGCAGTCGTCGATATGCCGGAAACGGTCGATGTCGAGGTGACCGGCACGCAGACGTCGATCATGCTGTTTCAATTATCCCGCTCCAATTATGAGGTGTATGTGGACCTCCAGGAAATGGGGGAAGGCACCCATAACGTCCGGGTGGATCACCAGAACTTCCCGGCGGACTTAAACGTTGTTATCAGTCCCCGCACCGTGAGTGTCACGATTGAAGAGCTCGAAAGCAGAGACTATCCGGTCGATGTGGAGCTGACAAATGAAGATCAAGCGGAGGACGGCTACACCTTCGGCGACCCATCGACCGACCCGGAACAGGTAACGGTGATTGCAGCGCCTTCGCAGCACCGCAGGATTGAAAATCTTCGTGCGTATGTCGATGTTTCCGGGGCGAACGGAGACGTGGAAGGAGAGTCCCAGGTCGTCGCCTATGACGCGTACGGGGAAGAAATGAACATAACCGCCGATCCAGAGATTGTCAACGTACACGTGCCGGCGGACAGCCCATCCGCAGAGGTGCCGATCAATCTTTCGAGAGAAGGCAGCCTGCCGGACAACCTTAGTATTGAATCACTCGATATTGAGCCGACAGAGGTAACTATTTTCGGGCCGATGGAAATTTTAGAAGAGATTGATACCGTTGAAGCGGTACTTGACCTCTCTGAAATTGAAGGCAATGGCACGATAGAAATAAATCCGGAGCTCCCCGAAGGCGTGGAACGGATCCGTCCGGAGACGCTTGAGGTCGAGGTCGAGGTGGCAGACCGCGAAGAAGCAGCGTTTGAGAGCATCCCGATTGAGATAGAAAACATGCCGGAGGATCATGAATTTGATTTCGCGAATCCGGAGGATGGACAAGCAAATGTCACACTCTTCGGCGCAGCCAATGTGCTTGATGGGCTCACCCAGGATGATATCGCCCTGTCAGCGGAATGGCAGGAAGACGAGGATGGCGGTGGCAGAACGACGCTTCCGATCAGCGCAGCCGGCCCCTCCAACGTAAGAATAGAACCGGATATCAATGAAGTGGAAATAGAGTATCAGCAAAATGCGGCCGAAGAAAACGACGAAAACGAAGAACCGGATGAAACGCCGGAGGAACCAGCAGAAGAGGAAGAAGATAGACAAGATGAACAAGAACAAGAACCACCGCCAGAAGAAGAAACATCGGAGTAAGACACGGATACGTACTTAAGGAGAGATGGATGTATGGGTAAGTATTTTGGAACCGACGGAGTGCGGGGAATAGCAAACAAAGAATTAACACCAGAGCTGGCATTCCGGCTCGGCCGTGCCGGGGGGTACATACTGACAAGAGAAGTTGATCATCCGAAGGTATTGATCGGCCGTGACACGAGAATTTCCGGTGAAATGCTCGAGGGCGCTCTTGTGTCAGGGCTTCTTTCCATCGGGGTGGAAGTCATGCGCCTCGGAATCATCTCTACCCCGGGCGTGGCGTATTTAACGAAAGCAGTCAGTGCGCATGCCGGAGTGATGATTTCTGCGTCCCACAACCCTGTCGAAGATAACGGGATTAAGTTCTTCGGCTCCGACGGCTTTAAGCTGAGCGATGAGCAGGAGGACGAAATTGAATCCCTCATTGAAGGCGAGGACACGATGCCGCGTCCAGCCGGCTCGGGTCTTGGCATCATTAATGATTATTTTGAAGGCGGGCAGAAATACCTGCAGTTTCTTAAGCAGACGATTAATGAAGACTTTTCCGGCCTTCATATTGCGCTTGACTGTGCACACGGCTCAGCCTCGTCGCTCGCGCCGCACCTGTTCGCGGATCTTGACGCCGATATCTCGACGATCGGAAACAACCCGGACGGTATCAACATAAATGCCGGTGTCGGCTCCACTCATCCGGAAGCACTTGCCGCTTATGTAAAGGAAAAAAGGGCGGACGTCGGACTCGCATTTGACGGAGATGCTGACCGCCTGATTGCAGTCGATGAAAAAGGGAATTTCGTGGACGGCGACAAAATTATGTACATCTGTGCGAAGCATCTGCGCGAGGAAGGGATGCTTGCCCACAATACGGTCGTCACCACTGTCATGAGCAACCTCGGCCTCTACAAAGCGCTCGAAGGCATCAATGTCCAGACGAAGCAGACGAAGGTCGGCGACCGCTACGTGATGGAGGAAATGAAAAACGGCGGCTACAGCCTCGGCGGCGAGCAGTCCGGGCATATCATTTTTCTCGATCACGTCACGACCGGCGACGGCATGCTGACGGCATTAAAGCTTGTGGAAATGGTCAAGTCGTCCGGGAAGTCGCTTTCCGAGCTGGCCGCGGAAATGGAGACGTTCCCGCAGAAGCTTGTGAATGTTAGGGTCACGAACAAGCATGAGGTTGACAGCAACCCCGAGGTAAAAGCAGTCATTGACCGCGTCGAAGCGGATATGGGCGGCAACGGCCGCATCCTTGTCCGTCCGTCCGGCACCGAGCCGCTTGTCCGGGTCATGGCAGAGGCGGAAACGACCGAGCTTTGTGAAAAATACGTCCAGGAAGTCGTCGATGCAGTCGAGACGCACATGGGCGCCTGAAAAATTGTCATATGCGCCAGCCCTCACCGCAGACGGGGGCGGCGCATAATTTATTGTATAGAATTTTCCGGTGGCAGGATAAACACGTAACGTTATAAGGCTATTCACCGACTAATGATGCAGAGAGCATGTTTAAAAGATCCCGCCATCGGGAAACTCTCTTCAAGACTCACCCTTTTCTTAAGTAAAGCGTTTGTCGAAAGATGCAGATTGCCACCCCAAAAGTCTTATAGTAAAATGGAACAAGATAACATGAAAGGGGGACAGAGGAAATTATTTTTATAATTAAAGCGCCCGGACTGCCTGATCGGACGGAATCACAGGCAGTTGACGAGGAGGAGGTTCATCGAACGATCGGCGGATGCCTCCCGGTTGCACGTCACAACCGCTAAGGATCGATGGAAAACACAGAGGTGACTCTGTGAACAAACATCGGTGCAGTGACGAACAGAAGGCGGAACGGGGAGAATTGGATACCCTTCATACGCCAAATAAAAATAAAGAGCGGGGCCCGGTTATGCCCCGTGGCATGCCGTGTCCCGCCGACTCAGGAGGACACGTACTATGTGTGGAATTGTAGGATATATAGGAAACGAACAAGCAAAGGATATACTCATCAAAGGGCTGCAGAAGCTTGAATACCGCGGCTATGACTCCGCCGGCATCGCTCTTGTCGGAAACAGCGGCATTGAACTGTACAAGGAAAAAGGAAGAATCGCCTCTCTCGAGGACGCCATCAATAAAGACGCCTCCGGTACGACCGGCATCGGCCATACGCGCTGGGCGACCCACGGCGCACCGAGTAAGGAAAACGCCCACCCGCACCAGAGCGTGAGTGAGCGCTATACCCTTGTGCACAACGGTGTAATCGAGAATTACCAGCAGCTGAAAAAGGAGTATCTCCATGATGTGACCCTTGCGAGCGAAACCGACACCGAAGTAATCGTTCAGCTCGTCGAGGCTTTTTCGCAGAAAGGTGAAAGCACCGAGGAAGCGTTCCGCCATACACTCTCGCTTCTGCACGGCTCGTATGCGATCGCACTGATCGACAATGCTGACAATGACACGATCTATGTCGGGAAGAACAAGAGCCCGCTTCTCGTCGGTCTCGGCGACGGCGTCAATGTTGTGGCGTCCGATGCGATGGCGATGCTTCACATCACGAAAGAATTTATTGAAATCATGGACGAAGAAATCGTCGTTGTCACCAAGGACAATGTCCAGGTGAAAACACTCGACGGCAAGAGCGTGACCCGTCATTCCTTCACGACCGATATCGACGAAAGCGATACGGAAAAAGGCACATACAACCACTTTATGCTGAAGGAAGTCGATGAGCAGCCGTTCGTTATGAGAAACATCGTGCAGAAATATCAGAACGACGACGGCGACATCAAGCTCGACGGCGATATCCGCAGCGCAATCAACGACGCGGACCGCCTCTACATCATTGCCGCAGGCACGAGCTACCACGCCGGCCTGGTCGGAAAAGAAATGATGGAAAAGGTTGCGAAGAAGCCGGTGGAAGTCCATATTGCTAGTGAATTCCTATATAACCAGCCACTGCTTTCAGAAAAACCGCTCTTTATCTTTATTTCACAAAGCGGAGAAACCGCGGACTGCCGAGGCGTTCTCGTCAACGTGAAAAAGAATGGCTATAAATCACTGACGATCACCAATGTTCCCGGCTCCACGCTTTCGCGTGAAGCAGACTTCACGCTGCACACGTACGCCGGACCGGAAATTGCCGTCGCGTCAACGAAAGCGTATACCGCGCAGATGGCGGTGTTCTCTATCTTAGCGATGGACAGCGCCCGCGCCCAGGGCATCGACACCGACTTCGACGCCATCCAGGAGCTCAGCCTGATCGCAAACGCGATGGAAACACTATGCGACCAGAAGGACGTCATGGAGCAGATCGCCCGCGACTACCTGTTTGAGACACGCAGCTGCTTCTTCATCGGCCGTGGCATGGACTATCACGTCGTCATGGAAGGCTCCCTGAAACTCAAGGAAATCTCCTACATTCAGGCAGAAGGCTTCGCCGGCGGCGAGCTCAAGCACGGCACGATCGCCCTGATCGAGGACGGCACACCGGTTGTGGCTGTCACAACGCAGAAGCATGTAAACCTGAACATCCGAGGAAACGTCCAGGAAGTCGTCGCCCGCGGCGCCAACGCCTGCATCATCAGCACCGAAACGACGAAGCAGGACGGCGACCAGATTGTCCTTCCGGACATTCACGAGCTCATGACACCACTGCTCTCCGTCATCCCGCTGCAGTTGATCGCCTACTACGCAGCCCTGCACAGAGGCTGCGATGTCGATAAGCCACGGAATCTCGCGAAGAGTGTGACGGTGGAATAAAAAAATAAACTAATAAAACTGCCAGCTTAGAGAGGTAATTGATTCTCCAAGCTGGCAGTTTTTTTATGGAGTGCAAAAATCAAATTTAATAAATTAGTTTAGGATTAGTTTATGTGAACCATATCACAAATTGAAGTATAGAAAAGAGTGGAAAGAACAAAAAGAAGTATTTACATAAAATAAAGGAGGGCGTACTTATTGTCTGTACGGTCTCCTTTTTGCTTCTGTTAACCTGTACTTCACTCATCAATGCATGAGTATTGAGGTTTAGTTTAGCAAATACAAATCGGTTGTTTTTCACTTGGGATGGGAAAGTTCAAATGGATCATGCCTTCCCTGCCCAATATATCTCAACTAAAAACCTCTCATGTTATGATAAAGACAAAAAGGAGGATGGGCCTATGCTGTACCGTGCCTTAAAAGAGGCAGCGCATCCAATACACTCATTGTCTCTGCAGCCGCTGGATGACCAGGTGGAGAAGACGATTCAAACGTGTAACGTAACCCACTTGTTTCTGAAAAAGGATAACGCTTTTTATGCGTATGTTTCTATAGAGGAAGTTCGGAATAAACGACTTCAGGAAGAGGACATTGTGCCTCTCTTGGAAAACCATGCGGTGCCGCTCTCGGAGACGATTACGATTACGCCGGAGCGGAAGCTGTCGATTCCTTTTTTGTTTCAAATTCTCGGGAAGCAGCTGGTGCTGATCAAGGGCGAGGCGGAGGAATATGCCGGTTATCTCACGAGAGAAGAGCTGCTGATTGAATTGTTTCAGCACAGCAATACGACGTCGGATTTCCTGAAAATGATGCTGTCTTCGATTCCTCGCGGTATTTTTGTCGTTGATGATATGAAAAAGGTCGTTCACTTTAACGATACGGCGCTCTCGATGATGAGGACGACGGAAGAAAAGGTAAAGCAGCACTCCGTCGATGACTTCTTTCACGCCGACATTATTGAACACGTGCTTCAGACGGGGGAAACGGTGTTAAATCAGATCCTCGTTCAGGAGGAAGCGGGCCTGCTGCTCGATTATTCTCCGATATTTGATGAAGAAAACCAGATAAACGGCGTTATTATTATCGTGCAGGATCTGCCGCAGGTCGAGGAAATGGCGCTTGAAATCGGCTACGTGAAAGACTTAAACCGGGATCTGAACGCGATTCTTGCGACGATGTATGATGAAATTCTTGTTGTCGATCAGCACGGGACGCTCCTTCGTCACAGTGAAAACTACCTGGAGCATGCGTGGAGCGAGGATCTTCACGCCATTGTCGGGCAGCGCATCCACGACTATTCGACGATGGAACAGGCCGATCCGTCCCTGATTGATCTAGTGCTCGAGGAGAAAAAGAAAATTACGTCGATGCAGACGCTCGCCTCCGGCCAGAAAGTTTTGTCGGTCGGAAACCCGATTTTCGGCGAAGACGGCATCGTCGACCGGATTGTAATTGCCTCAAGGGATATTACGGAAACGACCAGGCTGAAGTCAGAGCTGAGAGAAACGAGGCAGATGACCGATCAGTATAAAGAAGAGCTTCAATCCCTGAAAAAGCAGCACCACCAGTCGCTTTCGCCGGAAATTGTATATGGCAGTAAAAAAATGGAGAGCGTGATGGCAACCGTCGAAAAGCTCGCGGATTTTCATTCCACCGTTTTGATTTTAGGAGAATCCGGTGTCGGGAAAGAGCTGATTGCCAAAGCCATTCACGATAACGGAGCACGCGCGGACAAGCCGTTTGTGACGGTAAACTGCGGCGCGATCCCGGAGGACCTGCTTGAGAGTGAGCTGTTCGGCTATGTGAAAGGCGCGTTTACGGGTGCGGACAGCAGGGGAAAGGTCGGCTATTTTGAACAGGCGAACCACGGGGTACTGTTTCTTGATGAAATCGGCGAGCTCTCCCTCCACCTGCAGGTGAAGCTGCTCCGTGTCCTGCAGGAGCGGGAGGTTTCCCCGATCGGAAGCGTCCAGTCCAAGCCGATTGACGTACAGATCGTCACCGCCACGAATCAGTCTCTGGAGAAGCTTGTCAAGGAGGGGACATTCCGGGAGGATTTGTATTACCGCATTAATGTCATTCCGATTCGCGTGCCGGCACTGCGGGAAAGGCCGGAGGATATTCCGCTGTTGTCGTATACGTTTATGGATCAGCTGAACCGCAAATACGACAAGTCGTTTCATTTAACACCCGAAGCGCTGCAGGTGCTCGAGGCGTATGGATGGCCGGGTAACATACGAGAGCTCCAAAACGTCATTGAGCGACTTGTCGTGACGGCGGACGCGGAACTCATTGAGGGCGAGTACGTCCGGAGGTTTCTCCATCCGGCGGAATCCTCCTCCTCGAGCGTCGCTGTCACCGAAATTATGCCGCTAAAGGAAGCGAAAAAGCTGCTGGAGCGGCAGATGGTCGAGCTTGCGATGGAGCGCTATAAGACGACGACGGCCGCGGCGGAAAAGCTCGGGATGAGTCAGTCGGCTGTCAGTCGGAAGTACAACGAAGTGAAAAAGTATGCAAAAAATCATAACAACTGAAGATTTCACAGGAAAAATAATGGTGAAAGATCTTATAAAACAGTATGTATGAAAATAATCATAGATTATGCAAAAAATCATAAATTGTCAGATTATCTTCTATAGATGAATGCCTGGTTTCTCCGGGCATTCATTTTTTATATTTTCTAAATATTTCGCCCAATGGAAGGGCTTTCGCAGAAGTTTAAAAAAATAAGTGCCGCTGATTTTCAAAGTTGGCACGCTTATTGCAATGTCTATGAGCAAGCGAAAAAAGGAGGTTATGAGACATGCAGCAGGCACCAACGACAGATAACAATCACACGAACATATTAGAGGAGCTCGACCGGAAGCATTTCCTGCACCCGTCGAGCGTGCCGGGCCAGACCCCGAAAATGGTCTTCTCCGAAGGAAACGGCATTTATGTCACCAATACAGAGGGCGGCCAATATATTGACGGCCTTTCGATGCTGTGGAACGTCAATCTCGGCCACGGGCAGAAAGAGCTGGCAGAGGCTGCGCAGCAGCAGATGTCGACGCTTGCTTTCAGCTCATCGTTTGCCGGCTACTCGAGCGAACCGGCGATCCGGCTCGCGGCGAAGCTGGCGGAGTGGGCACCGGAAGGATTGAACACGTCGTTTTTCACATCCGGGGGATCCGAATCCAACGATACGGCATTTAAGTTGGCGCGCTTTTACTGGCAGCTGAAAAAGCAGCCTGAAAAAACGAAATTCCTGGCTCTCCGCCAGGGGTATCACGGCGTGACAATTGGAGCGGGCACGGCCACGGCGCTGCACGGCTTCCATCGATTCGCAGGCACGCACATGACGGACGTCTACCACGCAACGCCGCATTTAACGGAATGCGAACGAGGCGACCGCAGTCATCCGCAGTTTGAACAGTCGATCCGGGCACTGATCGAAAAAGAAGGGGCGGATACCATTGCCGGCCTGATTATCGAGCCGATTCAGGGCTCCGGCGGCGTGTATATGCCGCCTGTTGGGTATCTGCAGGCTGTCCGGGAGCTCTGCAGTGAGCACAACATATTGATGATCGCCGATGAAGTCATCAGCGGGTTCGGCCGCACAGGGGAGAAATTTGCAGTCGACCACTGGGGTGTTGTGCCGGACATGATGTGTCTCGCGAAAGGCATCAGCAGCGGGTACGCGCAGCTCGGAAGCGTCATGTTTCACGATGAAATCAAAGCGGTGCTCGAGCAGTTCGACCAGGTGATGGCGCACGGGTTTACGTACAGCGGCCATCCGACGGCATGCGCGGTAGCCTTGAAAAACCTGGAGATCATCGAGCGCGACGGCATCATCCCGCATGTCCAGGAAATGGAGAAAGTGATGCTGGATGGATTCGAGTACTTGCGCGAGCGTCATCAGACGGTCCACCTTCCGAGGAATATTGGGCTGATCGGCGCATTTGAGCTTTTTAAAGACCGGGACAAGGATGAACGCTTCCCGGGCGAATGGAAAACAGGACTCGATTTTGTCGAAATGTGCTTTGAGAAAAATCTCATTCTCCGCGCCCCTGGCAGCGCAGACGGCAAAAGCATCGTTGCACTCGCGCCGCCGCTGATTATTTCTTCTGAACAGATTCAGGAGTTGATCGAACGGCTCGATGAGGCATTGCACGTATTTGATAAGAAATACTGCTAACTTCTAACGCAAAGGCAGGAATCAAAACATGAAGAATATAGACCTATCAGGAACGCCGGAAGAAATCGGCAGGAAGCACGGCCTCGAAGGAAAAGAAGAGGTGCTGAAAAGCCTCGACACCTATGAACGGTTGTTCTACGGCTACCAGCAGATTAACTGGACCACCGTTCGCGAACGCGGCAAAATTCACCTGCCGGTGATTGAAAAATACGACGTCTCGATGCTCGAAGAAATGGAAGGGGTGGCCGCGGGGGCAGGAGTCGATTTTGAAGATATTCTCGCCCTGAACGCGCGCAGTGAAATCGCGCTGACCGGACAGGCTCATAACAGCTTCACGGACGGATGCACGAGCATCGGCATGACCGCCCCGTATGCGGCGGATACGATTATCGGCCAGAACTGGGACTGGAAAGGAGAACAGACCAAAAGTCTTCTCCTGCTCCGTATCCGCCAGGACAACCGGCCCGACATTGCGATGGTGACCGAAGGCGGGATCATCGGGAAGATCGGGATGAACAGCCATTCGGTCGGTGTTGGTTTGAACGCGCTGATTACCGACCGTAAAACAGACGGCGTGCCGATTCATCTAGGCCTCCGTGCCGTCCTGAATGCCTCTTCGCTTCACGAAGCACTCGCTGGCGTCCAGGATGGCCAGCTTGCTTCGACTGCCAACTTTCTCATTGGCGCAAGCGAAGGCAAAGAACGGGGGATGGTCCTCCAGGCAGAGGTATCGCCTTACGGAGTCTCGATTACGAATGACAACGCTTCGCTCGGCGTTCACACGAACCATATCTGTTCACCGGAAGTATTGCAGCACGTAAACGATAAAAACAATTTCCGCTACAGCGATTCTGAAATCAGAAAACGGCGCGCGGAACAGCTCATCCGGATTGATCAGCAGAAACAGACTCCTTTTACTGAAGATACGATGAAAAGCTGGCTCCGCGATACGTTTAACGCGCCGAATGCGATCAATCATTATGTAAACCCGAAAGCGCCGGAGCACCGGCAGATGGAAACGGTCTTTTCGATCGTCATGAACCTGACGGAGCTGCGCATGCATGTCTGTGAAGGAATGCCGGCTCATCAGCCTTACAGAAAATATTCTGTCAAGAGAGAGGAGGCTCTTTAAATGCTTTTTATTAACGGATCGTGGAAGAAAACAGACGAGAAAGAAACGATTTACAATCCGGCCAATGGCGAGGCCGTCGGGGAGGTTTTTCTTGGAGGAACAAATGAAACCGAACAGGCAGTGACAGCCGCGCACGATGCCTTTCTCGAATGGAGAAAAACGACAGGAAAAGAAAGAGCGGCATTTCTCCGGGCGCTCGTGAGTGAACTCGATACACACAAACGCGCTATTGCCGAGACGGCCACAAAAGAAATGGGGAAGCCGCTTGCGGATGCCGAGCGGGAAGTGTTGGTGGCAATTGATTATCTCGAATGGTACGCCGAAGAAGCGAAACGCATTTACGGGGAAGTGCTGCCGCCGTCGGACCCGGCCAAGCAGCTGCTCGTCATCAGACAGCCGATTGGTGTCACAGCAGCGATCACTCCGTGGAATTTCCCGATTTCGATGATTATTCGAAAGCTTGCGCCTGCGGTCGCGGCCGGCTGTACGATGCTCATTAAGCCGGCCCCGTCGACACCGTTAACGGCCGTGAAGCTGTTCGAATGCATCGAACGCGCCGGCTTTCCGAAAGGGGTGCTGAACCTCGTTCATGGAGACGCGGTGGCGATCGGAAAAGAAATGACCTCCAACCCGCTCGTGAAAAAGCTGACGTTTACCGGCTCTACGGCCGTCGGCAAAAAGTTAATCGAACAGTCTGCCGAGCATGTGCAGAAAGTATCGATGGAGCTCGGAGGCCACGCGCCGTTTATTATCTTTGACGATGCCGACCTTGATAATGCGGTCGCAGCCGTGATCGGCACGAAGTTTAAAAACGCCGGTCAGACATGCATCAGCACGAACCGCATATACGTCCAGCAGTCGGTGGCGGAAGTATTTTCTGAAAAGCTCGCTGCTGCCGTACAGAACATCCTGGTCGGAGATGGGATGAATCAAGACATTGACATGGGACCGCTCATCAGCACCGAAGCACTGGACAAAGTGGAGCGGCAGGTAAAAAATGCGGTGCAGGAAGGAGCTTCCATCACATCCGGTGGAGCAAAAACAGGGGAGCCGGGATATTTCTATGAGCCGACCGTACTGAGCGGGGTAACAGAAGAGATGACGATCGCCACCGAGGAAACGTTCGGCCCCGTCGCTCCCATCTTTATTTTCGAAACAGAAGAAGAGGTCGTGCAGCGGGCGAACAATACGTCCTACGGACTGGCGGGCTACTGCTTCACCAAAGACATGGACCGTGTGCTGCGGATGATGCATCAGCTTGACTACGGCATGATCGGCATGAATGACCCGGCCATTGTCGTTCCGCAGGCGCCCTTCGGCGGTGTGAAGGAAAGCGGGCTCGGCCGCGAAGGCGGCACGTCCGGGCTTTACGAGTATTTGGAAGAAAAGTACATCTCCATACGCGCTGTTTCCGCGTTATTATGAAAGAAAGGGAGAGATACAATGACCACGCCTTATGAGACGATTGGACAGGACGTGACGATTCGCCCGGTGACGAAAGAAGATATTCCGGCGATTTACGAGGTCGCTGTCATCGGGTTTGGAAAGGATATCGCTTTCGAACCAAAGCATTATGAGAGTCAGATTGAGAAATTTCCGGACGGGCAGCGCTGCGTTGAATACGACGGCCGGATTATCGGCGCGTCCGGCAGCCTGCGGGTATCCGAAGACCAGTTCCAGGTGCCTCACAAACTCAGTGACATATGTGACAATGGCTATATTCGAAACCACGACGACAGCGCCCCGCACCTGTACGGCATAGAGGTCGTCGTGCACCCGGATTACCGGCATCTGAAAGTCGGACAGAAGCTGTATGAAGAAAGAAAACAGCTGGCCCGCGACCTGCAGGTAAAAAGTATTTTGATCGGCGGGCGTATTCCGAATTATCACAAATATCAGAATGAATTAACGCCGGAACAATATGCAGAAAAAGTGATCGAGGGAGAGCTTTATGATCCCGTCATGACCTTTCAGCTGAAAAGCGGATTTTCGTTCCGCCGTATTTTAAACAACTACATCCCGGAGGATAACGAATCCTGTACAAATGCTTCACTAATGGAATGGATCAATGACGAGTACAGCCCATAAAAAAACTGTAATGAAGACGAATAGGTCCCCTACCACTATGCGAAGGGAGCAGGATAATGAAAGAACAAAACAGGGAACCAAAAAAGCCGACACTGATTCATGCGCTGATTCCGATCATCTTCATGGTAGCTGCCTTGTTTGTAGGCATCGCCCGCTATGAGGCAGATCCGCATATTCCGTTATTTCTAAGCGGAGTCGTTGCAACGATCGTGGCTTTTTCTCTCGGTTACAGATGGAAGCGGCTTGAAGAAGGGATGATCCGTGGTATTTCGCTGGCGCTGCAGGCCGTTATTATTCTCGTTATTATCGGGACGATTATCGGTTCCTGGTTAGCCGGCGGGATTGTGCCGACGATGATTTTCTACGGGCTTGATATTTTATCCCCGACCTACTTTCTGGTGGCCGCCTGCGCTATATCATGTATTGTGGCGGTCGCTTCCGGCAATGCCTGGACCGCTGCAGGCACGATAGGAATCGCACTAATGGGTGTCGGTGAAGGCCTCGGCTTGAATGTCGGAATGGTCGCCGGTGCTGTTATTTCAGGGATTTATTTTGGGGATAAAGTGTCTCCGCTTTCTGAAACGACCAACCTGGCGCCGGGTGTAGCAGGAGCTGAATTGTTCGAACACATTAAACACATGATGTTTACCACCATCCCGGCGCTTGTTATTTCGTTAATTATCTACTTTGTGATGGGCTTTTGGGCATCTGGCGCCGGAAACAGCATTTCTCAGGTAGCGGAGCTGCAGGCAGCGATAGGAGATCGTTTTCTGGTCACACCGTGGCTGTTGATTGTGCCGGGTATGATTATTGTAATGATGGTCATGAAAATGCCGGCCATACCCGCTCTTACCATCGGTTCGTTAATGGGAATTTTCTGTTCGATTGTCGTTCAGGGCGTGCCGGTATCCGATAGCATATCAGCCCTGTTTTACGGCTATACATCGGATACGAATAATGAGATATTAAGCAATCTTCTGAATAACGGCGGTATTGAAGCAATGATGTATACCGTTTCTCTTCTTATAATCGCGCTCAGCTTCGGCGGTATTCTCGAAACAGCTGGATTCTTCGCGGTCATTGTAGAAAATCTGATGAAGCTCGCGAAATCCACGGGAAGCTTGATTTCCACTACGGTTGCGACGTCGATGACAGCCAATGTCGTCGGCTGCGAGCAGTATTTGTCGATCATTATTCCGGCGCGGATGTACGCGGGCGAATATAAGAAACGACGCTTGAAAATGAAAAACCTCTCCAGGACAGTGGAGGATGCCGGGACGATGACATCTCCGCTCGTGCCATGGAATACATGCGGTGCCTTCATGTTCGCTACGCTCGGAGTGAGCGCGTTCGCCTATGCGCCATATGCGTTTCTCGCGCTGCTGAGTCCGATTATTGCGATCATTTACGGCTATACCGGATTTACAATTGAGTACGAAGACGATGCAGACGAAGCTGCATTGGAAGAAGACATGCCATCCAAGCAGGAAAACGCACTGTAACTAGAAGCAGGAGGGAATAACGATGAGAATTGGAGTACCTAAAGAGGTCAAGCAGGGAGAAAACAGAGTCGCACTCAGTCCGACGAGTGTCCAGGTGCTGTGTGGAAAAGAAGCGCAGGTTTTGGTTGAAAGCGGCGCAGGGATTGGGAGCGGATTTGAAGATACCGAATACGAGGCAGCCGGTGCCGTGTTGTTGAAAAACGCGGCAGATGTATGGGAGCAGGCGGAGGTTGTCGTCAAAGTTAAGGAGCCGCAGCCCTCCGAATATGACTATTTCCGCCCCGGGCTCGTGCTGTTCACCTACCTGCACCTCGCGGCAGAACCGGAGCTTGCAAAAGCACTGATCGAACACGAAGTGACGGCGCTCGCTTATGAAACGATTGAAGAAAATGGCGCGCTGCCGCTGTTAACGCCAATGAGTGAAGTGGCCGGCAAAATGGCCACACAGATCGGCGCTCATTTATTAGAGAAGCATCATAGCGGACAGGGGGTGCTGCTCGGCGGCGTACCGGGTGTCAAACGCAGCAAAGTAACGATCATCGGAGGCGGTGTGGCCGGAACGAACGCTGCCCGCATCGCTGTCGGTCTCGGAGCGGGCGTCACCATTATCGACCTGAACGCCAACCGGCTCCGCGAGCTCGATGCCCAGTTCGACTCGAAAGTGACAACAGTCATGTCGAACCCGGTAAATATCGCCGAAGAAGTAAAAGATTCGTCCCTCGTCATTGGGGCTGTCCTCATTCCGGGAGCGAAAACACCAAAGCTCGTCACCGAAGAAATGATTCAGTCGATGGAAGACGGCTCCGTCGTACTCGATGTGGCGATTGACCAGGGCGGTGTCTTTGAAACCGTCGACCGCATTACGACACACGAGGATCCCGTTTTCATCAAGCACGGCGTTGTCCATTATGCCGTCGCCAACATCCCGGGCTCTGTTCCGCGCACCTCCACGATCGCGCTGAACAACGTCACCCTGCCATACATCATGCGGCTTGCATCTAAAGTGGAAAGCGACGCATTTCTCGAGGACCCTCAGCTCGTAAAAGGATTAAATACGTTCAAAGGGCGGTTAACGAATAAAGAAGTAGCGGAAGCCCTGCAGCTGGAATACGACATGGCGTAAATAACAGCTGAGCCCCATCCTCGGGGGCTTTTTTTATATATACGAAAAAAGTCTTAAAAGTCAGAATTTTAAGGAAAAAATGTTTACGCTTACATTTCCTTTATGTATACTCTTAATAGAAATGTTAATTGAAACGTTTCACTAAAAACATAATAGGAGTGTTAGTTTGAGAAAAATTTTGTGCATGTTAGCTGTCTCGACTTTTATTGTTAGCTTTATGCTTTCCTCTTCATCATCCGCGCACCCGTCAGAAAAAGGCAAAGAAATCGCACTTTCTAAGCAGCTTGAGGCTATTTCGAAACAAACCTATCGCTATTTTGAAGATTTTACAGACGATGATACTGGGCTTACATATGATGCCGTAAGAAAAACAGAGGACGGAGACATTGAACCTGCAAAACATACCTCGCCTACTAATATCGGCATGTACTTTATGAGTACGATCGCTGCGGAAGAATCAGGCCTCCTTTCTAAAAAGGAAGCCATCACGAAAATTCAAACTTCCATAAACACTTTAGAAGAAATGGAAACATGGAACGGCCTTTACTATAACTGGTATTATACGAATGATGGCTCACTGATGACTGATTGGGGGCAATTCATATCCACCGTGGATAATGGGTGGTTGTCCGCCGGTTTAATCGTCGTGGGAGAAGCTTATCCAGAACTCAAAGATCAAACGAGTACTCTTGTGGATGACATGGACTACTCTGTTCTTTATGATCCAGAAGTTGGTCAAATGCATGGCGGTTATGATGCAGAGATAGAAAGCTTAACAGATCACCATTATGGGGCTTTATATACGGAGCCGCGTGTGGCAAGTTACTTGTCTATCGGTAAGGGGGATGTGCCGCAAGACCATTGGTGGAGAATGTATCGCACGATGCCGGCGGACTGGGATTGGCAGTCCCAGACTCCAGAAGGCTATACCGAAACATATGATGGCATTGATGTATTTGAAGGACACTATAGCTACAATGGGCAAAAATATGTCCCAAGCTGGGGAGGAAGCATGTTTGAAGCTCTCATGCCGCAGCTGGTAATGAAAGAAAAAGAGCTTGGTACAGATGCCCTCGGGTTAAATAACCAGCGTCATGTTGATATTCAAATTGAATATGCAGAAGAAGAAGGGTATGACGCGTGGGGAATGTCGCCGGCAGCTACACCTGAAGATTATAAAGAATTTGGTGCTGCACCGCTTGGAATAGAAGGGTATGAGGCAGATGGAACGGTTACGCCGCACGCCACTTTCTTAGCCCTGGAGTACGCGCCAATGAGAGCGTTTGAAAACATTCAAACCTTAAAAAGCTACAACACTTACGGTGAATATGGATTTCTAGATTCAGTGAATGTGGAAACAGGAGAAGTAACCAATGCTTATCTTGCCCTGGATCAAGGCATGTCTATCGTTTCCATTGCTAACTACCTGCATGATGGTGTCATCAGAGACTACTTTCACCAGGATGAAATTGGGGCAACTCCTGAAAATTTATTAGAACGTGAAGAGTTTTCAATCAAATAAATAATAAGAGCCTGGGATTAAACAAAAATAGTCACGGGGAAGACGCAGCTATAATTAGCAGCCTTTCCGTGGCCGTGGGTAGTTCATCAATTATTATGGAGGCAACCCGTGTCCGGTTGTTCTGCATGCAGACAGTTTAACAACAGACATCATGCAAAAGATGACAAAGGATTTTGCGCATGAAGCAGCCTTCGTTTTAAAATCCACTCGTTCTGATTGTGAAATAAAGCTTCGTTTCTTTGTTCCTTTGCATGAGATGGAAATGTGTATCCATGGGACGATAGGAAGCATTACCGTTCTCGTAAATCGAGGGTTGATAAAGCATTCACCAACGATGGTGGAGACAATGCTGGGGCCGGTCAATGTAGTGTGGCAAATAAACGGATCGAATGTTGATTGTCTTGTCGAACAGTTCCTTCTTGAATTTGTGCATGTAAACGATACAGAAGAAATTTGTAACGCATTACATATCGAAAAACAGGATATTAATAATTTTCCTATACAATCTGTTTCTACGTCCCGCCACAAATTAATTATTCCATTAAAAACGGTGGAAACACTTAATAATCTTAGACCCGACTTTGAGTATCTATGGAACGTATGTGATGAGCTTAATACCACCGGGTTTTATCCTTTTGCCATGGAAAAGAAAAGCGATCAGTGTGTGCAGGCACGTCAATTCCCGAAAAGAGCTGGATATAACGAAGATCCGGCAACGGGTGTAGCGGCGTCTGCATTAGGCGCATATTTATCGGAACATAAGGCATTCTCCCCTTTAAAGGAGGGGTGGAACAGTTTTACAATTATTCAAGGAGTTGCGATGAGGCGTCCAAGCCTTATTACCTCCGAAACGTTTATAACAGAAAATAAAATTAGTAGAACTCGAATTAAAGGAAGCGCATTAGAAAAGCGCTAAGTGTTTTAGTGTGGGAGGAACCATATCAATTATGTATAATGTTAAAGGTCCCTAGTGTAGACCATGCGTCTTGTATTGACAATTACTTCAGCAACAGCAGGAACTGGAGACATTGCTCTTTAATTTTTTTTTGTAGTAAAATAGTAAATCACACTACTTATCAAAATAATACTTCCTATAACTACGAAGCTCGCAACTATTATTGGGGGATAAGATTGTAAGGATGTAACTAAACAATAAAACATAATTCTTTTTGAGGTGAACATTATGTTAGGGCTAGTAAATAACAAAACCTTCTTGTGAGGTAATACAAGCAAATGAAGTTAGTTTATAAACGCCTAGGAAATCGGATATGTGAGTTATAATGAAAAGGAGAGTTAGTTAGATTATGTCCAAAAGGAAACGAGAATATATAGGATTTATTATAATTCTTATTATTTTTTCACTAATAATTTTAATTTTTGATCTACCTAAAATGAGTAGTTTTATTATAATAGCAGTAATTGCTGTTTTTAATATTTTTCTTTTTGAGGTATTCGGTACAAATAAGAAATCGGAAAGGAGACGGTGACTAACCGTCCTCCTATCACACCTCTGAATCAAAGATCAATATGATCTTTGATTTGTTAAGCAAACTCGTTAATTCCAAAACACCATTGTTAAATAAATTTACGCTGGATTAACACTTATTGCAGTAGCTTCGTACCATTTATCTTGACCACGACTTTTTTGTTCATATTTAATAGCTATATCGAAATTTTTTGCAGTAGATTTATTTAAAGCGCTTTGAATATCATTAGAGCCTAAATCTTTATTAATTATAAGAGAAGATATAAGCCCAGATGCGCCACCTGCTCCCATACTAATTTTAAGTGATTGGGTGAGGGGGTGAGCAACTGCTGATGTAGCTATGCCATAACGTATATTATTCAAAACATCTGCATCCTTTTCTGCACGTTTTACTTCATCAAGAAAATCTACTAATTCACTCCTGCTAACAGTTTCTTTAGTCGTGAAATTTAATCCGATGTCCTCTGCTGACCAAGGTTCTATAGGAATTATTCGATTAGCTGCAGAGGCATCCATCGTAGTTAGCGAGACTAATAGTAATCCAATAATTCCGATTAATAATCCTTTTTTAAAAATAAATATCACCCCTATATAATTTTACTTATATAGAAAAAGATAGTAAATTTATAAATTTTGTAAATGTAATTTTCAATATTGATAATATTGTACCATAATATAGTAATTTAAAAATTAACAACTTTGTCGTCAATATATCGTCAAAAAATAGAAACCATTGACGATACAATCAGAAATTGTTATTCTAAAATTAGAATGATTGTTCTATCTAATATAAGGAGAAGTGGATGATATGAGCCGTTCTATAAAACGAGACACACTGCTGGAAGTGGCTGAACGATTATTTTATGAATATGGATTTCACGGGGTAGGACTGAAGCAGATCATCAATGAATCAAATGTTGCAACAATGACGCTGTATAACCATTTTTCTTCTAAAGAAAATTTAGTTGAAGAAGTGCTGAAACAGCGGGAGGAACGGTACTGGTCTTATTTGGATGCCAACGTAGAAATGGATTCGGATTCTCCATTTATTCTCGTAGTGGAAGCTCATGGCCGCTGGTTAAAAGAACATTCCACCAAAGGCTGCATGTTTTTAAGGGCGATAGAGGATTATGCGGGGACGAACAACGAGATCGAGAATATTGCCAGGGGGCACAAGTCCAAACTGCTGCGCTATTTTCAAGAATTGGCCAAAAGAAAGGGCAGGGACAATGAGCGGGATTTTGCCGAACAATTTACTTTGCTGCTCGAAGGCACAACGTCGATGACGACATTGATTGGGGCAGAACAAGCAACCAAACATTCTATTACGATGGCGAGGACACTTATCCAACACACATCGTAATTTTTTTTTTTATAAAATAGAAAGGTCGTTCTATATAATTTATAGTCTCAGGAGGAGAAATACGATGAAATTATTAAGATTGGTTCTGCCGGGTCTTACGATGATTGCTGTGACGTATGGCCTGGCCAGGTTTAGTTTTGGGCTGCTGCTCCCCGACATAAAGGAATCCCTCGGAATGTCAGAAGCCGTGTCAGGGATTATTTCTTCTTTGTTTTATTTTGCGTATTGCGTAATGATTGTCCTCTCGACCGTGATTACTACAAGAGAAGGTCCTCGACGGATGATTCTCTTAGCAGGGGCTTCAGCCTTTTTGGGATTACTCGTCATGGCTGTCACTCCCAATGTATGGGTACTGGCGGTTGGGGTGTTCTTAGCTGGAGCAAGCACCGGGCTTGCCTCTCCTCCATACGGCGCGGCGATCTCTCTTTGGATGAGCAGAGCGGAGCAGGGGAAGGGCAATACATGGATTAATTCAGGAACGAGCTTTGGTATCGCCCTGTCCGGGGCAGGGGCGATTTTATTATCGCCATATTGGAGAGTAACCTATGGAATTTATGCCGTTCTGGCACTGCTGGCACTGCTTTGGAATTTCAGAGTCATTCCAAGAGCGGAGAAAAGGTGGAAGGTAACCTTTGAAAAAGGAAATCTATCCTTAAAAGGAATCAAAGGAGCCAATTCATTGATTACTGCATCATTGATACTCGGGATTTCCACCGCTGCCTTTTGGACCTTTTCCCGATCTTTTATAGAAATTGCGGGAGATTACAGGAGCTGGGAGCTCTCCGGCTTCTGGGTGGTCATCGGTATTTTTGGTGTGCTGGGCGGGTTTTCTGGTTCTCTCATTGAAAAATACGGACTGGCCTTTGCGTACAAGCTGGGCAGTTTATCGATTGCATCAGCATCAATATTGATATCTATCGCACCTGAAAAATGGCTTGTGTCATTCGCGTCGGCAGGACTGTTTGGCGGGGCATATATATTTTTAACCGGTGTACTGCTCGTTTGGGGCATCCGTGTATTTATAAAAAATGCCTCCCTGGGGATTGGGATTCCCTTCCTGCTGTTGGCCGTGGGGCAGGTAATCGGTTCCTCGCTGGCAGGATTATTTATCGGGGCGTGGGGGTATGCTCCTGCTTTTATTCTTTATGGCTTTATAGGAATCGCAGCTGTTTTCATAGGACCGAAGAAAAATAAGGCAGAAGATTGAAATGTTTTTCTATAAAAAAGCTCAATTCAAATGCTTTTTAATAATATTGAAGATATCTATTAGATAGGTGGCATTTCCGACTTTCTCAATAGAATGAGGGAGAAAATACAGCAATATATTATCGTCTTCTCCCTTTTTTCTAAAAATAAGGAAGGCATGTCTTTCCAGCCAATCATAATACGTATCATTTGGGAGCTTTACTTCCACCTTGAAGGATGGAGGTAGTTGATTTTGAAAGGGAACGAATGCACAGCTTTTTGTTTCTATGGAGGAAAAATAGGGCTGGGAGTCTTTGTCAACATAATGAAAACGTCCAGTGGCAGCTACTCTTTTATTTGAATATATGTACCCGCTCACATGGTAAAAATCCACCCCTCTTCCTATTTTGTTTTTCCCCCACCACACGGCTGTGGAAAATACATCTCCTTTAGAAACGGTAAATGCCTGCTGTGTCATTAATTCAAAACCAAACAAGTTTTTCTCCCTCATTCCAGTGTATGATTGTATATACATATGAAAGAAGAGAGCGATATATCATCCGCAGATCCGGTATCATTGAAAAATTACAAGAAAGGAGACCGTCCCTGTGGTCTGGACGGTCTCGCTTCTTTTCTATTTTCAACAGCAAATCGGTTATTTAATTTCGATCGCTGACGTCTTGTTGTTCCAATCCGCAGCTAAATTAGCAGTTTTACCATACCAATCGAAATGTCTAAAGAAGACTCCGTCGCCGTACCCTTGAGATGAAGTGTGCTCCCACAGTGTCGTCGAATAGCTTGAAGAAGGGGACGCCGTACTTATGGAGGAAATTCTGTCATTCCAGCTCGAAGACAAGTTTGTAAATCCATCTCTCCAATAAATATACTGCCCGCCTTTATTTTTGTTTTCATAGAAATCGGTGCAGCAAGTACCGCTCGCCATGACATTGACTTCGCTTTGGAGTCTCTCTTTATCTTTTTCAATAAATTCCTGCAGCGTTTCCCTGCTCGTAAATCCATATGCCAGCCAATCGCCATTTTTATTCTGTTCAGGCAGAACCATGGTTACTTGTATGTCTTGGTTGGAGTGGTTATTCACGGCGACTTGGGAATCGACATCTTTTTCATCCACCGTTACATAGTGGAACGATTCAATCGTATTATCGTTCTCCTGGTTGTTTTCGGCCGCAAAAGATACATTAGAAAAGGAGAAAACCGCTAAGAAGGTAAAAGCAACAGTAAGCATAAAACTGTTAAGCAATTTCACTTCAAACACTCCCAATTCATAAATTTGCATGCCATTTAAATATAGTGGAACTTTTTTTAATATGAAAGGTTCAAAATCCATAATTTTACATAGATTATTTTGCCAATTTTTGGAACAAAAAGGTCGAAATGAGGAAAGTAGGACCCAGAATGTATAGCAATCCCCGAGAAGAAACTTTTACCATCCATAAGTGATAAAATTAGGACAGAACGCCAATAAGGAGTGTTTAAGATGACAAATCAGTCAAGTCATAGAATAGATTCTGCTTCAAGAGTAATTATGGCATCCCCCCACATCATCTACCGTGCATATTTGAATCCGGAAGCATTGGTTTCATGGCTTCCTCCACAAGGGATGTCAGGTCATATTGACATATTTGACCCTCGCGAAGGCGGAGCTTATCGAATGACACTCAACTATGAAATAGATCACACCAGCCCAGGAAAGACTTCGAAAAATACTGACGTATCTCAGGGAAAGTTTCTTATGCTGATTCCAGACACAAAAATCGTCCTATCTGTAATATTCGATTCGGATGATCCGGCTTTCACAGGTGAGATGATCCAGACGTGGTACCTTGAAGCTGTTTCAGAAGGCACAAAGGTGACTATCGTTTGTGAAAATGTACCTGTAGGAATTCGCAAGGAGGACCATGACACAGGATTAACATCCACACTTGAAAATCTCGCTGAATTTACTGAAAAATAGACTGTAAAACACTTTAAAGAAGCATTGACTAAATATGTAAGTGTATCTATAATTATTTCTGTACCTAATACGATTGTGAGGAGGATTATTAAAAATGCATTCTGTCAGACTTCGTTTCCCAGCTTTGAACCAGTAATTAAATACGTTCAAAGGCTCTGTTTGGGAATACAGAGTAAACGGGAGTAGTCTGTCCTTTTTTAATAATCTTCGTAGTATAGATAATTTGTTGCGAGAGAAAAGGCAGAGAAGTCTGTCTTTTTTTTCATGCTATTATCTTGAATTGCTTTATATAATAAGGCTTATTTGGTATTCCAGTCCTTATTGCATGATGTCCAATTTCACAAGGATACATTTCTTCCTTTGCTCTGATTCGCAGGCAGCCGGTCTGTGGATTTTTATTGTGAAAGGAAGAAAAATCATGACAAGAAAAAAGCAAAGGTACGCCGGGAAAAAAGTCAACCGCGGCAATCCTACAAACTTTTCCGGACAGCATTTACTGCATAATAAAAAGCTATTAAATGAAATTATCAGCCAGGTAAATATAGCAAATTCCGATACGGTGTTGGAATTGGGTGCCGGTAAAGGGGCATTAACCACGCTTCTGAATCAAAGAGCTGCAAAGGTAGTGGCAGTTGAGTATGATGTCAGGTACGTAGAAGCTTTAAAACAAAAACCACTGCCTAACACTACAATTATCCAGCAGGATATATTAAATCTGCGTTTCCCAAAGGAGAAATTTATTGTGGTAGCGAGTATTCCATACTCCATTACCACACCGATTATGAAAATGCTTTTGAACAAACCTTCTAGTGGATTTCAACGTGGAGTCCTTGTGCTGGAAAAAGGAGCAGCGAAAAGATTCACATCGGATTTAGTGAAAGACAGTTATATAGCAGCCTGGAGAATGTACTTTGACATAAGCTGTGTGAGAGGGATTTCAAGAAAAAATTTCTCTCCCCCGCCAAGAGTAGACTCTGCAATCATGACGATTAACAGGAAAGCAGTGCCGATTGTACCATTAAAAGATTATATAGCATTTTATGGCCTTGCTGAGTTCGTGCTGAAAGAACCCAGCTTATCTCTTGATACAGCGCTGAGAGGGGTGTTTACACCGCCTCAAATCAAACATGTAAAAAGAACTCTTGGCCTTCAGCAGGACGTTCCTGTGGCAGCACTGTCCGAGATTCAATGGGGAGTTATTTATGAAGCGATGGTACAGCATGTTCCAAGATTCAGATGGCCAAAGGTAAAAAAGGAAAAATTGAATCATTTTTGAGTTTGGTTTTGAAGACCTGTGTCAGGAGCGAGCCCCTTCTGCTCGATTGTTACTAAATTAAAGGTGAGCAGCATACATTACCAGTACAAATAATGGTGCATGGGAGGGGGAGGTCACTTGTACAGATCATTGCTTGATGCCTTGCGAAAAGGTGGCTTTATATTGTATGCAAGGCATGGGGAAGCAGCTGTTGGAAGTGATTTGCCTCATGTAAACCTTCAAGACTGCCTTACTCAAAGAAATCTTTCGGTTACGGGAAGAAAGCAGGCCATTTACTATGGAGACATGCTTCGTTCTTTACAAATTCCTATTGAATATCCTGTTGTGGCAAGTCCTTTTTGCAGGACTATAGAAACAGCTCAGCTGGCATTCGGAGGCAGCAATGTTTACATTGATCCCTTTTGGGTGGAGATATATCGGTTGAGTGGAAGTCTGCCTGATGAAGATAGAAGACGAATTTTGAATCATCTACAGTCCGTGTTAGAAACAATACCAGAGGAGGGAAGAAATAAGGTTATTGTAGCTCACAGCTTCCCGGAAGGAATGGGACTGGGCCCAATACCTAATATGGGGACAGTGATTGTAAAACCCGGCGGTCCAGGAAACGGGTTCGAAGTCGTTCACCAATTCTCTTTGCCAGAGGTAGGATTTTAGGTAAAACAATAGGTCCATCAGAGCGCCGGATTGTTCAGCCGGCTCTGATGGATTTCATTTTTTTCTCATTGTTCTTGTAAGAATCTTTATTATTAAGTGCTACTAACAGAGTCATCCTCATGATACAAAACGTGCCCAGCCAAGTAAGTTTCGCAAGAAAATGAAGATGACCCCGCTCGACTATAAAAAGGAGACGCTTAAAGTGTAAACACTTCGTAAAACGAATGTCTATTGCGAGGGATGGGTTTTTAAGAGAAGCCACCCAGTGGAAGGAAGAATTTGAAAAACTGAGAGAAATCGTGCTTGACTGTGAACTGACCGAAGACTTTAAGTGGATGCATCACTGCTACACGTTTGATAACAAAAACATCGTATTAATACATGGATTTAAGAAGTATTGCGCGCTGCTGTTTCACAAAGGAGCCTTATTAAAGGATGCCCATGGAATTCTCATTCAGCAGACAGAAAATGTACAGGCTGCCCGCCAGGTTCGGTTCACCAATGTTCGAGATATCGTTGAATTGGAGTCCATCTTGAAAAACTATATATATGAGGCCATTGAAGTGGAAAGAGCCGGTCTGGAAGTGGAAATGAAGACAGAATACACTATACCTGAAGAGCTTCAACATAAATTCGAAGAAAACCCTGCCGTGAAAACAGCATTTGAAGCATTGACCCCGGGGCGGCAGAGGGCATACATTCTTTATTTTTCGAAAGCCAAGCAATCCAAAACGCGAGAGTCCCGGGTGGAAAAATATGTGCAGCACATTCTCATTGGCAAGGGATTACATGGTAGTTAAAAAAGAATAATAGATAGAAAAAAGCACCCTGCAGGTGCTCCGGATCCACAGCGCGCGTGAAAGCGGGCTGAGGTCCGGCAGCAGCCTGGTAAGATGCTTTACTTCCTGGGTACTGTGCATGGTGATCTGCGCAGTGCCCGGTTTTTTATGCTTTTGCCAATTTTTTCGGCTTTTTAATGTCGAAACGGTCGGCATTCATGATTTTAACCCATGCTGCGACAAAGTCTTGAACGAATTTTTCTTTATTGTCTTCCTGCGCATATACTTCCGTAAGGGCGCGGAGAACGGAATGGGACCCGAATACGAGGTCCACTCTCGTGGCCGTACGAACGACTTTCCCGGTGCTGCGGTCATGACCTTCATAGACACCGCCGTCTACAGGCTTCCACTCGATGCCCATATCAAGCAGGTTCACAAAGAAGTCATTCGTGAGAGTGCCGACACGATCCGTGAAGACACCGTGCAGGGTCCCGCCGTAGTTAGCGCCGAGAACGCGCATTCCGCCGACAAGCACGGTCATTTCATGAGCAGACAGGCCTAAGAGCTGTGCCTTGTCTACGAGAAGCTCTTCTGAACTAACCGCAAACTCCTGCTTTTGATAGTTTCTAAATCCATCCGCCACCGGCTCGAGCACTTCAAAGCTTTCTTCGTCTGTCTGCTCCTGTGTAGCATCGCCACGTCCGGGCTCAAACGGAACCGTCACATTGTAGCCGGCATCTCTGGCTGCTTTTTCGACAGCCGCACTTCCGCCAAGCACAATCAAATCAGCGAGGCTGACGTTCTTATCGAGCTTCTTTTGAATGCCTTCCAGTACAGACAATACTTTCTCGAGCTGCTCCGGCTCGTTCGCTTCCCAGTTTTTCTGTGGAGAAAGCCGGATACGCGCACCATTTGCTCCGCCGCGCATGTCCGAGCCGCGGAAGGTGCTCGCAGAAGCCCAGGCTGTTTTGACGAGCTCACTCACCGTAAGTTCAGAGTCGAGGATCTTTGATTTAAGATCTTCTATTTCCGAATCTGTCAGCTCATAATCAACGGCTGGAATCGGATCCTGCCAGATGAACTCTTCTTTTGGTACTTCCGGTCCGAGATAACGGTCGCGCGGCCCCATGTCCCGGTGAAGCAGCTTAAACCACGCATGAGCAAACACATCGGCGAACTCGTCCGGATTCTTGTGAAAGCGGCGGGCGATCTTTTCGTATTCAGGATCCATACGCATCGCCATGTCTGCCGTTGTCATCATTGTCTTCACGCGTTTGGAGGAATCTTCTGCATCCGGGGCAAGGTCTTTTTCCTCCGGATTGACAGGAGTCCACTGATAGGCACCGGCAGGACTCTTTGTCAGTTCCCACTCATAGCCGAACAAGAGGTCAAAGTAGCTCATATCCCACGTTGTCGGAGTAGGCGTCCAGGCGCCTTCAATTCCACTCGTAATCGTGTAAGACCCGTGGCCGGATTCGTTGGTGCTCTTCCAGCCTAAGCCTTGAGATTCAACAGGAGCTCCTTCTGGTTCCGCGCTGACGTGTGATGGGTCTCCGGCACCGTGGGCCTTCCCAAATGTATGACCGCCGGCAGTAAGAGCCACGGTTTCTTCATCGTTCATTCCCATTCGTTTAAAGGTTTCACGGATATCGCGGCCGCTTCCGACGGGATCCGGCTCGCCGTTCGGTCCTTCCGGATTAACATAGATTAATCCCATCTGAACAGCCGCAAGCGGGTTTTCAAGTTCACGGTCACCGGAGTAACGCTTGTCCCCGAGCCATTCGGTTTCCGGACCCCAGTTCACGTCTTCTTCCGGATGCCAGATATCTTCGCGTCCCGCGCCGAAACCGATGGTCTTTCCGCCCATGGATTCAATTGCCACATTCCCTGCCAGCACGAGCAGATCAGCCCATGAGAGCTTATTGCCGTACTTCTGTTTAATCGGCCATAGCAGACGGCGGGCCTTGTCCAGGTTCCCGTTGTCCGGCCAGCTGTTTAACGGAGCAAAACGCTGAGATCCGCTTCCTCCGCCGCCGCGGCCGTCTCCTATACGATATGTTCCTGCTGCGTGCCAGGACATCCGGATGAAAAATGGACCATAATGTCCAAAGTCTGCAGGCCACCAATCCTGACTGTCTGTCATGAGGTCATGAAGATCCTTCTTCATGGCATCATAATCCAACTTTTCAAATTCTTCTGCATAATCAAAATCTTCCCCGAGCGGGTTCGTTTTTGTATCATGCTGATGAAGAACATTTAAGTCTAATAGATTCGGCCACCATTCTCTGTTCGTGGTACCTTTAAGAGATTGGCCGGGCATACCCTGGTGTGTTACCGGGCACTTTCCAACATTCTCGTTATCTTTCATATCCTAACGTGTCCCCTTTCTATTTTGAGTAAGCAGCAAATGAACATGCCATCCATCGTACGAATCCAGAAACTGGAGGGAATATTCATTCTTACTTTATAATTATAATAAATTAGCACAAAAATAGAAAGAAAAATGCAGTAAATTTTATGAATTTTACATATTTTTGATGGAAAAATGAGAAAAATGCACCAACTATCTTCAATTAGAAAGTTTGATAGAGATTCGTGACTGTATGAACAAAAGTAGAAGCCGTTGGGGAAATTCGTTCATTGAGTCCCAAAACACGAAAGCTTGTACGTTTGACAGGATAGAGTGGTGATCAGAACTCTTATCTAGTAGAATACTAGATTGTTATTCCCCACTATGTTAATCATCCAATCCTACTCGATTCTAAACATTGCCAGTTGTTCCTCACTTTGCAGGTCATAAATAAAAAAGGCATGGATGATTAGGTTTATCCACGCCTATTTTGCTTTATGAATTCGGGTGATCATTATAATAGACGATAGATGAGATGGACTCACTTAAGAATTATTTTTTTCTTGGTATTTTGGAAAAAAACCTAATATAAATGCAAGTCCTGAAAAAATAGCTGCTAAAATAATTGTTGGCTGTGTTAATATTTCGCTACTTTGAACTACCACCTCACCATTTCCAATGATTATTCCAGTCAATTGGCTTAATACCATAGATAATGCTAATAACAATGATAATAACAAGCATATCGTAAAAAGTCGTTCTAATAGAAGCTGCATTGTTTAAAACCTCCTTAAATTGGTAAAATTCCCATAGCTATTAACCAACCTATAAGAATTACTGGACATGCATAATAAAGTATCAAAATGGCAAACGTCTTTTCCGGTCTTGCGCCAACGATTCCAGAAGCAATATAAATAGAACCAGAAGCTGGAGGCATTTGTGCAGATGTAGAAGCAAAGGTCATGACCACTACTGCCGAAATTAATGGAGAAAAGCCAGAAGATACTAATATTTCAAAGGAGACTAAACCTACTGCTGTAAGTGTCCCAGTTGATGTTAAAGGTCCTGCAATAGCTGTAATTCCGAGTCCAAGTAATACGACCGTTAGCCATCCAGGAGTATTCGCTGCACTTATAAGTTGGGCAATGTTTTGAGATAAACCTAAGGCAGTTAATACTTCACTTGAAGCAACCGCAAAAAATATTAACGCTCCGATTACAGTGAAGCGAGGTATAGATTGTCTTATGAATTCAAATAAACCAATTACTGAGTCAGGCACTGATTTTCTACCGAGGAGAAAGGCGATGGCTATCATCAAGGTAGGTATCCAAATTACTATGTCGATGCTGTCTAGTGCTTCTTCCCCTAAAGAGGGTATTGCTCCTATAAAATCTGCCAAGGGTCCGATTGTTAAAGTTAAGGGAATGATGGCTCCCATATAAATAAAAATAGAACTCCAGCCATTTTTTAAAGAAACACTTAATGGGTTTATTGATTCGGCTGGGAAGGCTTTTATATTCTGCTTCTTAACAAAATATCCAATCATTATCAGTCTGTGTAAAAACTGATAAGCTCCGGCAAATAATAAAGCAATAAAAAATTCTCCAGTGGTAATAGCTGCTGCTACTGGGGCAAAACCAAGAATGATAAACATAGAGGTTGTAGGTGGCAGAGCAGAGGCCATACCTCCGTTGCCGACCATAACAGAAGCCGCTATTTCCTTATTCCAATTATTTCGAAGCATCCATGGACCAGTGATAGACCCCGTTGCAGCTGTGTTTCCTGAATCTCCTCCTGACAAGGTTCCCATAACGGAAGAGCCAACAGCGTCCATGATTGCTGGTGCTCCAGGCAGTCTTCCTACTAATGAGTTCAAAATAGCCAGCAGTCGTTCTACTATTCCAAACCTATCAATAACATAAGCCATAAAAACAAAAGCAATGGCAGCATAAAGTACAGAAAATGTGGAAGCGAAGCTAATTCCTTGTAAAAACAGTGAGTAAGCTTCTACACCACCTAAAGGTATAATCGCTAAGAAACCTATTAATGCAGCTTCTCCAAGGTTTCTTTTTAACTTGATACTCCAAATAATTAAAACGCTTACAAAAACAACGAGTCCAATTACCCCCATTTAAATCCCTCCTAACTTAAACTTTTTATGTTTGATTGATTGTTTGCATCACATGTTTCCAGTGCAGTGGTGCTTTTCCGTGAAATTTTTCTTTTATATTTGTGTTAGTAATAGTTATTAATTTATCGCGAGTAGCTCTTGTCATTTGAGGCTCTATATCATTTTCTAGCATAAAAGAAATAACATTTTCCATTTCTTTCACACGTCTCTCTGAATGGAACACATTACCTGTGATTAATCGATTGATCACATTTTCAAAAGGCTCTTTATCGATAGTATCAGTAATTGAGTTTAATATGGTCTCATCTAATTCTAATTTTTCTGCTATTTCCATTACTTCATGAAGAAGGGTGGAAAGCCCCTTTGTAAAAATACTTCGAATAAATTTAATATTCGTCGCATCTCCTGCAAGCTCGCTAACGTATACGAGATTCATATCGAATGCTTTTCCCCATTCTATGAATTCTTTTGATCCAATACCGCTAACCATCATGGGTACCTTTTGTTGATTAACCTTTAATGGACCCATAATAGCTCCGTCAACAAATAGTCTATTTTCACACTTCATTTCTTTACTAATTTGTTGCTTAGTTTCTGAAGACGCTGTTGAAAGATCTACATATATGGTGGTGTCATTCAAATCTGACCAAACAGATTTCCAAGCATCCTTCGAATACTGAGCTGGAACTGCCACAAATAGTATATCTAACTCTTCTTGAACCACTTTTAGAGGGTTGGCAAACAGAACTGCATGTGCTTCCTTTGCTCGTTTCTTTGTCTCCGTTTTTTCATATAAAGTATCGTAAACAAATACTTTATGACTGCTGTCATTAGCATAGAATCCTTTTGACATTTCTTGCCCTACTTCACCAAATCCTATGAAACCGATATTCATTCTTTGTTCCCCTTTTCTTATTGCTACAAGTTATACTTTTTCAACTTATCTTCCAGCCAATCAGGCTCAATCGATGATTTGTTACTATTGCTTATTTGCTTTTTATACGAATTAATTTTTTCTAAGCGATTTAGTTCGTACTTTAATTTTTTTTCAGCTTTTCCTACAATGTCTTCAGCACTCTCTCGAGGAACCACAACTATTCCATCTGTATCTGCAACTACGTAATCATAAGGAGAAACAATAGCTCCGGCACATGTTATGGTTTTATCAAATGAACCTGGCCCTTCTTTACTTGGCCCGTATGGTATAAAGCCTTTAGCATAAATTTGGATATCTAACTGACGAAGATCTTGTTTATCGCGAACGAGTCCATCAATTATGATCCCTTTGATTCCTAATGCCTCCGCAGCCCCTGCCATGAGTTCCCCTAAATATGCAGCCTCTTTATAACCTTGGCCATCTACTAAAATAATATCGTTACGCTCTACTTGATAAATTGCATGATGCAAAAACAAATTATCACCTTGAGATAATGAAACTGTTCTTACGCGCCCTACTAAAGTCTCTGAAAAATTCACGGGTTTCACACGGTAATCCATAACATTTTTCATTTCCATCACGTCAGCAAATACAGAAGATCCAATCTTTTTCATGCGAGTTAATAAATGTGAATCAATAGAAAATTGAGGGTCTGTCAATATAATCACCTCAGGGTAATTTTTATTACTTATTATTTTTATTTAGTAATATTTTTTACTATAACAACTTATTCCTAAAATGTAAACCCTTACTCTTTGCCATAAAAAAAGCTTTTCAAAGAACTTTAATAAGTCCTTTGAAAAGCTTTATGAACAATATCTTCAAAAATAGTTTATCAAAAATTATTCTGTCTCTATTTCTTTAAAATGATAATTCATATTTGTTAACACATTATTTACCTTATCTAAACGTTTTTTCGTTTTCTCTGATTGGCCTATGGCTGTGGCGTTAATAATATAGTCCGCAACCACCATTGCTCCAATAGGAGAATTGTGAAAAGCGAGACTAATTGAATCACAAATTAAAACTGTATCAGCATATTCAATAATGGGAGAGGAATAACTGTCAGTAATAGCAACGATCTGTACTCCTTGCTCCTTAGCAGCTTTTACAAAGTCGATGATCCGCTTAGCATACCGGGGGAAACTGGTTGCTATTATTAAGTCCTCAGAATCCATATTAATGATATCGTCTACCCAATCACTTGTATCCGCCATCACCAGGTTACAGTTTCCTAACGTCCGATTTAAACTATGTGTCAAATACTGGCCGACTGGAAGTCCACTACGAACGCTTATACAAAAAACCTGTCTTGAAGAAATTATTTTATGAACAACTTCATCCAACTGTGGTTTAGTCAATTGTTCCATTAATTTTTGTATGTGGGAAAGATGATGATTAATTGTATTTCCCCATAAATCATCTTTATTCACGTTCTCTAAATTCACCTCTAAACGATTTTGAGGAGCCGTCTGAGCACGTAATAATTGTTGTAATCCTTTTTGAAATTCACTGTATCCTGTATATCCTATGTTTGAAGTCAAACGCATAATGGTAGTGGTACTTGTGTTAACGCGTTGAGCTAATTGGTTAATAGTAAGAAAAGCTACTTCCGAAGAGTTCTTCAATATATAGTCAGCAATAATTCTTTGAGCGTTCGTTAATTTAGATAAATTTTCTTTTATTGTAGTAAGAGGATCGGTCATTTTATACTCCTTTTTTATTTGTTTTCATATTTATTATTATTCATTGGTATTTGGTCAACGGTTTAACCCAGATAAGCTTAAGAACCATAGAGAAAGGAAAGTGTCTTCAATTAATTCTATTCGTGTGTGTTTTTTAAAAGTTTGGGGCAGAAATTCATTATTATTGATATTATTTGATTGTATCATATACAAACTAGAGAAAATTGACATAACTTAAGAGAGCTCTTGATGTAACTCTAACGCGGTTACAAAATCGTATAGGAGAGGGAGAAGGTAGGGAAATAAAAGGTGATTATCGTTAGCAAGAGGATCATTGTCTTCGTCCATGGTTCCCTTTATTCATTTCGCGGCATGTTCTATCCACGCTAAGGCATCCTCAACATTATTAGAATCCCCACGTATGGATGCGATTTTTTCTGCGCCACCTACCGGTGAGTCATGAAATAAGCTGCTGTCCGATACATCGATTCCGTATATTTCTTCCTCATCGTCCGGGTTCCACATCAAAGAATCGTTGCTTAATTCTTGTACAAATGCTTCTTCAGAATCTATTGTGTAAAATACATCCATTTCAGTCATGATGTCAAAATGTGTCTTGTCTGTAATATAGATATCGGGCTCATTTTTCATCAGCACCACGGGGCGCAATTGAGCTGAGGCGATATCCATCTCCGAATCTGTTTCTGCCGGGGAATACTCCACGTTTATTTCGACAGTGTCCACGTTCGGAAACTGTTGTTCGATTTGTTTTTCGAGGCTGGAAGTTTCTTCTGTGTGATATTCTCCAAAAAATAATATCTCCAGGTCAGGAGCTGGTTCATTGGCAGAGTTGGTTTGTTCGATTTGATGGTTAATAAAAGAATAGAAAATCGAGCCAAACACAAATACACTGAATGCTATAAAAAGGGCGTGATATTTATAATAATAGAACAGGTCTTTAATGCAGCTCTTGTTCATAATGCTATCCTTTCCGCGTAATTCGCTAATTTACTATGTGCGAGAACTAGTGTATTCTTGGTTACGTCATCTATTTCACAGAAAGGGAGGCTGAGACGTGTTTGATTCCACACGCTGGTACATAAGGTGGGGAAATATTGGATTCCAACTTATCGTGTTTCACTTATTGTGGTTTTTCTTAACACTAGCCGGCTTGTTCGTACTGGGATTTTTCCCGGCAACGGCTGCGTTATTTGCCGTGATGCGGGAAATGATAATGGAAGATGAAGATGAACCGAATTATAAGCTATTTTTAAAGAAATTTAAATCGGAATTTGTCATGGCCAATGTAATGGGATATGTTTTAGTGGCTGCAGGTATTATATTATACCTGGACTTTCGCGTCCTGCAACTGCTTGAAAATAATTTTCTGCAGGTTACTCTTGCAAGCATTACCTTTGTCGTTGGAGTAATTTATGTGCTCGTACTCCTGTATATTTTTCCGATTTTTTCTCATTTCCGCCTGTCCTTCTGGATGTACATAAAGTATTCTGTTGTATTAGCAGTGGCTCGACCTTTTCAAACCATTTTTATTGGTGCTGGGTTGGCTGTTTTCATTTTTTTGTATATCAATTTACCCGTCTTGATGATGCTTTTTGGTTTGAGTCCAGCGGCTTATATGGTCACAAAAGTAGCGTCGCGCTCCTTTCCTAAAAAACATGAGTGAACTATGTCATCCGGTTAGTATGAAAATAAAAGTAAAGGAGCCCTATTATGAAAGTGAAGCTGGGAGATGTGGCAAAAGCAGCCGGCGTTTCTCCTACGACCGTATCCAGAGTATTAAACAACCGCGGATATATTGGGAAGAAAACCCGGCAGAAGGTAAAAAAGGCGATGGAACAACTGAATTATTATCCAAATGAAATTGCAAGGTCCCTATATATTAACAAGACTTTTTTGATAGGATTAATCTTCCCCACGACAAGCAATCCGTTCTATGGTCAGCTGATTTTTCATCTGGAAAATATGTGTGAATCGCTCGGATATAAAGTGCTGCTTTGTAATAGTCAGGGACGGGCAGATAAAGAAAGAGATTACCTCGAAATGCTTAAACGGCATCAGGTGGATGGTATTATCGCGGGTGCGCATAACACAGGCGTGAAGGAATATGACCACGCGGGGCTGCCGCTTGTCGGTCTGGACCGTAACTTGTCAAAAAAAATTCCTGTCGTCTCGAGTGATAATTACGACGGCGGCAGGCAGGCAACGGAGCTTTTGATTCAAAAAGGCTGTAAAAGAGTCATTCATATTAACGGTCCAATTCTGCTTGATACACCGGCAAATTTACGACGGTTTGCCTATGAGGATGTCATGAAAAAGAATCGATTAATGCCAGTTACGTATGAAATAAAAGATGATATTATTCCTCGGATTTTTGATGAAAATGAAGATATGGACGGCATATTTGCTAGTGACGATTTTATCGCGGCCAGGGTGATGGAGGAAGCTAAGAATCGAGGAATTCGTATTCCGCAAGAGGTAAAGGTTGTTGGATATGACGGGACAGATACGACTCGTATTTTATGTCCGGAGCTTACTACGGTACAGCAGCCAATAAAAGAGATGGCAGCATCTGTGATTGATGTACTAATGAAGCAGATTCATGAAGAAGCGGATGATATAGAAGCTGAAACCATTCTTCCTGTAAAGCTGCTGGAAAGCGAAACAACCCAGTAAAAAAAGGAGGTGCAGGTATTCCTTTTGTGGTTGTGATTTTTTATAAAAATTTATGTCATCCGGTTGACATGTGAAACCGGTTGACATATACTTTGATGTAGAGAAAGGAAAGCGCTAACACTTTACAATAACTAGGGTGGATGCAATGGAGGAATGAAACAAGCAGGAAAATCACACAAGCAAGGAGGGGGTAGCGTGGACAACACGGTTGGGTCATTAGCGAGGAAGGAGAGCAAAACGAAGACGAAATTGAGTAAAAGAAAATTTCGCAATATTAAGAAAAATTGGGTTTTGTATTTATTTTTACTGCCTGCCATTCTCACGGTATTTATCTTTAATTATCTGCCCATGTACGGCGTCATTATCGCTTTTAAAGATTTCAGCCCTATTAAAGGCATTATGGGCAGCGAGTGGGTGGGATTTACCCATTTTACGAGATTTATGCAGTCGCCGAACTTTCTTCAGATATTTTCCAACACGGTTAAATTAAGTGCGTATGAGCTTTTGATTGGGTTTCCGGTACCGATTATTTTAGCTCTGATGTTAAATCAGGTGAGAAGAGCACGGGTGAAAAAGAATATACAATTGATCATCTATGCTCCTCATTTTATCTCTGTGGTGGTTATCGGCGGGATGATCTTTATGTTCTTATCTCCAGCTGGACCACTAAATGCTTTATTAACGTTCTTTCTCGACCGGCCGATTTCTTTTATGTCCGAGCCGGAATATTTCCGAACGATCTTTGTAGCATCGGGAGTCTGGCAGGCTGCCGGCTTCTCTTCCATTATTTATGTGGCCGCTTTGTCGAACAGCGACCCTCAATTGCATGATGCAGCAGTTATTGACGGGGCTTCGCTCTTACAGCGGATATGGCACATTGATATTCAGGTACTAAAGCCTGTCATGGCTGTTCTGTTTATTCTAGCGATTGGTGGAATTATGGCGGTAGGATTCGAAAAAGCGTATTTGCTTCAGACCGATCGAAACTTACCTGCCTCTGAAATTATTGAAACGTACGTATACAAGCGCGGGCTGCAGGCGGCAGACTGGTCGTTTGGTGCAGCGATTGGACTGTTTCTATCCGTCATTAATCTCATGCTGCTCGTTACCGCAAACCAAATCGTGAAAAAACTTAAAGGAGAATCTCTATTCTAGAAAGGAGAAGAAGGCCATGAGCCGTTCTCATGCACAAAAAATCGATACGTTCAATCATTCAAAAACGGATCGAATCATTCTATTTGTTAACAAAATAGTACTCAGTCTCATAGTCATCGTTGTGTTAGTGCCGCTGCTCTATGTGCTGGTCGGATCTTTTTTACAGCCTAATATTTTAATGACCCAGGGACTGTCCTTGAATCCGGATCATTGGACGTTAAGTGGGTACGTTCGGATTTTCCAGGATGGTTCTATTATTAGGGGATTCTTTAATTCCATATTATATGCAGGCGGTTTTACGCTCATTTCGATTGTCTTTTCCATATTAGCCGGGTACGCCTTATCGGTGGATAACCTGGTAGGAAAAAAAACGATAATGATTTTCTTTCTCTTTACAATGTTCTTTAACGGTGGACTGGTTCCGACATACTTATTGGTTCGTGAACTTGGGTTAATTAATACACCTTGGGCAATCATTCTCCCTGGTGCTGTCACGGTATGGAACATTATTCTTGCGAGAACTTATTTTAAAGCGCTTCCAAATGAACTTAAAGAAGCAGCTAGAATCGATGGAGCCTCAGACTTTATGATTTTTCTTAAGATTCTGCTTCCTTTGGCCAAGCCGATTATTTTTGTTCTCGCGTTATTCGCTTTTATTGGTCAGTGGAATGCTTATTTCAACGCGATGATTTACTTAGAGGACCGCTCTCTTTATCCGCTTCAGCTTGTCCTGCGGGAAATTCTGATCCAAAACGAAGTCCAGCCTGGCATGATTGCTGATCAACTCGCCCGAGCAGAAATGCAGCGCATTGCCGAGATGATTAAATACTCATCCATTGTCGTCGCAAGCCTTCCTTTATTAATTATGTATCCATTCTTCCAAAAGTATTTTGAAAAAGGAGTTATGGTTGGTTCATTGAAGTAATTCGGCTTCTGAAAAAAAGTGAAAGTGGGGATATACATGAAAAGGTATGTAAAAGTAATGTCTGCTTTGGTCTTAGGAAGTGTTTTCATTGGAGGGTGCGGCAATCAATCGCAGACGTGGTCGGAGGATTATGAGCTCGAGGATATTTCCTTCCCGGTTGAGGAGGATGTATCACTAAAAATTATGACGGAAAGCTCATCGTTAGCGCCTGAAGATCCGAACGATAAACTACTGTATGAGCGCCTCGAAGAAAAAACAGGTGTAGAAATCGATTGGAGAAGCTTTACTGGTGAGTCGTTCCAAGATAAAAGGAATCTTGCCATGTCCAGCGGGGAAATGCCGGATGCCATAAAAAATGCAGGCTACAGTGATTATGAGCTGTTAGAGCTGGCGGAGGATGAAGCAATTATCCCTTTGAATGATCTGATTGAAAACCACATGCCAAACTTAAAGAAGGTGCTCGAAGAAAAACCAGAATATGAAGCAATGATGACAGCGGAAGACGGCAATATTTATGCCTTCCCTTGGATTGAAGAGCTGGGAGAAGGCAAACAAAACATCCACTCCATCGATAACTTTCCATGGATTAATGTAGAGTGGCTTGACGAACTCGGACTCGACATGCCGGAGACGACAGAAGAATTAAAAGAAGCATTGATTGCTTTCCGTGATAATGATATGGCAGGAAACGGCCAGACAATTCCGATGTCATTCATTATTAACGACGGCGGCCAGGATCCCGGCTTCTTATTCGGATCGTTTGGATACGGAGATAATTGGGACCACACGGTGGTAACCAATGATCATGAAGTGAAGCTTACCTCTGCAGATGAAGGGTATAAAGAAGGGATTTCGTTTATGAATGAGCTGTATAACGAAGAGCTCATTGACGAGGAAGCATTTGAACATGACTGGCCGGTGTATGTGTCCAAAGGGGAAGAGGGTCGCTACGGCATGTACTTCACATGGGATAAAAGCAACATTACAGGCATGAATGATGAATATGAGCTCATGCCGCCGCTTGAGGGCCCGGATGGACAAATCAATGCGCCGCGTACTAATGGAATGGGATTTGATCGAGCAAGAATGGTTATTACGAGTGCTAATCAAAATCTTGAATTAACTGCGAAGTGGATTGATGAATTTTATGACCCGCACACTTCTGTCCAGCACAACTGGGGGACGTACGGAGATGAAGAGCAGCAGAACATTTTCGCTTACGATGAAGACGAAGATATGCTGAAGCATGAAGATTTAGAGGGGACTGCACCGGTTGAATTACGGGAGAGAACCTCCGTCGGTGGACCGCTTGCCATCCTTGACAGCTATTACGGAGAAGTGACAACGATGCCGGATGACGCTGCTTGGAGACTCGATCTAATGGAAGAAGTCATGGTACCGCACATGCAGGCAGAAAATATTTTTCCAAATGTTTTTCACACGAAGGAAGAGCTTGATCGTCTTTCTACGATTGAAGCAGATTTGATCCCTTATATCGAGAGAAAGAAAGCGGAATGGATTTCGGAAGGGAAAGCAGAGGAAGAATGGGATGAGTATTTAAAAGAGCTGGAACGACTGAAGCTATCTGAATGGCTGGAAATCAAACAGGAAGGCTATGATCGTTCAACTAACTAATGGAGGGTTTTCAATTGGAATTACAACATGTACAGCACTATCGGCCACATTTACATTTTGCTCCAAGTAAAAACTGGATGAACGACCCTAACGGGATGGTTTATTTTGCAGGAGAATATCACTTGTTTTTTCAACATAATCCGTATGACAGCATTTGGGGCCCCATGCACTGGGGCCACGCTGTCAGCAAGAATTTGATAGAGTGGGAGGAACTCGAAATCGCTCTTTATCCGGACGAATTAGGAACGATTTTCTCCGGCAGCTGCGTCGTCGACTGGGAAAATACGTCTGGCTTGTTTAACAACGAACCTGGTCTTGTGGCCGTTTTTACTCATCATAAGGATGGACGGGAAGGACAGTCGCCTAAACAGAGCCAAAGTATAGCTTACAGCACCGACAAAGGTAGAACGTGGATAAAATACAGAAATAATCCGATTCTGACCCATGAAACAAAAATAGATTTTCGAGATCCAAAAGTTTTTTGGAATGAACAGGATGCGAGATGGGTGATGGTGTTAGCTACGGGTCAATCTGTCTCGTTTTATTCTTCACCGAATTTACTGGACTGGCAATTTAAAAGTGAATTTGGGGAAGGGAGCGGTTCTCATGAAGGTGTTTGGGAATGTCCTGATTTATTTAAAATGGATGTAGAGCATGCGAAGGAAGAAAAATGGGTACTGCTCGTGAGCATTGGAGATAATCCTCGTTACGAGAAAGGCTCACGCACTCAGTATTTTACGGGGAGCTTTGACGGCTCGAGATTTGTTCCCGATCATACTCATATCAAATGGCTCGATTATGGCAAAGATAACTATGCTGGTGTCAGCTTCTCTGATATTCCTAAAGAGGACGGAAGACGAATTTATATTGGATGGATGAGTAACTGGCGCTATGCTAATCATGTTCCAACCGGGCATTGGAGAAGCCAGATGACGATCCCAAGGGAGCTATCGTTGCATAATATAAACGGGGAGTACCGTTTACGGCAGCAGCCTGTAAGAGAATTTGATGACTATGTCAGGAAAGTAACAAACATTCATAAACAGAGAATCGAGAAGAATCAGGCAATTACTTACGATATTAATAGACCTTGCTTTGAAGCGGAGCTGACAGTAAGCGGAACTGATCCATTTACCATTACGCTGCGTCATACAGACATCCAGTATACTGTCATGACATTTGCTGAAGGAGTTCTTCAAGTAGACAGAAGTCAATCTGGAAATGTCAGCTTCTCTGAAAATTTCTCTCATATCCAGGAGGTAGTCACGTCCTGTCCGGATAAACTGAAACTTCGTATGATCGTTGATTCCTTTTCTCTCGAACTGTTTATCAATGATGGAGAACAGGCTCTGACATGCCTTTTGTACCCGGACAGCGTATGCGCAAGTATCTCTATTTCCAGTGATGATGCAATCGTCCATGATGGGTATCTATCAACACCATAATGAACAGGGCGACATCGCATAGATCTTGTTTAGAAATGTTCAGCCTTCCCCAATGACAAGTCCGCTTTCTTAAGTGTTGAAGGAATTTATGTTTAAGAAAGCGGACACCTCTGGTACAAGCAATTATTTACAGTCTCCATTCGGACGTTATGGTCACAACGTTTTATATTTGCAGTCGAATTGGCGGGCTGCGAGTAATCTGTTATTCAAATCATCCTTAGAATCTCAAAATATGAAAGCCTTCTCAAGTGCATAGTTTGCAGCACTTGAGTTTTTAACCATTAAAAATTCAGAATAGTAAAACAATAAGGAGGAATAGGATTCGTGAGATGGTATAATAAAGCTTTAGCAGCACTGATGGTTGCAGGTTTTGCTGCTGTGACAGCGGTCGAAGTCGAAGCCAGTGAAAAGGATGACGTCATGAATCAAGCAGAGGGGACAGAGAAGTATTATACGGAGATGTACAGGCCGCAGTATCATTTTTCCACACCGGAAGGACGGCTCGCCGACCCAAATGGACTCGTTTATTTCGACGGAGAATATCATTTGTTTCATCAGAAAATGGGGACCTGGGCACACGCAGTAAGTAAAGACTTACTACACTGGGAGCATCTCCCTATCGCCCTCGAACACGACGAGCTGGGGCAGGCATTGTCAGGAACAGTAGTCATTGATTGGAACGACACGACAAACCTATTTGACGGTGAAGCAGGAATGGTGGCTATATATACGAGCACACATGAAGGGGAATCACAGAGTATTGCGTATAGTAAAGATAATGGTCGTACGTGGGAAAGGTATGACGGCAATCCCGTACTGGAGAACCCTGGTATAAAAGATTTTCGAGATCCAAAGGTGTTTTGGCATGAAGAGTCGGAAAGATGGGTGATGGCCGTTTCGACTGACAAAAGTGTTACCTTTTATAATTCATCTAATCTACTGGATTGGGAATATCAAAGTCGATTTGGTGACGGGCAAGGATCACACGCTGCAGTCTGGGAGTGTCCAGACTTATTCCAGCTGCCAGTAGATGGTGATGAAGATAATCAAAAATGGGTACTGCACGTCAGCGTCGGAGATAATGAAGAAACCGATGGCTCCACCGCTCAATATTTTGTTGGAGATTTTGATGGGTCTGAATTTACGAATTTGAACCCTGCAGATGAAGTGCTTATTACAGATTACGGTCAGGATTTTTATGCAGCTCAATCGTTTAATGAATTGGCAGAATCCGAAGACGGACGCCGTGTTTGGATGGGCTGGATGGCAAACTGGCGCTATCCATACCAATCTCCGACAAAACCGTGGATGGGATCAATGTCCATTCCTCGTGAGCTTTCTTTACGAACTACGGAAAGTGAAGATGTCCGCCTTCATCAGGAGCCTGTCAAAGAAATCGAATCGATTCGTGCCACTGAGCACTCCGTGGATTCGTTTACAGTTGAAGGTGACTATTTGCTTGAGGATGTGGCCGGAATGTCCTATGAATTTGAAACGGAAATCGAGTGGGAGGAAGCGAATGAATTCGGCATTCGACTGCGACAGTCAGATGAGGAAGAAACGGTTGTAGGTCTAAATACAGAACAGAACTCAGTGTTTCTCGACCGAACCAATGCAGGGCTTGATACATTAATAGATCGAAACGGGGAGCCGTATTCATTTGGTAAAAGATTTGAAAAAGAGTATCCAGAAGATAAAGAAAAGATAAAGATTCGAGGACTTGTCGACGAATCCTCGGTCGAAATTTTTATCGATGATGGGGAGTTTACGTTTACGAACTTGATTTATACAGATCCAACGAACAATGGGATAGAATTCTTTTCTGAAGGTGGAGAAATTGAGGTAACTTCGTTTGATTTCTATCATTTGCATTCAACATGGCGTGATGCTCCTTCGGAAGGAGAACTGGAGCGAATTGTTGTAAACGAAGAAGAGGTGGATCTCGAAGTAGGTGAGACGTTTGATTTGACCGCAAACGCTAAGCCAGACTGGTTTAATGTAGAGAACATAGACTTCGACTGGGAATCAGCAAACGAAGAAGTGGTAAAAATAAAGAAGCAAAAGAATCAAACTGCCTCTGTTCAAGGTGTCAGCGAAGGAATCACAAATGTTATTGTTCGTGACGCAAAAGGAGATGTTTACAAAAATATCACGATAAGAGTGCTTGAGGATAAGGATGATGGTTATATTTACGGCTGGGGTCCGGCGTCATTAACAAATACTCATTCAGGAGATTGGAATATAGAAGGGGAATCAACAGTAACCAGCCAGATTGACTACAGTCCAGACTGGCAGCAGTTATTTAAAGAAGGAAGTATTCATGGAGATTTTACCGTTTCAGCCGATATAGAATGGAAAAATCAGGGGAGTGAAGGGTTTCCTAAATACGGTTTAACCATGGTAGATGAAAACGGAACGATGGTATCAGGGTTTTTTAACAAAGATATTCATCATATCGAAACGTTTGCCAGAAAGGAAGAAGATCTGGGCTGGGAAGGCGCGGAACTGCCCGAAGAGGTAGATTTGACAGAGTCACAGACTTTAAAGGTAGAGAAGACGGGCGATACCTTTTCTTATTACGTGAACGATGAATTATTATATGAACGAACAGTCGAGGTAGCGGATGAAATGAATGTGGGATTAATTAACGAAAATACAGAAGCGCAATTTACGAACATTATCGTCCAAGCACATGATGAAAAACACGGTACGATAGAATCGCTGTACCAACAGATGAAAGACTATATTTCTGCAGGTGATGTGGCCTCCCCCTTATCTGGTCAATTGCTGCAGCGTGTAAAGCAAGTGGAAAAACATCTAGAACAAGGACAAATAAAACAATCGCTGCATCATATGGATAAGCTAATTAAACGATTGGACAGCCCTGGCATGCAGAAACATATCACGAACGAGGCAAAAGAAGAGATTCAAACTGAAGCGATGCGAGTAAAGAAAAATATAAGTGAATAGTGATAGGAAGGGAGCGAACGTATTTTCAGTGGGGACTTAGTAATAGCGGTATTTTCTGCCGAATATCCAACTGTTGATGAGCGCAGCTGCGCAATATAAAAGAACAAAGAAGAATGGGTAACCCCCCATTCTTCAACCATTCAAAAGGAAATTTGTTTTTGTCGTTCTTTCTTTATTTTCTTAAACGTGTAAAACACATACAGGCCAATGACCAGATAGGTGACTGCCATCCCGATGATCAGCCGAAATTCTAGGCCCAGATTCGTATAGGAGAGGGCGAAGGTAGGGAGATAAAAGGCGATCATCATTAGTGGGAGGATCATTGTCTTCGCCCAGAGTGAAAATAAAATAATAAATATAAGCGTTCCAACACCAATCGCGGCGCTTCCCCATACCCCGAATCCAATCATCGGGCTGCTGTAGACAGTGTCCAGTAAAAGCAGTCCGCCGAAGGAAAAGGTGATGAAAAAAATCGGAATGAGAAGGATTGCAAATTGTGCTTTATTGGATAACTGGTGTTTCGAGACATACCGAAAGGAGCCAAACACCCCTCCTAAGAACAAACACGGAAAGAGAATAGTGGCGATGATATGTAAGAGACTGTATTGAAGGGTGCCTTGAAGCAGATCTCCTATGATCTTAAACGAAATCGCCCCGAGAATGATGAGGGGTACGTGCTTAGCCCAGCCTGGGTAATCAATCTTCATTTCTGAGGATATCATCTCCATATATTCCTTCGGCGAGCTGCCGACCACTTCTTCTACCGATTTGCCTTTTTGTTCGGCTTCATACAGGTGAACCTCGAGTTCTTCTGATATTTCTTTAATTTCAGCTTCATTTTTCCCGCTGGAAAAGAGGTAAACTCGCAAGTCATCAATAAATTTTTCACTTTTTTGAGAAATATTATATTGTCCCATTCTCTTTGTTCCGTCCTTTCGTTTCTTGTTTGATTACTTCATTTACGCTTCGCTCCAGCAGGCTCCATCGCTTCAGAAAGTCTTGTAATGCCTGGTGGCCTTCGAGTGTGAGGGAGTAATATTTTCGTTTTGGGCCGGCCGTGGATTGCTTACGGACTGAGCTGACCAGCCCTTCGCGCTGCATTCTCATTAACAGCGGATAGATCGTTCCTTCGCTTACCGAGTCAAATCCGTAATCACTGAGGCGCTTGGAAATTTCATAGCCATACACTTCGTTTCCACGTATAATCGCCAAAAGGCAGCCGTCCAATATACCCTTCATCATCTGCGTCTGCGACATGAGAGTCTCCCCATTCCTTTGTCTTGTTATACAAGGTATATAAATATCATAACTGGTAATATCTTGTTATGCAAGGTATATATGTACGCGATGAGTTTTTTTATGAAAATGTGGTTTCCCGACCATACTTATCTAACTCCCGTTTCATATTGTATAGAAGTCAATAGGATGGGAGGGGAGTGGGAAATGGGACGAGATGCATGTGGCAGAAGAGGCAGAGGGCCGCGTTTTTGTGTGTTTCCGGGCTATAACTGGTGCGGACCGGGCTGCAGCGGACCGGGCGCGCCCGTAAACGCAGTCGATGCGGCCTGCAAAGCGCACGACCTCTGTTACCGGCGAACGAAGAATTATTGCGCATGTGATGAGGAATTTATCCGGCGGCTGGCTCATCTTCAGAATCCATATACAAGGGAAGGGCGCAACGCCAGAGCGATGCTGCAGTACATGAAAATTCAACGATTTTTTAATTGTTCTTTTTAGAATGGTCATGGAGCCTCGATCGGATGGCAGATATATATTTTTAGCTGTATTAATTTATAAATGACTCTCATTAAAAAAAATAGGCCTGTCGCCAAGTCAAATGGCGAAATAAAATCTAATGAACTTAATCTACCTGCTCAGCTTCGGAAGATCGACTTGAAGGATCAGAGGCGTCTTCCCGTGCTTCTTCTTTTTGCATATTTTGTTTCCATGGCGGCGCAATCCAGTGATCTATCCATTTATATAGAAAATACCATCCAAAGCAAATGACCCAAAAGGAAATCGCAATCCAAACATTCGAAAGTTCTATATATGCTGAAATTTGCTCTGCGTTCATTCTTGATGACCTCTTTTACTTTTGGGCATTTCCGGTTACTCCCATCCGTTCAATTTTTGTATCGATATGAAAACGAAAATCTGCATTAGTGAAAACTTTCTCTCCCCGATCCCAATTATCTTTAATCTTCTTATACGCAGAATAATCGGCTATCCGTATTTTGTCCAAAAGATCAAGTGGATCAAGCCGGTACTCTTCCTGCAGCTTCGTCATTAAGTCGTTTGTAATGTGTTTTATTTTTTTATTAACCTGTTGTTCTATTTCCTTTAGGTAGTGCTCGTTTGTTAACGGATCGTAGCGAAGCTGTTGAGCTTCCCCCAAATTACCGGTAACGGAAATAGTGATATTAAACGATATATCCTCCCCATTGACTGTGGGCTTTATATCTACGGATGACTCAAATACTTCAAAAGAAATTATATTTCCATCTTTGTCTTCAGTCGTAATAATCCCATTCTGGTGCTCTCCAGCAAGTAAATTATAAGCAACTATATCGTCGCCAACCAGCTCGCCTGCCAGTTTGTTCATTTTTCCATCGAATAAAAGTCCTCCTGCGACGGTAACACCTTCCCCATCCTTATTCATTTTGACTTTTCGGATAATAAAGCTTGTATCTTTTGCTATCTCATTGTTCAACTCTCCCACCGCAAACGGTGGAGGCATGCGGTTCGTTCTTGTAAAATTCTCTGTAATTGCCAGGATATTTAACGCAGGGATGTCATCATAATAGCCTTGATGTTCAAGCAATGTTTTTGCCTCCCCTTCCGTTACAAAAAAGAGTATTTGTCTTCTCATTTGATGGTCTCTCAAAAAATAGTCGATGAGTCCTCCGTTAAAATGGGTGCTTTCAGCAATCTCATCACTGATTGATAGTAGTTTTAAGTGATCGAAAGTCAATACGCGGGAGCTTTTATTAGATAAAAGGCGCAGCGCATCAAATACGGAATGAGAGACGGCAGAAATATTGACATACTTTTTGGTTGAAGTCGTTTGTCCGTCTCCACCTTGTTCCGGTATTGCTACCTGTGCCGTTAAGTGGATGTTTTTGTTTTCCCCGTTATTTAATGATTCATTTCCATCTTGTGGGATCTCTTCGTCGGTAAGGTCCAGCGCTATTCCCATTACATGCCCTCTTTCTTCAATATCCTGTAAATCCCAACAGCCTGTTAAAAAAATGCAGAGAAGACAGCATATACTAGCTCTGATCACTTTCACGTCAAATCACCTTTCTTATTTTAGCGATGAGGATATAAAGAACAGGCACACCAATCAGAAAAGTAGTTCCTACATAGGAGAGGACGGTTTTCCAACGAAAGTATTCGTCAATATTTTCTGGGGCCATCGCAATTAAAAAAAATAATGGCAGCGGCCATATCGCCCAAAGCTTTTGTTTTCCATTAAACAATTGACTCATTCCAAGGGAAACGACATAATGAGTGCTGCTGACTGCACTAAATATGGCCAAAACCCAAACGGTCATATAAAAAGCTTCTATTCGTTCAATAAATGCACCGGGAATGGCGATATCCTTTGCAAGCTCAATGGTAGGGTAAACAATGTTTTGGACTGCTGCAAAGTTAAAAATGCCGACAGCGATAAAAAGCGTAATTATATTAGAGAAAGTGACAACTCCTATGCCGATCGCTACAGAAAGTGGAATTTTTTCCGGCCGTTTTATAAAAGGAGCCAAAAAATACAACAACCCAATGCCTACGAATACATATAATGAGCTTGTAATGCCCTTAGTATAAACCGCAATATCTGGGACAAAAAAAGGACGCACTTCCTCTAATGTAAAGTCCCCTCTCACATTTAAGAATAGAATAAGCGCTAAAATGCCAAAAACCAGAGGGAAAAACAAAATGTTTAAACGTACAATAGTATTTATTCCGTGAGAGACTACATAGGTAGATACCAATAACAAGGATCCGATAATGACAGTGGGAGGGGTCGTATCAAGTACATATAATTTCATAACATCGGATAATATTCGGCAGTGCAAAGAGGCGGCAGCAGTAAAATACAACAAAAACAGGAAACAAACTACAGCGTTAAGAGGCTTCGTTAAGATTCTTGAACCAAACAAAATAAGGTTTTCCCCTGGGAACATTTTTAATAAATAACCGGCAGCAAATCCGCCAATTACGATAAACAATAGACCTGTAGCCAAAAGAGACAACCAGCCGCCAAAACCGCCTGTGGCTGTAGTTACCGTCCTGGGAACGGTTAGTATTCCCACTCCCATTAAAAAAGAAGCGATAACAATTCCTAACGTTCCAGTAGATATTTTTTCATCTTTTGTTCTCATCCCTGCTTTGTCTCCTTTCGCAGCCTTACTTTATCCTTTGGGTGGAAAGTTTGCGGTCGTTTGTTTAACACAGGAATTGGAAATCTGAAAATAGTGTCCTTCCAATCTTGAGCTTTTAACGGGCTGAAGGGAGTAAAATAAGGAATACCAAAACTTTTTAGACTTACTAAGTGAGCCATGAGTAAGATAAAAAATAAAATAATACCATACATGCCTAATACTAATGCGAACATAAGAACGATAAACCGGAGAATTCTTAGGGTAATAGCCATGGAGTAAGAAGGTATAATAAAATTGGAGACCGCAGTCATAGCAACCACAATAACCATTAGTGGATTGACTATTCCGGCAGATACCGCTGCTTCTCCAATAATAATACCTCCAATAAGGCCAACCGTCTGGCCTAACGGAGTTGGTAAACGGACCCCCGCCTCTCTTAACAGCTCAAGCGTGATTTCCATTAATAGCGCTTCTAAAAATGAGGGAAAGGGAATGCCTTCTCTCGCGGCGGCAATCGATAGAGCCAGTTCAGTAGGCAGCAGCCCTTGGTGATAAGACGTTAAAGCAACATATAATGCCGGAAGAAATACAGCTAACATTACACCAAAATATCGGAGAATCCTTAAAAAGGTCCCAATGTACCAACGTTCATAATAATCCTCAGGCGAATGAATGAATTGACTGAAGGTTACCGGCACAATTAATACAAAAGGTGTTCCTTCTGCAGCGATTACCACTCTTCCCTCTAACACAGCTGCAACAACTTTATCTGGTCTCTCTGTCGATTGAACCTGCGGAAAGAGAGAAAGGCTCTCATCTTCAATACATTGTTCGATAAAACCTGTATCAGGAAAGTCATCCATTTCAATGGTCGATAATCGATTCATTACTTCTTCTACGATTTCCTGGCGTGCAAGGGAGTGATCGTAAATGACCGCTACACTTTTTCGCGTACGCTCTCCTTTGATCCTCGTATTTATTGTTAAAGTAAAAGACTTCATTCTTGCCCGAATCAAAGCTAAGTTACTATTTAAATTCTCTGTAAACCCATCCCGTGGTCCGCGAATCAACGCTTCCTGGACCGGCTCCTCAATCGTTCTGGAAGTTACTTTGGTAGTGTCTATCACTGCAGCCTCTGTCCCCCCATCAATAAACAGGGCTGTTTTTCCATTTAGGATGTGATGAACAACCTTCGCCATATCTGTTTCTATTTCTATTTTTCCAACGGAAAGTATATCGTCTTTGAAAATGGAAGTGGCTGCACAAGATATTTGAGGATTTTTTACCAGAAGAGGAGAAAGAATTTGTTCTTGAATATCCTCCATGTTAACTAATACTTCTATATATACGATAGCAGCTTGTTTGTCGGTACCAAATAAATGAAAGGATCGCGATAAAACATCGGAACTGTTCTGCATTGTATTTTTGATTATTTCTACATTGATCCGGGGCTCTTTCGAAATAAAAGAAGGGATGTCCTTATCTGTACCATGATGTTGGCTGCCTTTATTCATTGATTTTCTTCTTATTCTTTTTAGAAAGCCGCCCATCAGATTTCCCTCCTGACCAGTCTATATCTATAGGTAGGATGCGTTTAAAATGTGGAAATATGCAAAGAGAAATAGATATCGGCTGGACCCTATTTAATGATTTTGGGTCTATGTCGGGAGACACTTTTAAACATACAGGGATGAGCGTTACGATATTGATGTCCAGTCTGAAGATCTAGTGTGGAATGGTACGAACAAACTAAATGACCATGTTAGCAGGTATGCTGAAGACAGGCAGCGTAACGATATTCCATATCATTTGAAGAGGAGAGATACAATATGAAATCAACCGGAATGGTTCGTAAAGTCGACGAATTAGGTCGTGTGGTATTACCAAAAGAATTAAGAAATATATTGGATCTTCAATACAAAACGCCGACGGAAATTTATGTTGATGGGGATCAAATCATTCTTAAAAAATATACTCCAGATAAGGCGTGTGCAGTCACAGGGATAGTGAGCTCTAATAATTTCACTACAACTGCTGGAGATATCAATCTTAGTCCAGATGGGGCAAAGAAACTAATGAAACAGCTGGAGGAGTATGTCGATGAGAGGAGTCGATATGAGTGAATAGGCTGAGGAAAAGAGAATAAGCTGCCCCAAATTTGGGACAGCTTATTTTTGTGATTATACCCGGGAAATCCCTATTAGTAATCAAAATGAATTCTACATGTAATTAGTTTTTTTGGTGAACGGCTTTGAATTCATTAAGGATATCGTTGTCTGGTTTTTTATCGATGAGGCTGATCAGAACAATTGCAGCCATGCCAAAAATAAAGCCTGGAACAATTTCAAATAATTCAAACAAACCACCTTCTAAACGAGCCCATAAAATCACAGTTCCTCCTCCAATGACTATTCCCGCAAGAGCTCCCCATCTTGTCATTCGCCACCAAAATAGGGAGAGTAAAATGACCGGACCGAAAGCTGCTCCAAATCCTGCCCAAGCGTAACCAACCAAATCCAGAATTGTACTGTTCGGGTTGTAGGCAAGAAATGTTGCAATAAGAGCAATACCAAGGACCCCGAAACGCCCAACCCATACAAGCTCACGTTCTTTTGCGGAGGGTCTCAGAAAGCCTTTATAGAAATCTTCAGCTAAGGCACTGGATGAAACGAGCAATTGAGAGTCAATGGTGCTCATAATCGCAGCTAATATTGCAGCAAGCAGAAAGCCGGCAATCCAGGGGTTAAAGAGTACTTGAGTAAACAAAATAAAAACGGTCTCTTCCGTGCCATCAGCCAGAGCATTTCCAGGACCCTCGCCTGTAAAGTAAGCAATGCCCGCAAGCCCTGTGAAAATGGCACCAAAAAGAGAAAAAACCATCCAGGACATCCCAATAAATCGAGCCTTAGGAATTTCGTTTTCATGTCGAATGGCCATAAACCTTGTAATAATGTGAGGCTGTCCAAAGTAACCCAGCCCCCATGCAAGCATGGAAAGGATGGCAATGGAGTTCGCATCAGTCAAAACATTTAGGTAGGACGAGTCGACATTCCCTACAAGCTGAACAGTTTCGTGCCATCCTCCCAGCTCACTAATCGCAACAATAGGTACGATAATTAATGCAGCAAACATCAATATTCCTTGAAAAAAATCTGTCCAGCTGACCGCAAGGAACCCTCCTAAAAAGGTATAGGAGATGATGACAATCACTCCTACCCAAAGCGCTGCCTGGTAGGGAAGTCCGAAAGAAGCTTCAAAGAGGCGGGCCCCTCCCACAAGGCCGGCAGAAGTGTAAAAGGCAAAGAATAACAAGATAAAGACTGCAGAAACGACCCGCAGGATTTTCGAATGATCTCGGAAGCGATTCTCAAGAAAATCAGGGATGGTAATGGAATCATTCGCTTTTTCTGTATACCTTCGTAACGGGTGGGCTACGAATTGCCAGTTCAAATAAGCACCTATGGCAAGTCCAACAGCAATCCACATTTCACTCATTCCATACATGAAAATGGCGCCGGGCAAACCGAGCAGGAGCCAGCTGCTCATATCAGATGCCCCAGCACTCAATGCCGCGACGCCTCCTCCTAGTTTTCTGCCACCAAGAACATAATCCGATAAATTGGTTGTGAGCCGGTAACATATAAATCCAATAAACAACATGCCGATAAGGTAAATGATAAACGTCGAGAGTGAAGGAACAGACATATATTATGACACCTTCCTTCCTGATCGTACAAAAGAGATGAATGATAGGATAATAAGTGTTGGCATTGGTAGTGCTAGTAACAGCCAAGTTGCAGGTGATAGTGCGTAATCCATAATATTACCTCCTGTTTATGTTTCAACCTAGCTAGTAAATGATGCAAGAATAATGCCAACGACAAAATTCGAGAATGTTCAAAGAATTTTTAACTTTTCTGGATAATCCCTTTTTTAAAAACGCAAAATATTTTTCAGTATTATGTCAAAATTTTGCGTTTTCGCATTTCTTATACTATTTTTTATACTTTTATGATATTTTAAGTTGCATAGACTATTGGTCAGTAGGGAGGATAATATGGAAAATACACAACAACTTACCGATCACCAGATCTTCTTTATTCATCAATTACTACTTAATTATGTAGAGCATGGCATTAGGGTTATTGACTTAAACGAGCAGCAGATTATCTATAATGAAAAGATGAAATCCATTGAGTCAATGAAAGCGGAAGATTTCTCAGATAAAAAAATCATGGACATGTTCCAGTTTCAAGATGCACGGGATAGTCGATTACTGCAGGCAATTCAGCAGGGGAAAACTATAAATAATAAAAAGCAGACGTACTTTACCTATAAGGGAGAAAAGGTTACTACGGTCAATCATATTTTCCCTATTCGATATAACAATAAAATTATTGCAGCAGCAGAAATCGCAAAAGATGTAACACAGCTCGAGCGGTTGATTCACGATAATCTGAATCGTCAGGGAAATACCCGATTTACGTTTGAAAGCATCATTGGTTCTTCTAAAGAATTAAAAGACATTATTGAAAATGCTAAACGCGCTACACGTACGTCTTCATCTGTGTTGATTGTCGGAGAAACCGGCACGGGAAAAGAGTTATTTGCCCAAAGCATTCACACTGGAAGTGCGCGTGGAAACGGTCCTTATATTTCGCAGAACTGCGCTGCGCTGCCTGAAACATTAATAGAGGGAATCCTATTTGGAACGGTGAAAGGTGCATTTACAGGGGCCATTGAACGACCAGGATTATTCGAAAAAGCGGAAGGAGGAACGCTCATGCTTGATGAGGTCAATTCCCTGCCGATGTCTCTTCAAGCAAAGATGCTTCGTGCGATTCAAGAAAAAAAAGTCACCCGCTTAGGTGACCATAAAGAGCGTTCCATCGATGTGAGAATTTTGGCGACGATCAATGAAGATCCCATCGATGCCATTTCAAATGATCGACTTCGCAAAGACTTATACTATCGGCTCAGTGTGGTTACTGTGTTTGTTCCTCCCCTTCGTGATCGTAAGAGTGACATTTCACTTCTTGTCTCATCCTTTATCAGGAAATATAATCAGTTATTTCAGATGAATGTAGAAGGAATCTCCCAAAAAACACTAGCTCTATTTCATGAGTACCATTGGCCGGGAAATGTAAGGGAATTGGAACATGTTATTGAAGGAGCAATGAATTTTATGGTAGGCGAAAATGAACTGACTGTCTCTCATCTGCCTCCTCATTTTAAAATAAAAACAGGAAACAAGAACGACTTTAAGAAAGATCAAATAGAACAACAAGGAGAACCTGTTCATGAACAACCGGGGGAGCATTCTCTCGAACATGGTGAATCGTTGAATGAACATCTTAACAAGCTGGAAAAAGAAATTATTATCAGCACTCTAGAGAAATACCACTATAATGTCAATCGCGGAGCAAAAGCATTAGGCATGAGCCGCCAAAGTTTACAATATCGAATGGAAAAATTTCATATACAGAGACCTTAAACCTCTCATCCATCTAAATCATGAATAGGGGCTGCCTTCCACTTCCAGGAGCAGTCTCTTTTTTTTATTAAGAACCGCCAATTATTTTGCGATTTCATAATTTTTTGTCAATATACAGCAAAATAATTTGCTATATTATTAACTTCTATTCCCAAATCTGGTGAAGATCCTACTTAATTCAAAGAGAACTTGCGCTATAATTAAAAATTTAAAAGTTGGCACGGTAATTGCATAATTAATTGGGTGAATGACTATTTTTCACTAGGTAAAGGAGAGATGAACAATGGTTTGGGATTTTCAACAGGAACCGCTGACAACTTTCACCAAGCTGGAGAACCATACTTACTTGCTTTGGTTCAGGTAGTCTAAATCTGTTTCGGCTCAATTTACTCGAGAAAGGAAGCAATGGCTGGCCAAAGAATCATGAATCAGCCCCTCTTTTTAAATGACATGAGGAGGAGTTACAGGTGAAGCAAATAAGTAGAGATTTTTTTCTATTTCTATCTAAAAACAGAACATTAAACCACGGTGCAAAAAAGTGGGGGCTGCAGCTTGGCGCCTCAAAAGTTGTGGCGGGTGTTACAGCAGAAAGTGCTATGAAAACCGTGAAGTCCTTAAATGAAAAAAATCTTATGTGCACGGTGGACCATCTTGGTGAATTTGTCACCGATAAAAAAGAAGCCAAGGAAGCGGCAGATTATTGTCAGAGAACACTGAACTTAATCGCTGAATATGGCGTTGATTGCAATTTGTCATTAAAGCTAACTCAGTTAGGGTTGGATATTGACCAGGACCTCTGCCTAAATAATATGTATAACATTCTTTTAACAGCCAAAAAACATGGAAATTTCGTCCGCATTGACATGGAGGATTATGGTCATTATCAATTAACGCTTGATATATTAGCTGAACTTCGTAAAAAATTTGACAATGTCGGTACCGTGCTTCAGGCGTATCTATACCGGGCTGAATCAGATCTTGATCAATTAAAAGGGATACCATTACGACTGGTGAAAGGAGCGTATAAAGAGTCTTCCGACGTCGCCATGCAGGACAAAGAAAAGATAGATGCAAATTTTCTGACCCTTATTGAAAAGCATCTTCTGAATGGGAGCTATACCGCAATTGCAACACATGACCATTCGATCATTGAACATGTGAAAAAATTTGTGAGAGTACACAATTTACCTAAAGATCTATTTGAATTTCAAATGTTATATGGGTTTCGTAATGAAATGCAGCTAGAACTCGTCAAAGAGGGTTATCGCTTCCGCACGTATGTTCCTTTTGGAGATGACTGGTATGGTTATTTTATGCGTCGTTTAGCAGAAAGACCGCAAAACGTGGCATTTGCCGTGAAAGGCCTTTTTTCAAAATAACGTTTTACCTTTGTGCAGTATCAATTAACAGACCAGCACCATTTCATAAATCAATTAGTTAAAAACTTTGGGAGGAATAATCATGTATACAGCTTATCGTCACGAACCATTTACCGATTTCACGAAAGAAGAAAATCGTCAAGTCTTTCAAGAAGCATTAAACAAAGTAGAAAATACTTTAGGAAAAAACTACCCATTGATAGTGGGAGGCGAACGAATTTTCACAGATGAAAAAATGAATTCTGTGAATCCTGCAAACAAAGAGGAGATTATTGGGGCTGTATCAAAATCAAATACAACCATTATTGATCAAGCTTTCGATGCAGCGGAAAAAGCGTATCAAAAATGGCGCGTAACCAGTCCAGAAGCCAGGGCAGAAGTTTTGTTCCGGGCTGCCGCCGGGATGCGTCGTGATAAACATGAATATTCTGCGCTGTTAGTTAAAGAGGTTGGGAAACCCTGGAAAGAAGCAGATGCTGATATTGCCGAAGCCATTGATTTTATGGAATATTATGCACGACAAATGATTGAATTAAAAAATGGGAAAGGCATTCTTAGCCGCGAAGGGGAGTACAATCAATACGTTTATCAGCCAATGGGAGTGGCCGTCACTATTCCACCATGGAATTTCGCATGCGCGATTATGGTGGGAACTACAGTAGCCCCTATGGTTACAGGAAATACGGTTCTTCTTAAGCCGGCCGAACCAGCGGTTATTATTGCGGCTAAATTTGTAGAATTGCTCGAACAATCCGGAATGCCGGAAGGGGTCGTGAATTTTGTGCCGGGAGAACCCACAGAAATTGGTGATTATTTAATAGATCATCCGAAAACATCACTTATTTCCTTTACCGGTTCACGCGCAACTGGTACGAGAATATATAAAAGAGCGGCGGAAATTCAAGAAGGGCAGCAGCACCTAAAAAGGGTGATTATTGAAATGGGAGGAAAAGATACCGTAGTTGTTGATGAAGATGCGGATCTGGAGACAGCCGTTGAAGCTGTTGTCGCTTCAGCATTTGGATTCTCCGGCCAAAAATGCTCTGCTGGATCCCGTGTGGTTGTCCATCAAAATATTTATGATAAGCTGCTTGAGCGTGTTGTAGATCGAGTAAATGAAATAAATGTTGGGGATACAACCTCCTATGATTATTATATGGGACCTGTGATTAATCGAAAGGCTTTTGATAAAATCACTGGATATATTGCTATTGGTAAACAAGAAGGACGATTGGCCGCTGGAGGAGGAAGTGACGATTCTAAAGGATATTTTATTGATCCAACCATTTTCGCCGATGTTTCCCCAGACGCAAGAATTATGCAGGAAGAAATTTTTGGACCAGTAGTTGCTTTTACGAAAGCATCTAGTTATGAAGAAGCCATAGATATTGCTAATAATACGGAATATGGATTAACTGGTGCTGTTATTTCTACCAACGTTGAACATTTAGAATACGCCAAAACTCATTTCCATGTAGGAAATTTATATTTTAATAGAAATTGCACCGGTGCCATTGTGGGATACCATCCTTTTGGCGGCTTCAAAATGTCTGGCACAGACTCCAAAGCCGGCGGTCCAGACTATCTTTTACAATATATGCATCCCAAAACAATCAGCCAACAGCTTTAACTAGTTAGTTATAAGAGAGAGTCGTTTACATATTCATTCGTAAACGATTCTCTTATAACTTATATATTTTTGAAAATTGAGAATTCAAATATAATTTGGAGACTGAATTCGTGATCCGAAGCCACTGACTGAGTAGAATAAGGAGGAATAGCTCGTGGGTTATTATTTTATTAATAGCGCTCATGAAGGGATGATTGAAAAAATCCTCGTTGAAAAAGATTCCTATGTTCATGAGTGGGAACCTATATTTATCATTCAGACACCATGGAAAACAAAAGAGGAAGTCAAATGGGGAGTGAGCGGGAATATGAAACACATTTATGTGTCACCTGGAGACAAAGTAAGTATCAATACTCCTCTTGCAATCGTAAGTGAGAGCAGGTCCCCAGCAGGTAGTGATTAGCCACCAAGAGATTCCCAGGCGAATAGGAAAGTGTAATAAGTGGCCTGTAGCAAAAACCCCTTTTTATAGAAAAAGTAGCATCCTAAATAGAAGATAGCAGGGGACAAGTCCGAAGACTCCAGTGGGAAGAGCAGCGGCTGAAGATCCGCCGGGCGCGGGTTTCGCCCGGTTAGCTGAAGCGCTGCCCACGGAAAGCGAAGGACTTGTCCACTGCTTTTTTTACCATGCAAAAGGGGGGAGTATCATTTATAATACAGCCCCATGATTTTTTACAGTATACTCCATCAAAGAATTTTATCTCGAGCGTCTTACAAGCCGGATTCTTATTTAGATGAAAAGAAAGCGCTGATGTTGTTCCATAAGCTTGTAAACCACCCATCATTACTGGTTCCGCCCATACCAGTCTGTGGCATTTCTCCCGGCATCATCGCTTCTTCTTCTGCATGTTCATCTAACTGCCCACGAATTTCACCATCCGGATAATCTTCCGTGTGAAGGTTCGCGTATACTTCACCAGCTACGAGGGCCATTGAAAAACCCTCCCAGCTCATATCTCCTGCCAGGTCGGTAGCCTTTGCAGGAACAGCTTCCGCCGAGCATGAAGGGCGAGAGTTTATGGTTGAGCTGACCCCTGAACAGGAAGTTTGCTACAAATGCTTTTTTCATAGAAATAATCTCCTCTCTTTTAACATCCTCTCCTTAGAATTAAATGACTATTTCACTGCTGTAAACTTAAATTTGCACAAAAAAATAGTATTGGATCACTCCAATTAATAAAAAGTTAGTAAAGAATCAATCTTTTATCATTTTTTACACGTAAATTTAAGTGTACGAAATTCATTCTAGTTATTTCGACAACATGGAAATGTTTTTACAAAAAAAGGGTCTTTCATCCTGTTTACTTTACACATTCTTTACATTAAGTTAATTCTCATTTAACACTCCCCCCTTATAGTTGTAACTGTTGGAAATATATAATACCTGAGGGGGAAAACAATGAAGAAGTTTCTTAGTATCACAAGTTTTGCAGCTCTTTTTGGAATTATGGCGGCATGTGGAAATGGAGATGGCACTGAATCTCCTGAAGAAACTGGTCAAGAAGAAGCACAAGAAACTTCCGGAGAAGAAGGTTCTTCTGAAGAAGGCGGGGCTTCTGGAGATGTAGCTATAGATGGATCTTCTACTGTTTTCCCAATAATGGAAGCAGTGTCCGAAGAGTACTCGATTGCTGAAGGAGGCGTCAATGCGCCGGTTGGTGTATCTGGTACTGGCGGAGGATTTGAGAAGTTTATTAATGGAGAAACGGACATACAAAATGCATCTCGTCCAATATCTGATGAAGAAAAAGAATTGTTAGAAGAAAATGAGATCGAGTATACAGAATTTGAACTTGCTTTGGATGGTCTATCTGTCGTAGTTAATCAAGAAAATGACTTCGTAGACTATCTAACGGTAGAGGAACTTGAAGCTATTTATTTAGAGGATGGCGGAGTGGAAACTTGGTCGGATGTCCGTGACGAGTGGCCGGACGAGCCGATTGAGCTTTACAGCCCAGGGACCGACTCTGGTACGTATGATTATTTTAATGAAGTTATTCTAGAAGACCAAGCAATTAATAGAGATGCGTCCCTTTCGGAAGATGATAATGTATTAGTACAAGGTGTACAGGGATCAAACAATGCCATTGGATATTTTGGTTATGCTTACTATGTAGAAAATCAGGACACTCTGCGTGCTGTTCCAATCGAAAACAGCGAAGGGGACCAAGTGGAGCCTAGTCTTGAAACAGTACAAAGTGGTGAATATGAGCCATTATCTCGTCCGATGTTTTTATACGTAAACAATGATTCCTTAAAAGAAAATGATGCAGTATACGGTTATATGGAATTTGCATTAGAAAATGCAGGCGACTTGTCAGAAGAGGTTGGCTATATCGCCCTGCCGGAAGAAGATTATGAAGCTAACCTGGAGGAATTAGAATCTGCTGCTGAATAAAGTTCTTTTAGGAAAAGGTGTTTGATAAGGGATGTGGTGAGAAGGGGGAACCTGCTCACCATCTCTTTTTATAGGAGGAAAAAAGTGGGATGGCAAACGAAAAAAACAATGAAACTGTGTCCGCATTAATCCGCGAACAGAAAAAAAAGAGAGGTTCATGGAATCAATTAACAGAAAAAACAGTACCAATTATATTTCTTATTTGTGCTGTTATTTCCATAGTCACAACTGTTGGAATTGTGCTTACATTACTCTTTGAAACGCTCACGTTTTTTAACAGAGTTTCCTTTATAGAATTTATTAGCGGCACTGAGTGGTATCCATTTGTGGAATCAAGTGCCTCATATGGCATTTTGCCACTAATATCTGGAACTCTTCTTATTACCTTAATAGCTGTTATAGTGGCAGTTCCAATCGGCTTAGCGTCTGCCATATATTTAAGTGAATATGCCGGCGATCGAGAACGAAGAATTATCAAACCAATATTAGAAGTGTTAGCCGGGATCCCTACGATTGTCTATGGATACTTTGCCTTAACGTTTGTGACACCACTTCTGCAAAATTTTATAGATCTTTCCCTATTTAATGCGCTAAGTCCTGGTATTGTCGTCGGAATAATGATTGTGCCTATGATTGCCTCATTATCAGAGGATGCTATGAATGCAGTTCCAAACTCGATGAGAGAAGGGGCTCTTGCCATGGGCGCCACACGATTTGAAGTCGCGAGAAAGATTGTCGTTCCAGCTGCGCTCTCTGGAATCGTAGCTTCCTTTGTACTTGCCATTTCTCGTGCCATTGGGGAAACAATGATTGTGACTGTTGCAGGTGGTTCTACTCCACGAATTACCGCAGATCCAACGGATTCTATCCAAACGATGACTGCTTATATTGTGCAGGTCAGTCTGGGGGATGCCTCTTTTGGGTCTACCATTTACTATAGTATTTATGCTGTTGGGATGACTCTATTTGTATTCACTCTCCTAATGAACCTTCTGTCACAATACATCACCAAGAAGTTTAGGGAGGAGTACTAATATGAGCTTACTCGATAAACAAAAAATGAATAAAAATATTTCGAACAGATTGGCAATAAATTTTGGTTTCCGCACTCTCTTTTTAGCAGCCACATGGTTTGCACTGTTTGTTCTACTTGTGCTGTTTATAAGAGTTTTCAATCAAGGCTTTCAATATATTGACCTTCATTTCTTTACTAATTTTGCCTCGAGAAACCCGGAAAACGCCGGTATTTATGCAGCTATCATGGGGACGATTTGGCTGATGGCTGTGACAGCGCCAGTGTCAATTATTCTCGGAGTAGGAACAGCGATTTATCTTGAACAATATGCGAAAAAAAATAAATTTACGGAGTTAATAAAAATTAATATTGCGAACTTAGCCGGGGTTCCTTCCATCGTCTTTGGGCTGTTGGGACTAACGGTATTCGTTCGTTTAATGGAGATGGGAAGAAGTGTACTGGCAGGAGGATTGACAATGAGTTTGCTTATTCTTCCTATTATTGTGGTCGCAGCCCAAGAGGCGCTCAGATCGGTCCCTACCCCAACTCAAGAAGCCTCTTACGCAATGGGTGCCTCTAAATGGCAGACGGTACGTCGTGTATTACTTCCTGCGGCTGTGCCAGGTATGCTGACTGGGTCAATTCTAGCTTTGTCACGTGCCATTGGGGAAACAGCTCCCCTTATTATGATTGGAGCGTTGACATTTATTGCCTTTGTTCCAGGGAGTGTGTGGTCCGGATTTACTGTTATGCCAATTCAAATTTTCAACTGGACCGGACGCCCTCAAGAAGATTTTCAAAATGTGGCAGCCGCTGGAATTATTGTTTTGTTAGCAATGTTAATCCTAATGAATTTAACGGCTGTGCTCATTCGAAATAAGCTGTCCAAACGTTATTAGGTAGAATAAAGGGGATGAACATCTTGACACAAGAACAAAAAGTGAAGCATGAAAAAATAATTTCCGTGGATCAATTTAATCTATGGTACGGCAAAGAACAAGCACTTCATAATATAGATATGGATATCTATAAGAATGAGGTCACGGCGATTATTGGACCTTCTGGTTGTGGAAAATCAACGTTTATCAAATCTTTAAATCGAATGGTGGAAATGATTCCGACTGTCAGCATGGCAGGAAGCATAAATTACAGGGAAGAGAACATCTTTAATCCGAAATATAAAGTTGAAGATCTACGAACAGAAGTGGGGATGGTTTTTCAAAAACCGAATCCTTTTCCAAAATCCATATACGAAAACGTGGCTTACGGTCCAAGAATTCACGGTATCCGTCAAAAAAGCAAACTGGATGAAATTGTAGAAAAAAGTCTTCGGGATGCTGCGATTTGGGATGAAGTAAAAGATAGGCTGAAGACCAATGCAATGGGCCTGTCTGGAGGTCAACAGCAAAGGTTGTGTATTGCACGTTGTTTAGCAATCGAGCCTGAAGTTATCTTGATGGATGAACCGACATCAGCACTTGACCCTATCTCAACAAACAAGGTCGAAGAGCTCATTCGTGTTTTAAAAGAGAAATACAGCATCGTTATTGTTACACACAATATGCAGCAAGCTGCACGCATTTCTGATCGTACAGCATTCTTTTTAGACGGATATGTAGTTGAATATGAGCACACAGATGAAATATTTCATAACCCACAGAATAAACAAACAGAAGATTATATTACAGGAAGATTCGGATAAGGGGGCTATAACATGGCACGTACTAATTTTGAGAACAATCTTTCAGATCTGCAAACTAAATTAGTGAAGATGGGAAATAAATCTAAAAAAGCACTTCAGCAGTCTGTAGAAGCTTTAAAAACCCAGGATATAGAGGCTGGTGTCCAAATTATTGATAAAGACTACAAAATCAATCAGCTGGAAGAAGAGTTAAATGATGAAGCAATTTGGTTAATTGCGAAAGAACAACCAGTGGCCACCGATTTGAGAAGATTAATCACCGTTCTTAAAATCTCGAATGATTTAGAACGAATAGCTGATTTAGCGGTAAATATCGCAAAATCAACCATTCGTATCGGGGATAAGAAGTTGTTCAAGCCCTTAGAGGATATCCCTAATTTAGCCGAAAAAGTGATTACCATGGTAAATGATGTGATCGAGGCGTTTCGGGAAGAAGACATTGTGAAAGCAAAATCCATTGCAGAACGCGACGATGAAATCGATCAATTACACGGGGCTTTAATAAGAGAATTACTTCAATACATGAGTAAAGATGCTTCCGTTATAACCCAGGTTACTCAACTCACTTTCATTTGCAGGGATTTAGAGAGAGTTGGCGATCATGTGACTAATATTTCCGAAAGTATCATTTACCTTGTAAAAGGGAAGCAATATGACTTAAACAATTAAAAAGAAAACCTCTGACAATAGAAAAGAGGGTAGCACGTGAAAAAAATCATTGGACTATTAGACAGAGATAATACCTGGCTGCCTATATTAGAAAAACAATTAGGTTCAGATAATTATTATTTCATTCAGTGGGATACAGAGTCAGCATGTATAGAGGCAATACTTTATCGAAAACACCATCTGCTTTTTATTGGGCCTGGATTTTCATATTCAGAAATCGGTCGAAGAATTCGTTTATCTGGAATCCATCTGCCGATTCTTGTTGTATCTCCCGATGCTTCAGAGATTGACTGTGTTTTAGCTTTTGAAATTGGAATAGATGACATTGTTCACAGTGATAAGAGAAAAAGAGAAATTATAGCTCGAGTACGGAGGTTACTTCGTTTATATGAAAGAATCGTTTCAATGGCGAACGACTACAGTGGTGATATTTTTGATGCCGGAGAACTAAAGATATTTCCTGAAAGTTATAAAATAACAATCAACAACCGATCCAAGGAATTAAACCATAACGAGATGAAAATACTTGTGTATATGTTTCGGCGTAGAGGAAATATTTTAACACGTAAAGAACTAATAAAGCTTTTAGCGGGAACTTCTGAAGAACGAGTGATTGACTCTTATATAAGTAATTTACGTTCCAAAATCGAAAAAGATCGATCTCATCCTCTGTATATAAAAACTATAACGAGGGTCGGTTATATATTTGACATTCCCTCTGTTATTGAATAAGAACAGCAGCCTTCGTGTGAGCTGCTGTTCTTTTACTTTGTCGTGGTCAATCGACGAGGTTTGTTTGCAACGCGCAGGTATTCAATCGGCTAAACAAAAGGGGAAATTTAATAAGAGTGTGGAGGATAGTTGGAGTTTTTTCCAAAGATTGATTGACAGTTTCAGTCCCCTCTTAGGGATTGCTTCTAATTTCCAATCATTAAGGGTAACTAGCCCACGGAAAGCGTTCGCCTGGAGCGAAAATCGAATGATATAGAGGAGATTATTTCTATGAAAAAAGCATTTGCAGCTATGTTTTGAAGTCAGTGAAGAGCGCGAAACACTAGAATACTGGGATCATGCAGAATATTTGGAGGTTGCAGTAGCCCGACACTTGGTGCACAGAGGAAATAGTTTCGGGGATGAGAAATGAGTTTTTTTGAATGAGGAGAGTGTAGACCTTGAGTATTATAAGCAGACTTAAGTATAGTTAGATAGGGAGGAAGTTTTCTGTATTCCAAATTTTTCGTGATAGGAAGTGAGAGTATAAATGAAAATTGATAATAAAACAGCTGTTATTACTGGTGCTGGGACAGGGATAGGAAGAGCCACTGCATTGAAATTAGCAGAGCAGGGAGCCAATATTGTACTGAATTATTCAAGGTCAAAGGAAGAGGCGGAAAAGACTTTAAGAGAAATCGAATCTTTTGGTGTAAAGGCGTTTACTTACAAAGCTGATGTATCAAAAGTAGACGAAGTAGAAGCCATGTGCAAAGAAGCAGTGGACCAATTTGGATCCATAGATATCTTAATAAATAATGCAGGAGCAACAAACTTTGTAGAGCTCGACGATCTCGATGGAATGCTGGAAGAATACTGGGACAACACTTTTAACATTAACGTGAAAGGCAGCTTCTTTGTAAGCAGGGCCTGTGCTGAAGAGCTAAAGAAAAATGAGGGCTGTATTATAAACATCACTTCTATAGCGGGGCTGAACGGAGCGGGAAGTTCGATGGCTTACGCTGCATCAAAGGCAGCCGGGATCAGCATTACTAAATCGTTTGCCCGCGTACTCGCTCCACATGTCCGGGTAAATTCAGTAGCTCCGGGAATTGTAAATACGCGTTGGGTGGACGGGAAAGATGAGCATATTAAAAAGTTTGGAGAAAATACACCGTTAGGTAGAGTGGCAGATCCAGAAGATATAGGCAGCATGGTCCTTGGCATTATACAAGGAGGAGACTTCGTTACGGGTCAGACAATTGTGGTCGATGGCGGATGGACACTTTAGCAGAAGGACAGTGATAGTGGCAAGCCATTTTTTCTTATTCTTAGATCGAGCTCGAGTAGAGTAATTATAATGGGGCTGGCATGACAACTCTTTCACTACCTGTCTGCTATTAAAAGATACGAAAGGTGTTCTTTTTTTGAAATCTATAACAGCAGTGCCAACTCTACTAAAGGCGAAGCATCGAATATGAATGATAGTGTTTCTTGGCTCATTAGCAGCCTTCGGATCACTTACGATAGATATGTACCTGCCAGGTTTTCCATCTATTACACAATCGTTACAAACAAACGCATCACTTGTTCAATTAAGCTTAACCGCAGCACTATTTGGACTTGCGTCCGGTCAAATAGTTATTGGGTCGCTAAGTGATAAGATGGGGAGAAAAAAACCTTTAATTATATTTCTATTTTGTTATATCGCTGTATCTATTCTCCGACCATTTGGGTATTTATTGCCGCACGATTTTTACAAGGGTTTTCTGCTTCGGCGTGCGTCGTTATTTCCCGTGCCATTGTCAGAGATTTATATTCCGGCAGGGATTTAACAAAGTATTTTTCTTTACTGGTGCTTATAGTAGGTATTTCACCAATAATTTCTCCGATCCTTGGTGGCTTTATATTAGAAATAACCACCTGGCGTGGTATTTTCGGTTTGCTGGCTGCCATTGCTTTATTTATGGCCTTAATGGTTTTGTTCACCATGCCTGAAACCTTATCGGAATCCAGACGTTCTAAAGGTACCATAAAGCAATCAATTCTCACCTTTGGAAAACTAATAAAAGAAAGAACATTTTTTGGATATGCATTGATCCAGGGATTGTTCATGGCTGGAATTTTTGCCTATGTTTCCGGTACGCCATTTATTTATCAAGGGATTTACGGAGTCTCCCCACAGCAATTCAGTCTTTTGTTTGCCATTAATGGAATGGGGCTCATTATAGGCAGTCAACTAACGGGACGACTGTCTGCGATTGTTTCTGCTGGCCGAATGCTTTTAGCCGGGCTGTGTATTTCTTTAACGGCAAGTCTTTTTTTAATTGGGATGATTATTATTCAGGCTCCTTTTCTTTTTATTGTTATTCCATTATTCTTTATAGTTTCGAGCGTCGGGATCGTCACTACTACATGTTTTTCTTTGGCAATGGAATTACAGGGAGATAGAGCAGGAAGCGCGGCAGCCCTGCTGGGATTGCTACCCTACCTGTTTGACGGTATGACTGTACCTCTCGTAGGCATTGCAGGAGAATCCACTGCGGTGCCGATGGGATTAACAATAATGGCTGCGAATATGGGAGCGATGGTATGCTATATCATTTTTATACGTCACCGCTATACTGAAACATCCTCTTCCTTATTTTAAAATTACTTTAATGTTTATCACATCCGAGATATTCAGTATTGTTTAGGTTGGGGGGGGTAATAACCCCCCATCTTGGAGATTTATACTGCTTAATTAATTCCGCAAAAGAAAACAATATAACATCAACCGATTTGATTCATGCGTATTGTGAGGAAATTGATGATACTTGGTCAAATGATATTGAATGGCAGATCAACATAGGGGGAATCTGCTGGACAATACATTTACTTCGTCAGCTTTTAGATTATGGAGTTAAAGCTATCACGGCTGCACGTGAATGGATTCCTGATCTGATTTCTGATATTCAAAGGTTATTAGACGATTTATAAATGGGCTTATTTGACGAATAAATTCTTGACAAACGACACTACTATGCTATACTATATACAAGTAATAAGTAACACTTAATACCAGTTATACAGAGTAGTGAAGAAAGTGAAACACAAAAGGAGGGTAAAGTTGGAAAATTTCAGAGAAATGCTGAAAGGGGTGCTTGAGGGTTGTGTGCTTGAGATCATCAGCCGCGGTGAAACCTACGGTTATGAAATCACTCAGCAGCTTCGGGAGCTTGGCTTTACTGATGTGGTTGAAGGCACAGTTTATACGATTACCATGCGGCTTGAGAAAAACAATCTGGTGAACATTGAGAAAAAGTCATCCACTATGGGACCGCCGAGAAAATTTTACACACTCAACGCAGCAGGCCAAGAGCATCTTGAAACTTTTTGGAAAAAATGGGAATTTGTCTCGAGCACTATTAATGAACTAAAAAAATAGAATCAAAAAGGAGATGTAATATGAGTATCTTTGAAAAAATTACCGGAAGCCTGAACGACAAGCGGGAATGGAAGGCGATGGAGGCACGTGCAAAGGCACTTCCAAGTGAGTACTACAACGCTTATAAAGCGATGCAAAAATATCTCTGGACCACCGGCGGCGTGATGGATTGGCAGGAAACGAAATTCGTTTTTAATCACATCATCGACCTTCTTGAAGAAGCCGCAGCTGATGGAAAGCGCGTGAAAGAAGTTACCGGCGACGACGTAGCAGCTTTCTGTGATGATCTTGTCATTGATGCAAAATCGTGGGTGGATAAGCACCGTCAAAAACTCAACGATGAAATTAAATACTAGAACTTTACTGAACAGCTTAGTATCTAAAGGAGGCTGCGATGAACATTTTTGAAAAAATCACCGGCAGCGATATGACGAAAGAAATAAAAGGTTTTGAAGCACGAGCAAAAGTCCTGCCAGCTGAATATCAAACTGCCTGGAATGAAATTAGTAGTAATCTCTGGATTTACGGAGATTTCACCGGTCGTAATCTGATGCCCATTCTTGACAGTGCTCTTGAACTGCTTGAAGTTACATCAGCAGACGGCCAGAGCGTCGAAGAAGTGCTGGGAGATGATATCAAAGGCTTCTGCGCAGCGCTTGTTGGAGACGAAGGCACAAAAACGTACAGAGATAAATGGCGTGACCAACTCAACAAGAATGTAGCAAGAAAATTAGGAGGACTGAAATGAGTCTCAAAAAAATTATCGAAGGCAAAAAAGAAGGGAGAGCCCATGTTTCTCGTGTCAAAGCACTACCACAAGATTATCAAATTGTCTATAAAGAGATCCAAAAATATTTCTTCAAAGTCGGTCCTGTTGAACTGCATGAAGGCAGCGGACTGCTCTCGGACATTCTCGACTTCTTTGAAGAAGGCGCTGCTGCTGGAAAAGGTGTACTAGAAATTACAGGAACAAACGTTTCCGCTTTCTGCGATGCGCTGATTGAAGATTCAACAACCTACGCTGATCTCTATCAAGAAGCGGTAAAATCAAAAAAGCGGTAAGGATATGAAAAAAGTAAATTCAATAGATATTACTGACTGAACAGCTGGGTAGAAATGTGCCGCATTTCCTATTCAGATTTATTTTTTTCCCTGGTAGTAAGTAATACATGTTACCAGTAAAACTAAGTAGCGGGAGACAATCTGAATTTCGTAAAAGGAGGGAAAAAAGGATGAACAATGCAGCGATTTCTGTAACAGGCTTAAAAAAATCCTTTAAAGACCAGAAAGTGTTAAAGGGAGTAGATTTTGAGGTAGGGCGCGGTGAAATTTTCGCACTGCTGGGATCAAATGGTGCGGGCAAGACAACGACGGTCAATATCCTCTCGACGCTGATGAAGCCTGATGGCGGCGAAGCAGGAATTTACGGTTTTGACGTCCAACGTCAACCGGATCATGTTCGCCAATGTATCAGCCTGACAGGGCAGTTCGCAGCTTTAGACGGCATGCTCACAGGGAGGGAAAACCTGATGATGATCGCCAGGCTGCGGGGAATTTCCAACCCCGCTCAAGTTGCCGACAATCTGCTGGCAAGATTCAGCTTAAAGGAGGCTGCCAATCGCCGGGCCGACAAGTATTCCGGCGGGATGAAACGCCGGCTTGACATCGCTATGAGCCTGATCGGCACACCTGCAGCTATTTTTCTCGACGAACCGACGACCGGGCTTGACCCCGAGGCACGTATTGAAGTCTGGGAGACTGTCAAGAAGCTTGCCGGCGGCGGCACGACCATCCTGCTGACGACCCAGCATCTGGAGGAAGCCGAACAACTTGCGGACCGTATCGCCATCCTGCATGGCGGAAAAATCATCACAACCGGCACCCTTACCGAACTCAAAGAGATGTTCCCGCCGGCGAAAGTGGAGTATATCGAAAAGCAGCCAACACTGGAAGAAATTTTCCTGGCGATCACCGGCAAAAAGGAGGAAATGTAAAATGAAAAGTAAAACAGGAGTATTGCTGGGGCGTTTAATGCGCAATATCATGCGCAGCCCGGATACGATTATCACGGTGGCGATCACGCCGATTATGTTACTGCTGCTGTTTGTGTACGTATTTGGCGGCGCCATTGAGACCGGGACGGAAAACTACGTCAATTATTTATTGCCGGGAATTCTGCTGATCGCTATTGCTTCCGGCGTCGCTTACACTTCCTTGAGGCTTTTTACGGATGTAAAGAGCGGGCTGATGGCGCGTTTCATTACGATGCCCATCAAGCGCTCTTCTGTACTGTGGGCTCACGTGTTAACTTCACTTGTTTCCAATGCACTTACGGTCGTGGTGGTTATCTTCGTCGCACTCTTGATGGGCTTTCGCTCCAGTGCTGATATCCTGGATTGGCTCGCAGCAGTTGGGATACTCGGACTGTTTACACTGGCACTGACGTGGCTTGCAGTCATTCCCGGGTTGACAGCGAAATCTATGGAAGGGGCAACAGCCTACTCGTACCCGCTGATTTTCCTGCCATTTATCAGTTCGGCATTTGTTCCTACCGAAACCATGCCTAAAATTGTCCGTGCGTTCGCTGAGAACCAACCCGTGACTTCCATCGTGAATGCGCTTCGTGCCCTCTTGTTTGAAGGTACGGTTGGCAGCGATATCTGGACCGCACTTGCCTGGTGCGCCGCCATCATGGTTATTGCTTACTTCTTTGCAAGTAAAGAATTTAAACGCCAGTTAGGGTAAGGCACCATGATATTCTGAGAAACCATAAATTATAAAAGAATATTGTAAATAATTGTTCTGCATTACGGGCGCAGATCTGAAGTGAGGATTGCGCTCTTTATATATAAGTCCTATATGTATTATAGTCTTACTAAACTAATGTCCCTGTATAGTATCTATTCACCTTCTTTGTCGTTAGATAATACCTTTATCTTTTAATAGTTGTGATTCGTCACCAGTTATCCACCCAAAGATAATAGGTTTGCCATCCCTAAATTTGATAAGATAATTGTTTTTAAATGGAATGGATACTTCTTCTTCGTCTTTAAGATAAACTGAATTCCATTTAGTATGGGCAACAGCATGTTTGTCATCAAGTGGAGTGATTTGAACTTCCTTACATTCCATTTTTTTAGTTCCTATTGAACGGTAGTATTCATATCCCTTATCCATAGCTTCTTTAAGTTCATTATTATTTTCCCCTGCTTTTACACCGGATGGATTTGCTGCAATAAATTCTTCAGAATAGAATCCTGCAATCTTTTCTAAATCAGCTTTACCCTCTAAAGCAATATTAAATTGGTCTTCATATGTCTTGAAAAACTCTTTGATTCTTTCCTTCATTGCTGACTCATGCATACAATGTCACATCCTTTATAAATATTTATTGAAATTCAATGGTAACACAATTTTATACCCATAACTGATAGCCGGCGCACTACTTACTCCGTGGTCAACTGCTGGAGAAGTGTCGTCAATATATCCTAATTTTTAACATTCCTTACACAGACTCTACAACAATTGATGCTCTCTTTACTTGGCTAAGGGTATTCATGGACCTGGAGTAAACAATGTGTGGTATGCAAGAGCACTATATACAAAGGAAGGAGTTAATTATAATCCTGATCTGATGTATATGCTAAAGAGTTATTTCCTCCATTCCCTTTAAAATCTACCATTTGATCATATAAGCCTTACTGGAGCAAAAGTATATTCAATTGTCATATGAAATGTGCTGCTCGTATCAATAATATCCACCTTGCTAGTAAGAGATTCTTTTCATAGCTGTGTCGTTTGAATAGTATGGAACAAAATTTTCACTTGACATAAAACTTTGGTTTGAGATAAATGTTGTCGAGAAAAATCGACTCTCTATCTTTAGTAATCTAATTCAATAGTTACATCGGTTCATTTCCAATATTTAGGTTTAACATTCCATATAATGGGTATTTTTGTAAATGTAAAACAAATACAAATTTTAGGAGGATTTTATTATAATGGGAATCGCCATTAACGAAAGATTAAGTAGGACTCCGTTCGAACAGAATTTACGTGCTGCGGCTGTATTAGAGTTCACAGAAGAGGTATTCGAATCAGACACCTACAAACCGTTAGAAGTTCTTACTCCTAAAGAGAATAAACTCTTCATCGTGAACAGAAAGGATGGTACCCTCACGGTTCTAAGTGTGGACGTAACTAATAACGTGACAAAGGAAACATGGTTTACAGACGAAATTATTTCCATGAAGGAATATTTTGAGCATTATAAGTTTGACGATAATACCCCTCCACAAAGATTGGAAATCACATTTAAAGGAGGTCATCTGTTAGAAATTAATCCAAACCTTTCCACCAAAGGGAAAGAAGAAGCAGTCATTAACCAAGTAAACGAAGATTTTGAGTCATTAATCGGAGCGTTAAAATATACGAAAATCTTAAAATAACTAAGAGGGGGCAGTTGGCCCACTTCATATGATTGCTCATATCTACTCTGAAATTTCTTTATTTTGACAGACATTCCAACGATTACTTCCCCAATCACCCGGAGTATACTATTTCCAACTAAATGGAGGAAAGAGAATGGGTATAAGAAAAATTGCATTTGCAATGGGGATTTTGGGATTGATTTTAAGTTTAATGGTAAAGCCGGTAGAGGCCGACGAGAACCAGGCGATTATTATTAACAAAAGTAACAACCAACTGGCTTTTTATGAAGAAGAAACTCTTCAGGAAGTGTTTCCTGTAGCAACGGGAAGAACAGAAGATTTAACTCCTGAAGGGGAATTTTCTCTTGTTAATAAAGTGAAAAACAGGCCATTTTATAAAAGAGATATCCCAGGTGGAGATCCAGAGAATCCATTAGGCGCAAGGTGGCTCGGGTTAGAAGTGCCTGGAGACTGGGGGCATACCTCCGGAAATATTTATGGAGTGCATGGAACAAATGAGCCGTCTTCGATTGGAACTTACGCGTCCAATGGCTGTATTCGAATGCATAATGATGATGTCATCTGGTTGTATGACCGGGTGGATAAAAATATTCCGGTCTATATTACAAGCTCTTCATCATCATTCTCGGAGTTAGCGGAAGAATTTGAAGTTGACTAAGCCAGATAAAGTAGTTGTAAGTTATGAAACCTTTAAATGATACCTTCCCCTTGAGGGATAGTAAAGGAGAAGTAGTGAAAAATCTACCCTACAGAAAAAATTCAGTATAAATGTTGATGACTCGTTGAAACGCAGACTTATGTGCTGTAAAGAGTTCAAAGCTCAAGTGGCTGATGGCTTTGTAGGGACTAAAACAAGGAAAGCATTATTCAGTAAATAGCGTCTAAGGAAAGCTTTCTCTCAACTATACCCCGAATTAAGGACATACTTAGTCTTTATTCGGGGTTGTGTGTGTACGGAAGGAAAGCTTAAAGTGAATGAAAACATAGAAAAATACAATTATGATCGTTATCAATGGGGATTAATAGAAATGACCCCGGCAAAATACCGAAGTCATTTACTATCAGTTGAAAAGCCTCATTTATTGAACTGACCATTTTATAGGGTAAGGTGCGGCACTGGCTAATACCCCTTCATTTTATTCTCCTTCTTCCACTTCGCCCCCTGAAGTATACTGCAACGGCAGCGACTCCCATATGCCTGGATCAGCAGAATCAATCGAGCCATCAGCAATGGCTTTTATTGCCGACATCATTGCCACTTTCCCCTGTCCAATTAGGTATCCACTGCTTTTCTGTCCTAGAATAGAATCCGTATTTGGGGAAGCCGACAGACCGCGGTTTTCAAATAACAGGGTTGGAATGTCATAACGAGTTGCCAGGTTGTTCCGTGCATTAGAGGTCAACGTATCGCCCATATGATATTTTGCCATGGTACTATAGCCTTTTTCTTCTATTGCAGCATGTACGACAGCGCCAAGTTGTTTAGATTTTTCCAGAACTTCTTCCGTCACATTACTAGTCGGGTAAAGCATGGCAGCAGATACAAGTTGTTCTTTCCCTTCGTCATCAATAACGCGGTTCGCCACCTGGTGGTGAAAATCAATAGCATAGTCAATGTCATATTGCTGCAGTACTTCTTCATGCAGCGCTCGTGTTTCCGGCTGGGACAAAGAATTATGAGTCCGATTTAAGTTGATCCCATTCGCATTGTTACGTGTTTGCTGGCCGCCGCCCAAAATATGGGAAGTATCCCAGTCTACATCCCCTTCCGCTCCATCTGGGTTTAAACGCGGAACAAATAAAATATTAACCTGTTCCATTAAGTCTTTTACTTCCCTGCTGTTTGTTGATAGCTGTTGAATTACTTGAAAGGCTGATTCCGTTAATAATGGTTCGTTTCCATGCTGCTGAGTCAGCATTAATATCGTCGGCTTATCCTCGCTGCTGCCAAACTTTACAAGATGCAGGTCCCGACCTTTCACTGATTGTCCAATGACTTCGACCGAAATATGCTCTGCTTTGCGATCAGCTTTTTCTAGGAAGGATTTCATCTTTTCATAGCTGGTTAACCGCTCGATTTTTATTTCCTGGTTTTCATTCACGTATGGTCCGTTCCCTGCTGCAAGAATAGAATTATCGAATGTCGGGGATGTAAATAAAGAAAAAGATAATGCCGTAACCATACCTGTCTTTACAATTTTTTTGATCACATAAACCATCCTCCTTTTGGAATTTATTCTATTATTTTCCACATAACTTTATATTTTCCTTTTATTAAAAAATATAGATAATATAGAACTATTCCAAAAGTACTGAATTTAATTTGACGGCAAACAGGATTATTCAGATAAGCAAGATAGTAATAGTGTTTTATTAACATAATTTGGATATAAGAAAAATTAGTATTACTATAAAACGAAATTTAAATGAACGCTTATTTATCGTATAATGCTGGCTTATGAGGAATTTTTGCTCAAACTTTATAAAAGAACATTATTTCAATTTAATGGCCACTCCTTTAGATTCCTTATTTTAATGAATGAAAAAAATCGCTATAGCAATAATATGAAGGTATTTTTTATTTTGGAAGGAGTCGGTTTGATGAAAAGATTATTGTTGATGGCATTTACGTTGTTATTTCTGCTAAACATGCTGCCTGGAGACATTAGTGCCAATGAGAACACAGAGGAACAATGCATTAGTCAATCAGAGGTGGAATTCGAAAATGAATTCAGGAGACTTTGGATTGATCATGTATTATGGACAAGTAATTATATTACAAGTGCGACAACGGCAGGAGCGGAGGATCAGGAGCAGGTGCTGGCAAGGCTTCTGAAAAATCAGGAGGATATCGGGAATGCAGTGAAGCCGGTATATGGAGAGGACGCAGGGAATACACTTACGGAATTACTTAAGGAGCATATTTCTATTGCTGGCGAGATTGTAGAAGCAGCTAAAAATGGTGAGGAAGACAAAGTGAAGCAACTAAACAAAGAATGGTATAGAAATGCTGATGATATAGCGGCATTCCTTAGTGAGGCAAATCCTAATTTAAAAAATGAGGACGTAAAAAATTTGTTGTATACGCATCTGGAAATGGTGGCAGATGACTTAACGGCAAGCTTAGAAAAAGATTGGGACGCAAGGATCGCTGCGATTGATGAAGGGATCACTCATATAATCATAATGGCAGACACCATCTCTGAGGCAGTTGTAAAACAATTTCCAGAGAAGTTTAATAATTAAAAGAAAGAAGCTCCAGCTTGATTGCTGAAGCTTCTTTCTTTTTTAAAAGTGGTTGCTGCTGCTCGAATGTTTCGCAGAGTTTGTTGCTTTTAATATATTTTTATGTGAATTTTATAAACATTATTTTAACACTATAGACCACTGAGGCTGAAACCTTTATAGTAAAAGATTAGAAAGTATTTTTTGTGTGGTGAACTATGGAAAATATTAAATATGAAAAATATGATATCAACATGTTTTTTGTTTTATTTCTTTTTAGTGTAATCAGCTGTCTGTCTATTTTCTATGCTCAGGAAATGTCTCAGTACGATACGAATTTTGTTATCAGGCAGGCTGTATTTTATTTTGTCGCTTTTCTGATGATTTTTTTAATCCTGCACTTTGACTTCGAATATTATATGTATTTATCCTGGCTCCTCTACTTTTTGGGGTTATTTCTGTTAATGCTTTTAGCAATTGCCCCTCCATCTATAGCACCACCGAGTAAAGGAGCCGTAAGATGGTTTGAGCTGCCGCTGATTGGCTCTTTTCAGCCGTCCGAATTAATGAAAATTTTCATTATCATAACGTTAAGCAATATTACTTTTAAACATAACCAGCGATATTCGCATACGTTAAGTGCAGACCTGAAGCTGATAGGAAAAATGACTGTGGTTGTTATTCCACCTGTTCTGTTTTTGGTCAATCAGCCGGATATGGGCATGGTGATGATGACAACTTCTATATTCATCACGATGCTCATAGTATCAGGAGTTTCACTTAAGATATTAGCAGTGCTTTTTGGTATTCCTTTACTGGGAATTGCAATGTTCCTGTGGGTATTTTTTCGATACCCGGCTGTCATTGACCAGTATATTTTTTCGTATCTTTCCCCTTATCAAGTACGTCGTTTTTACGGGTGGCTTAACCCGTTCGAATATGTCGATGAAGGATATCAGACGGCACAGGCGTTGTTATTGATTGGAACGGGAAAGGTGTTTGGTTCTGACCATCAGATTTACATTCCAGAAGCTCATACCGATTTTATATTCGCTATCATTGGAAATACTCATGGGTTTGGTGGAGCGGCGTTATTAATCGTGCTTTATTTTATTTTGTTGTATATGATCGTCATGACGGCGTTTAAATGTCATCATCCTTTTGGATCCTACTTATGCGCGGGAATAGCTGGAATGCTTGCTTTTCAAGTATTTCAGAATATAGGAATGAATTTGGGTATTCTTCCTGTCACCGGATTTACACTTCCGTTAGTAAGCTACGGAGGCAGCTCGCTATTAACTACCATGCTTGCGATCGGGCTGGTAATGGGAGTTCGTTATAATAGAAAAGTATTTATGTTTTCTTCTTCAGACTCTCAGTATAAGGAAAAAGCATAAAATAAGCTTCATGAGAGCACGTTCTCATGAAGCTTTTCCTACGTATGCGAGTGAGAAGCAGAACGGCGGTCTTTCGAAATATTTATGAGTATCGCCATTGATATCATCGAGATTAACAGGGAGGAGCCGCCATAGCTGATAAACGGGAGCGTAATCCCGGTAATGGGCATCATGCCGGTAACAGCTGCTTTATTAAAGAGAGCCTGGCTCAGCAGATTAAATACAAGGCCAAACGCGAGCAGTCGGCCAAATGTATCTTCACATCTTGCTGCGATGCGAAAGCCCCGTACTGCGATAATGGCAAAAGCCGCAATCGTGAAGAAAAGGCCAAATATCCCGAGCTCTTCAGCAATGACAGCAAATATAAAATCGGTGTGAGGTTCGGGCAGAAAACTCATTTTTTGTACACTCTGTCCAAGGCCTGTCCCGGTTAAACCTCCGTGAGCAATAGCGATATAAGATTGGATCAGCTGGTAGCCACCGCTTCCCTGAGCTTCTATTTCAAAAGGTTCCCGAAAGGCGATCAGCCGCTGGACGCGATATGGGGCCTGATAGGCTAACCAGGTAATTACACCGCATGCTAGGATAGCCAGGGTGACTAGGTGGGTCCATCTTGCCCCGGATAAAAATACAATCACACCGCCTGCAAGTAAAATAGCCGTTCCTGTACCAAGGTCAGGCTGGAGCATAATAAGAGCAAACATACAAATCAGAACGATGAGAGGAGGAAGCACGCCTCTGACGAAATGGTTAATATACGATTGTTTATTGGAATAGACGTGTGCTAAATAAATAATCATGCCTAATTTAACAAATTCGGATGGCTGGATTGTAAAAGGACCTAAAGCAAGCCACCGCTTTGCTCCGTTGACACTGTGACCGAACAACAGCACTCCGATAAGAGAGCAGAAGCACCCGAAAAGTATAAGCGGGATTATTTTTCTATATTTTTTATATGAAATACGTGTAATGAACAAAAAGAGAAATAAACCAATACTAAACCAAACAAGCTGTCTTCGTAAGAAATGAGTGGAACTGCCAGTCATATCGATTGCTAATGGAAAACTTGCGCTGTACACCATTACTAAACCAAAGACACAAAGAAGCATCGTTGTAATTATTAAGGTCCGGTCGTATCTGGACCAGTCATTTATAAGAAAAAAAGTGTATCCCTCCCCTTCATTTATTGATGAAACAAATTGGAAGTGAGTTGGTGACCGATATCAACTATAAAATAACTTTCATTTGAATGGAAGCAGGAAGATATATATTTATCTGGTAAGATTATATCATTTTTTTAAGCATTCATTCTTTTCAATTTAAAGAATTTTTTTGTAGAAAGGTACATCCATCTACCCATCTCATACTTACTGCATTTTTTGATTTTCGCTCGTTCATTTCCGGAATTACTGCTTTCCTCTTGAGAGAGTATCATCAATATATCCTAATATTTTACATTTTTTACACGCCCTCTACAACAATTGATGCTCTCTTTATTTTCCCTTTATATTTCTCAGCTAAAGTGATAGTGAAAAATAGGGAAGGGAGAGAGGAATATTGATGAAACGACTCTTGCTGAGCTGTGCGATGGGTGTGATGAGTGTGACGATGCTGCTTCCGGGAGGGGCGCAGGCGAATGAAGGAGTGACGGAGAAGGAAAGAAAGCAGATGACAACGGTGGCTCACCGCGGAGCGTCAGGCTACGCCCCGGAGAACACAATGGCGGCATTTGACAAGGCAGTGGACATGAAAGCAGAAATGATCGAGCTTGATTTGCAGATGAGTGAAGATGGCGAACTTGTGGTGATTCACGACACTACCGTGGATCGGACGACGGATGGAAGCGGAGCCGTGGAAGATCTGACTTATGAAGCAATGAGGGAACTCGATGCGGGGAGCTTCTTTGATGAAGAATTCGCCGGAGAACCCATCCCGACCCTCGGAGAGGTGCTCGATGAATACCGGGGGAAAATCGGCATTCTCATTGAAATCAAATCTCCTTCGCTCTATCCCGGAATTGAACAAAAGGTAGCGGATGAGCTTACTGCCCGCAATCTGCATCGTCCGAATAACGATAAAATTATGGTGCAGTCCTTTGACCATGATTCAATGAAAACCTTTCACTCCATTCTTCCCTCAGTGCCTGTCGGTGTACTGTTAAGCTACAGTGATGATGGCATATCAGACGAGCAGCTTTCCGAATTCAAGGAATACGCAGAAGCTGTCAATCCAGCGAAGGATATGATGGATGAGGAGCTGGTCGAACGGATTCATAACGAAGGCATGGAAACCTACCCTTGGACAGTCAGAGATCGAGAATCTGCGGACTATCTCCTGGAGCTCGGCGTTGACGGTATCATTACAGACTACCCGGATTACGTTGATCCGCATCCGGCTGATGAAGCAGCATGATACTTAAATAAATGAAGCGCTTCTGCTCAGGCAGAGGCGCTTCGTTTTGCTTATGAAATATTAAAAAATTAAAGAAGTGGCGAAACAATTATTTTATAGCGTCGTAAGAACACATGAGGCAAAAACATGGTAGGATGGTGGTGGTAACTTGAGCTCAAAAAGAACAAAAACGCTGTTAATCGTATTCCTGCTAATACTTACCTTTGCAGTCGCCTCTGCTTCCAGCTACAAAGGATACGCAGACGCTAAAAAGGACTGTGAAGACAACGATAAAGCCGTTGAAGAAGAGACCATCAGCTTTTTAGCTTTCAATTGGTCTGTAACTTGTAACTAAAAGACCACTCTCGGAGAAAGAACTTTATTGTGTCCGAGCCGCAGGTATGGGAATCTTACTATTGACTTTTTTAATAGGTACGTGGTTTTAGTTGAATGAGTGATTAGTGATGGTCATGGCCTCCTTGGAGTTGTTCAGTTTTTTGCTGCAATGAGTTTAATTCTTCTTCCGTGGGATTGCCGACAATCACTTGTTTAGTAGGCATCACGTGTGAATCACTGGTCCTGACCTCTGCTCTTATATAATATAAGCCATCATCGTTGAACATTTTTTCTGCAGCATAAATTCCGTTCCCTTCAGACTTCGCTTTAATCACTTCATGATCTTCATGGTTATCTCTTTTCCATATTTCAAGCTGAGCGGCCGCGTCCTCTACTTTTTCTCCTTCTTGAGTCAACTTAATCTTTATCATTTGTTCTTTATCCAGCGAAGTGCTTTTAGGTAAAATCAAATCAATCTCCAGTGGTTTAGATTTTTTATATAGATTAGCTGTATTATCATCTACGGCACATGCTGACAAAAAGAGTAATAAAATACCGACAGCGTAGAAATGAAATGCTTTTTTCACTGTTGTTACACCTCACTTCTTCATTTTCCGATATGTCCATTACGCGTTTAAAAACTTCTGTACCTTTGGAATTCTTTTAATAACCAGGAAATCAATTATCCAAACGAAAAGGAGTGAGATTCCGACTAAAGGAAATAATATCCCCAATAATATGAGAATAAGGGTGAAGAACTTTAGTGTTCTGGCAGGAGGCGCTTTTGGAGCTCCCAGCTTTCCGGCAGGCTTTCGTTTCCACCATAATAAAAACCCACTTACAACAATTCCTGCGATACCTATACAAATTATAAGCCCGGTTAGTTGATTGAGGAGTCCAAATTGTGTTCCTTCATGCAAAGTAATTCCCATCGCAATCAGCTTTCCTGCCGGAGCATAGTCCTGAAAACGGTAATCAGCTAAAACAGCTCCGGTATACTGATCAATGTGCAAAGTGGCTTCATCCTCAGCTTTTTCAGTAAATACAGATAACGTATATACTCCATCTTCTTCCTGGGGTAAAAACACATCGTAGCTCGGATAAACGTTCCTTTCTTCTGCAATATCAACAACATCATCAATGGACAATCTTTCATATTCCTGTATAGAAGAAGAAGGAACGTCTAAATTTTCAGCTGCCCATGAAACATCTGCAATATCTTCCGTCTTGACCTCAGAGGTCGGGGCCTCTCCGACCCAAATGGAAGGAGGGTAGCCTGCTCCGGTACTGGTCGCCAAAGTTTGAACCCCATTTCCCCAAAGACCAGACCAGGGTAATCCAGTCATGATTAAAAAGAACATCCCTGCCGATATCCAAAAGGCTGGAACGGCGTGCAGGTCTCTCATTGCAATTTTTTTACCTTTCGAAAATCTTGGGAGCAGCACACCCCATAACTTTTCGTTCCTTTTGGGCCGCCATAAGTAAATCCCCGTGACAATAAGAATAATTGCCCAGCAGGCGGCTAATTCGACGATTCGGTCCCCTGTGGTCCCGGCCATTAGTTCTCCATGAATTTCAACAATTTTATCCATTAAACGTTCTTCATCAGGAAGATCACCAACAATTTCTCCAGTATAAGGATCAACAAAAACCGTCAGAGAAGAGGATTCATTGCTGATTCCTACTTCAGCTGATCGATGCGCATCTTCTCCAGGACGGTATCGATCCACGATTGCTTCAGGATATCTATCCATCACAGTGTCAATCTGTGCAGCAGGGGAGATGGCCTGCCCCTGTGCTTCCACTTGGTAAAGGTCCTGATACATAAATTGTTCAATCTCAGCCTTAAAGAGATAAATACCGCCTGTGATTGCCAATAGTAGAAGAAAAGGCATAAAAATTAATCCAGCATAAAAGTGCCAGCGCCAGACGGCATGATATATACCCGTGGTTTTCTTGCCATTCTTAAGTTGTTTATTGCGTTTTGGAGTCATTTTTTCCTCCTCTAATATGTATCTTTACGTATTATTGGATTGACAGCAGGAATCCCCATGCATTTCTTTAGTAATGGTGCGAATAGCGTCGTCAAAATGATAGATATCGCCACCGAATCCCAGCTGGAATTGCTCAGCTTGTTTCATGGATTGAAAAGAGATGACTTGAGGCTGGCAGCAATTAAGGTTTACATCTGCATGTATAAGATAAACTGCCATTTTCGCACTTATGGTTGTATCTGTTAAAAAATCCTGGCAGATAATCTGCGAAATATCCTTTTTAATATCCTGATAACGAAGCAAGCCGCAATGAGCGCAGCAGGCCAGCTCTACTTGTTGATTTACTTTAAGAAGCTTGACTGATAATCGAGAATTCGAAGGTTTATGGCAATAAGAACAATGATTAGAAGAAACAAACGTTTGAGGCACAAGAGAAATACCATTTCCTGTTTTTAGAATCTTCTCCTGCTCAATCAACGGTTTTATGTCACGATAAATTGTCATTTCAGAAACATCTAATCTTTTACTAATATCTGAAACACGCATTGTCTCTTCATGCTCCAGCCATGTTAAAATTTGTTGCTGTCGCTCGATTGGTAACATTTTATTGCTCCTTTTTTCTAGATTATGGTTCGATTAAACGCAATTTTATAGTTGTTTATTAATTAAGGGTATTTGATTTAATAAAAACAAACAAGGAACAGATTGATAATATTTGTGAAAAAATGTTGAACTGTAACAATATGGACATGACATATTCGATAGATTGTAAACAGTTTTGATTTTTCACCACTTATATTGTCTGACAATTATAATGTCTGCTATAATATCCTTACCTTAAAAATTGCATGAATATTTCAAAAAAAGAGGTTAGGTGAGGGAATGGAACAATTATTTAATGGAATCCACATTCCGCGAATGCAGAAAGTACGACAGTCTTTTGCCAGGGAAAGGGTATCAGACATTGCCGGAGTGCTGCAGAATGCATTGAACCAGGAAAAAATTATCGGCACTATCAACACAGGAGACCGGGTCGCCATTGCCGTTGGCAGCCGGGGGATTGCGAATCTCCCACAGCTGATTTCTGAAGTTATAACCGCTGTCAAAGAGCGCGGGGCCGAGCCGTTTATTGTACCTGCGATGGGAAGTCACGGCGGCGCCACGGAGGCAGGACAGGCTGAAGTACTAGCTGAGCTGGGGGTAACAGAGGCTGTCACAGGAGTTCCGGTTGTTTCCAATATGGATGTGGTCCAGCTCGGGGTGACAGAGAGCGGCTTTCCTGTCTACATTGACAAGGAGGCTTATCATGCGGACGCGGTTATTATCACTGGACGAATCAAACCGCACACCTCCTTTCGGGCAAAATTTGAGAGTGGCTTAGCGAAGATGATCGCTGTCGGTTTAGGAAAGCAGAAAGGAGCTGAAATGATTCACGAGGCAGGTGTTGATAACATCGCTGAAAGAGTAGAAGAAGCGGCGAAAATGTTACTAGATAAATCGAACATTGTCTTTTCGGTAGGAGTGTTAGAAAACGCTTATGAAGAAACGGCAGAAATTGCCGTGCTTCCAGGTGACAAGATCATGAAAGAAGAACCCGTCCTTCTTGAAAAGGCAAAGCAGCTCATGCCGAGTATTCTGTTTTCCCCCTTCGATGTACTTATCGTAGATGAAATGGGTAAAAATATCTCCGGGAACGGAATGGATCCCAATATCATCCGGCGAAATTACTCCGGCTCCGTCAAACACGAGCCGCTTGTACAGAGAATTGCCATTCTCGACCTTACGAAAGAATCGCACGGCAATGCGAACGGCATGACAAACGCTGATATCTGTTCACGAAGATTTTTTGATAAGATTCAATTTGCGGCTACCTATCCTAATCCTCTGACGAACAAAATTGCTCAGGGTGTAAAGATCCCCATGGTTATGGAAAATGACAGTCTTGCGATAAAAGCCGCCATGAAAACCTGCTTTGACGTAGACTATTCCAGGATGAGAATCATCCGCATCAAAAATACATTAGAACTCGAGTACATTTATATTTCGGAAGCCATGCTGGACGAAGCGCAGGCTCATCCAGAAATTGAACCAGCAGGGGATCTCGACTATATGACATTTGATCAGCATTATAATCTTTTTTAATTTAAGCTCTGCTTCCTTTCCTTTGGATAATTACGATATTATTAAAGTACTTATTGTAGTTTTACACGTTGAGAGGCAGCAGGTAAAATAAGTCATTATCACGTCGTAGATCACGAATAGTTGAGCATGACTCTATAAATTAGGAGTATTATTATGGCTGATTTATATACTGATAAAATAACCAATAAGAAACGTGCCATATCTTTAGATATCGCACGTGGATCTATGCTGTTTTTGATAATACTTGCGCATATACCATTATTTCTGTACATGATAGAGCCGGGGGTAATAACAAAAGTAGCCGGCAGTACGCCTTTAGACCACTTCTTAAACTTTTTAATGGAAATTATCGTAGATAATCGGGCACGTCCATTATTCGCAATACTGTTTGGTTATGGGCTTGTTATGATTTACCGCAAGCAATGTGAAAGAAGGGGTGCCCAGGCAGCACACCGCATTATTAAGAGACGCTGCTGGTATTTAATATTATTCGGCGCCATACTCGCTGGTCTCGCAGGTGTACAGGACATTTTAATGTCCTACGGTATTGCTGGACTTCTATTAGTTTCAAGCTTGAAAAAGGACAGCCATAAGATTAAGAAATATGCGATTATTTCCACCATAATATGTTTTTTTTATATTCCAATCTTGTGGGGCGGACTCTTAATAAGTATGCAATCTTACGGATTACCGATAGATTTAACAGGACAGGAAACATACTTAAATACAATACTTGATCGACTGATAACTATCCCTATTATTCCATTGTTTACTCACTTTCTCTTCCCAGTCATCCCCTCTGTATTAATGGGAATTTGGTTAGGAAAATTAAACGTATTAATTGACCCGCAGGATCATATAAGACTTCTGAAGCAACTAACGATTGGATGTTTAACTCTTTCATTCGTGGGTGCCATCCCACTCGTACTGATTAATGATGTTTGGTTTCCTAGTTATTTTACTGCAGGAACAGCATACGGTATTCATATACTTACTGGTTTTGCAGGGGGAGTAGGGTATGCTGCCCTATTTGGCTTATTGGGGTTAGGTGTGAAATATCGGGGCGTAATCGTAAAAGCAATCACATCTATGGGAAAACGTTCGCTGACCTTCTTCGTCATGCATGAAGTTTTGATAGTGGTACTACTGTCTCCAATCGCGTTCAATATAGGTGCCTCTCTAACTGTCACAACTTCTGTAATACTCGGAATCGGCATGTGGGCAGTTACTTTGTCAATTGCATATTTCATGGACCGTCGTCAAATAGAAGGCCCGTTAGAAAAGTACATGCATTATTTAACTTACAAAGAGCTTTGAGGTGCAACGACAAGGGGTGTAAGCTGTGAATATTATTCGTGCTTGTGAAGTTGATAGAAATATAAATAATGAGATGAGCACTATTTTTGTAGATGGTTTTTATCAATGGCTGAATTATTTTTCAAAGGATAAAACTAAACTTTACAGGACATTTGCCCATATGTTTAATACTGAGGTTTTCTATACGGTTATAGTTGACGGCAATATTGCGGCAATAGCCGCCTGCACTACAAACAATATACCTTCGGTCAAATTGAAATATAGTGAATTTAGAAAGCACCTTGGCTTCTTCATGGGCAGCATTGCTTATGTCATTCTCAAGAAAGAATTCGAGAAAAAGAAATACCCCTTTCAAATAGATGAAAAAATGGGTGCTATAGAGTTTGTGGCAACGTCGGAAAATTATCGAGGGAAGGGTCTGGCGACTGAACTGATAAAATCGATAATGGATTCAACGTCATACGACGAATATGTATTAGAAGTAGCTGATACTAACACAAACGCCATAAAACTTTATCAGAAACTGGGATTTGCAGAGTTCCTTCGTATACCTCAAAAGAACAGTGAAAAAAGTGGTGTTAATAATCTGGTGTATATGAAGCAAGTAAAAAGGAAAGAAGTTTAAGCTCGGTAGCCCTACTCTCTGAAAAAGCAACGGCTGAAAATCCCGCAGGCAGCGACAAGCTGCCGAGGAAGTTGAAGCGTTGCCCGCGGTAAAGAAAAACTTTGTGACATGGCACGCCGTAAGAGAAGACAATGTGATCGGCTACCGAATCTATAAAGAAAAAGAAGAAGGCGAGTTTGAGCACGTGGATAGTATCTCTGCCCATGAACGGAAGAGCTACACAGAATCGAACAACATGGGAGCATATTATGTCACGACAGTAGATGAGGGAGGCCTGGAATCTGCTCCTTCTATAATAGTAGAGTAATGACCTTATCTGTGAACACACAACGGTAAATGGTAATTTAAAGTAAGCGTCAAACAGCTCTCCACTTCGCAAATAGGTGGGAGCTATTTGACGCTTATTTTGATATAATACTGTCCAAACAGAGCATAAATTAACAGGATGTCTGTTCCCTTTTTTTATATAATTTGAGTAAGGAGCTGGGCATATGGCAATGGTTGAATCTTTGCAGGAGGCGATAGATTACATGGAAGCACATTTACTGGATCATATCACAATGGAAGATATATCCAAACAAGCCCATGTATCTCCTTTTCACTTTCAACGAACATTTATGATTCTGACTGATGTATCCGTTGGAGAATATCTTCGCCGCCGCCGTCTCACACTAGCAGCACAAGAGTTATCCAACACAGACGGCAAAATAGTTGACCTTGCCTATAAATATGGCTACGACTCTCCTGAAGCTTTTTCAAAAGCTTTTCGAAAACAACATGGGGTCAGTCCGAGGGCAGCTCGAAAAGGGATTGGGAAGCTTCAATCTTATAACCGCCTGTCCATACAGGTGAATTTGAAAGGGGCCGAACCGATGAAATATCAGATTGTGGAAAGAGATGCTTTTCAAGTCGTGGGTCTCAAAAGAGAATGTCCATGTGGAACAAATGGTGACGTCGATGGTATACCTGAATTTTGGGGTGAAGTCAACGCAAATGGAACTGTCGACAGGCTGAGTCAATTAATAAATAGTGACATTAAAGGTTTATTAGGGATCACGGATAACTATGATGAGGAGAATAACTCGATTGATTACTGGATTGCAGCAGAGCATATGGGACAAGGTCCCAGCGATTTATCAAGCCTGGAATTTCCCAAATCCAAATGGGTGGTTTTTGAAGTGCACGGATCTGCACCAACTGCCATGCCTGAAGCGTGGAAACAAATTTATACCGAGTGGATTCCGTCCAATGGGTATGAAGTGACTGACATACCAGCCGTAGAAGCCTATACCGATTCTGATCCCTATAGACCCGATGCATTGAATCAAATTTGGCTTGCCGTAAAATAAGATTTTTCTTGAGAAAAGGAGGCAATACGTATGGCGCCCTCAAAAAAAACTTTAAGGATATGTGACAAAGGACACAAATACTATAAGAGTAGTGACTGTCCAACCTGTCCGAAGTGTGAACAGGAAAAGAAACCGGATACTGGATTTCTTTCACTACTTTCAAGTCCTGCCAGATCCGCACTGGAGCATGAAGGAATTACATCTTTACAAAAGCTATCAGCCTATACTGAACGGGAGATATTACAACTTCACGGAATGGGGCCGCGTTCGATGCCTATACTCAGAAACGAGCTGCAGTCACAGGGGCTGGCATTCAATACTGGGAAAAATGCTGATACAAAAGTGAACCCTAAATAGGAAAGTTTGCGTGGGTGACCATTAACCGGTTTGAATCATGTGAATACGAGGAGTGCATGGCGCTGTATGAAACAGCGTCTTTTTATTGTCTTTTGATCTTATTTTGCAGGGAACACAAGCTTTATTAAGAAAAGAGCTCAGGCTGCTGCTTCTTCCTTCTAAAATCAATTGAAACGTAGTGCCCGATTTGTCAGTATAATATAGTAAAAGGGGAAGGAGGAGAGGTAATGTTTGCTGGGGATTCACCGTATCCTTTTGAAATGTTTTCGCCCAGTCATTGGGTCGCTGTCGGCATTGTGCTCCTTATCTCCGCCTTTTTAATTTACTTCCGCCGCGTCATCCGCAGTAATCCAATTTTGCAGAAGCTGCTGCGGCGCAGTCTGTTGTTTCTTCTTATCGCCACGGAGAGTACATACCACAGCAGAGCGATTCTTACAGGGGAGTGGAACCGTGTAGATCACCTCCCGCTCGAGCTCTGTTCGTTAAGCACTTTTATGGCAATTATTCTATTATGTACGGACAATCAAAAATTGTTTCGGATTTTTTACTTTTTGGGCCTGTTTCCAGCGGTCGTGGCCATCGCGACCCCGGTGTTGTTTAATGGATTTCCGCATATTGAATATTTCCGGTTCTTTTCGCAGCACCTTGCCATCGTGTGTACCGTATTGTTTTTTATTTTCGTGAAAAATTACCGGCCGAGGCTGCGAAGTGTCTTTTTTTCATTTCTCTGCCTGAACATTATTTCTGTTTTTATTATTCTTCTGAATGTACGGCTCGACGCTAATTATATGTTCTTAAACCGTCCTCCCGCTGCAAGTGAATACTATGTGTGGAGTACAGAGCAGCCGTATTATCTACTGAACCTCGAGGTAGTGGTGTTCGCTGTCTTTCTGCTTTCTTATGTCCCGTTTGCATTGAGAAAAAGAAACAGAGAGCGGGAGGGGCAGGTAAATGTGTGAACGGTATTCGAAGGCTCTGTGGACGTGGTGGGGGCATTGGGGGGCGCTAAAATGGCAGCGGCAAGCTATGTAGGAGCCAGCAATACTACAATTCACGTATTCGAAAGAAGTGAAAGTTGATAAATCAACATTGTATAAAATAATGAATATACGATAAAAAGACACAAAAAGCGAATCTTATAAGAAATATAAGAAATTCGCTTATTTGTTACTTCCTGAAAGAACGCTATATTAACTAGTTATCCCAACAATCACTTTTCTTCTTTTGATCTTTACAACAGATACAGAACGTTTTTTGAATAAATGTATCAAGTACTTATGAAAAAATTATATATAAAGAATAAAAAGTGGGAGTTACTTGAATTATTCACAGACGAAATAAAATGGGGCTGTATCATAACTGATACTCGCCCCTTTTGCATGGTAAAAAAAAGCAGTGGACAAGTCCTTCGCTTTCCGTGGGCAGCGCTTCAGCTAACCGGGCGAAACCCGCGCCCGGCGGATCTTCAGCCGCTGCTCTTCCCACAGGAGTCTCGGACTTGTCCCCTGCTATCTTCTATTTAGGATACTACTTTTTCTATAAAAAGGGGCTTTTGCTACAGCCCCTCGCTTGTTGAAGGTTCCCTCTAAATCGTTTCTTATTCAACCAGCTGTCTCGCTTCCATAAATAACGCCTGAATAAACTTTTTCATATGAATGCGGCTCGGTTTGTTTGCATTTTTGTTTTTGCCCTCTAACTCTAGCATTTTCTTGCGGACTTCTGTGAAATCAAAAAATGTGGAAGAATAGGCTTCAAATTTTGGATTCATATAATCTGTTAATCCTAAGGAAGCGATATGAACAAGCGCCTGGTAAAGAGCACGACGAACTCGCTGTTCAGAAGCTTTCATTTCTTTTTTGATTTCTGTCTCTTTTGCTTGATTTCCCAATTTTTCAGCAGCGATTTCTGCAAACAGCTTTTTTAAAGATGGGAATGTATAGGATGAACCGAGTCGTTTCTTTTCCTTTTGGAGGAACTCTAAAATTCTAAGTAAATCATCGCTTCCCCCTTCCCCAAACATGCCTAAATCGGAAAGTAGAGAACGACCGGTTTCTTTTATATTTATTGCATGAGAGGAGGATACGAACGGAGGCTGCGAGTGGCCTGTACATACGTTCAACGATTCTCGAATGCGCCAAATCGATTGTTCCAACAGCACCCGCTCGTTTACTTTTTTTAATATCCCTGTAATTTCTTGATGATTCAACGGTTTTGTAATGTAGTATTCCGCCCCTAAACGATACGCCTCACCAATCAGTTCCTTCGTTTCTACTTGCGAAATCATCACAAACCTTCCTTGTATTTTATCAGCCAGAGCACGTATTGTTTCAATGCCGTCCCTTCCAGGCATGAGTAAATCTATTAAGACCACGTCTGCTTTTTTTAATGCTAATAGGCCTTTATCCACTAACGCCCCGTCCTCGGCTTCTCCTACCACGTTTCCAAGATCTTCGTCTTCAATCATATCCGTCAGCATTGCTCGAATAGCTGCGTCATCATCTATGATGAAATAATTCATCATGCTAATTCCTTCTCTATCATTTTATTTATTGGTATTTTTACGATGAACATGGTTTCTTTATGATTATTCATAAGCCTGAGTTGTCCTCCCAATTTTTCCACCGTATGTTTTACAAACGATAGACCGATACCCGTTGAAGGGTTTCCCGTCCTATCATATTTCGTGGTAAAGCCTTCTGTAAAAATGACTTCCTTCAGCCTAGGTGCAATGCCCGGGCCATCATCACTGACGCAGAATTCTACAAATAGATCTTTTCTTTTTACATGCAGCGATACGGATCCATCTTCTTTCATGGCTTCTACAGCATTGGCCAACAAATTATTAATTAACGATAATACCAAATAAACATGGTACGGCGGATGGTCTCCATCAACATATAACGAAAAGGAAATCTGTTTACGCAGGGACTCTGCATAGCGCCTATTGGACACCATTATGATGTTACATAGCTGTTCGATATTCATGTATTCCTTCATGTTTTCGGTAGATATGAGTTCCGTCAAACCCGAATGAATCCGCTGGTTATCTTTTTTGATTTCATGCACGAGTCCGGCAATTTGCAGTGCCGTTTGCGCATGAGAGCTGTTGGTCTCCACGGAGTGTAACCGACGATAAAAATCATAACAGAGGCGGGTTATTTCTTCTGCATTTTGCATCGATTTCTTCAATTGAACTGATTCTTCATACAAGTTTGAAATATAAAGCAGCATTTGCTCCTTTTGCCTTCTCTGCTCTTCTTCTGCGAGTTTTGCTTCTCTTAGCTTGAAAATATTAAAAAAGCCGAGAACGAAAAAGCTTCGAATAAAGGCTATGATTATCAGTTTTTCCGTGACTACCCAAGAAATGTCCTGATTTGATAGAAAAAAACGGACCGTCATTTCCGAAACGCTGGCAAAAAGTTCAATTATGACCCCTAACAGTCCAATCATAAACGGCTGGTCGTGCCGTTCGTTTAATTTCAATAGATGAAATACAAAGGCGTAAATAACGTAATAAAAAAGAGCTGGGACATGAAGATACATTGCTTCCTCAACAGGTATATAATGTATCCAAACAGCAGGAAAAAAACGGAAAACAAACACACTCATCCCAGTTAAAATACCTGTAATAAACGGATGAATCCCCTTTCCCCACAGCAAAAACAAGAAAAATACCGGAGTGCCCAAACTGACTCTGAAAGTATCGTCAAATGGATAAAACTTTAATTCTCCTGCTAGAGGCACCGCAATCATTATTATTAACAATATACTGAATCGTTTTTTCAATCCGCCCCCCCTCCCCAGTTCACTCCCTATAAACATAACAAATTGAACACAGGAGGAAAGAGTTTTGCTTGAGAATTTTTAATTTTTCCATTTTCTTTTGTAGGTTTTAGTAGGGATTCGTAGGGCCGATTATACAATCAAAATAATCGAAGAATGAACAAGAGGAGGAACCATTATGGCAGTCATCAACATAAATGAAAGCGTTCGCATTGAAAAAGATTTTTTAGGATCAAAAGAAGTACCTAAAGAGGCTTATTATGGTATCCAAACCATACGTGCAGTCGAAAATTTCCCGATAACCGGCTATCGAATTCATGAAGACTTAATTAAAGCTTTGACGATGGTGAAAAAAGCAGCTGCGTTAGCAAACATGGACACGCACCGTTTATATAAAGGTTTTGAGAGAGCAATCATTCAAGCAGCGGACGAAGTGATTGAAGGCAAATGGCATGATCATTTTATCGTGGATCCTATCCAGGGCGGTGCCGGCACTTCCATAAACATGAACACGAACGAGGTGATTGCTAACCGTGCACTGGAATTGCTTGGCAAAGATAAAGGGGACTATGTTCATTTGAGTCCAAATAGCCATGTGAACATGTCTCAGTCAACCAACGATGTCTTCCCGACAGCGATTCATATCGCTACTCTTCAATTGCTCGAAAAGCTTTTACATACGATGCAATATATGCTCGGTTTCTTTAAGGAAAAGGCAGAACAATTCGATCATGTGATTAAAATGGGAAGGACTCATCTTCAGGATGCTGTGCCCATCCGTCTAGGTCAAGAGTTTGAAGCATATAGTCGTTCTGTACAGCGTGACATTACACGCATTCACCAATCACGCCAGCATTTATATGAAATTAACATGGGAGCAACAGCGGTCGGAACGGGATTAAATGCAGACCCTCGATACATCAAAAGTGTCGTTCAGCATTTGGCGGATATTAGCGGGTTTCCGCTTGTTGGGGCGGACCATCTTGTAGATGCGACACAAAATACTGATGCTTATACAGAAGTCTCCGCGGCGTTGAAAGTTTGTATGATGAATATGTCTAAAATCGCGAATGACCTTCGTTTAATGGCCTCCGGTCCTCGAGCGGGCCTTGCTGAAATTAGTTTGCCTTCCCGTCAGCCAGGATCCTCTATTATGCCGGGAAAAGTCAATCCGGTAATGCCGGAAATGATTAATCAAGTAGCGTTCCAAGTTATTGGCAATGACCATACCATTTGCTTGGCATCTGAAGCGGGTCAGCTTGAATTGAACGTGATGGAACCTGTACTTGTGTTTAACTTGCTGCAATCCATCAGCATCATGAACAATGCCTTCAGGACTTTCACTGACAACTGTCTGGCAGGTATTGAAGCAAATGAAAATCGTTTAAAAGATTATGTAGAAAATAGTGTAGGTATCATTACAGCTGTGAATCCTCATATTGGATATGAAGTGGCAGCACGCATTGCACGAGAAGCCATTTTAAAAGGAAACTCTGTTCGTGATATATGTCTGCATTACGGAGTGTTATCAGAAGAAGAACTGAATCTTGTTTTAAATCCTTATGAGATGACAAACCCAGGAATTTCTGGGGCAGAGCTTTTTGATAGAACGTAATTCACTTACAGAATTAGGTGGAATAAAGGAAAGTTGCTTTGCGAATGGCTAGTTGGAACGCAGCACCCTAAGTGATTTCGCTCGTTGTTCATAAACTGAAATCGTTGATACCTGGACTTTACACGTGGCTTGTAACAGAGAGGAGCTAAGAAAACATTGCATAATTTAACAAAAAAGATACTGATTGCCCTTTTTTTGGGTATTGTCGCAGGCATTGTTTTAAATTTCGTATCTAATAACATTTATAATACGCTTAATAACTTTGTTCTCGAACCTGTGGGTCATCTTTTCTTGAATTTGATTAAAATGCTCGTAGTACCTATCGTATTTATTTCGATTTCACTCGGTACAGCGAGTTTAAAAGACCCGGTTCAGTTAGGCCGGATTGGTGGAAAAACGATTGCTTTTTATCTAAGCACCACCGCTATTGCTCTCGTGATTGGTCTATTGCTGGCGTACGTGATTCAACCGGGAGAAGAGGGGATATTTAATACCGATAGTGCCACCTACAAAGCAGGGGAAGCGCCATCCATAAAAGATAATCTTCTGGGCATCATTCCAGATAATCCGATCAGCGCGATGGCGGACGCGAACATGTTACAGATCATTGCAGTAGCCGTATTCCTTGGTATCGCCCTGGCAAAACTTGGGGATAAAACAGCAGGACTTCATAAGATGCTTGAGCAGGGAAACGATGTAATGATGTTTCTAGTAAATGTAGTTATGTATACAGCACCGTATGGTGCCTTTGCCTTGATTGCTTCTGCGCTTGGTGAAGCAGGGATGAGAGGTATTCAGTCGATGCTTATGTATATGCTCACCATTATTGCCGGGTTACTTTTACATGCTGGAATAACGTATAGCATTGCCATTAAAGGTCTTGGAAAAGCGAGTCCTATTACGTTTTATAAAAACTTTTTCCCAGCTATGATGGTCGCTTTTAGTACATCCAGTTCGAGTGGAACGTTGCCCATTTCAATGAGAACCGCTCAGGAACGGCTTGGTATAAGCAAGTCAGTCAGCAGTTTTGTGCAGCCTCTTGGAGCCACAATTAATATGGATGGAACTGCAATCATGCAGGCTGTAGCGACAATATTTATTGCTCAGGTGTACGGTGAAACGCTGGGCTTTTCTCAGTTAATGATGGTGGTGCTGACAGCTACTCTAGCGAGTATAGGAACTGCAGGCGTTCCAGGTGTAGGTTTAATTATGCTCTCGATGGTACTTCAGCAAGTAGGTCTTCCCGTTGAAGGAATTGCCTTAATTCTTGGGGTAGACCGGTTACTAGATATGTTGCGTACTGCTCTCAATATAACGGGAGATGCGACTTGTGCTTACATTATTGATCGCTCTGAACAAAAGAAAGAGAACCAAATCGACCAAAAAAGTATGGAGACCAAAGGGTATCTTTAGCCAAACATATTACAATGTTAAGATAAATGATCTATGAAATATGAACTTGTGCCCTGGAAAAACATAACGAAGGAAAATTAAGGTACCACCAGATTGATTAGCGCAATTCAACTATCTTGAATTGCGCCTATTTGCTGCGCTAAAACTCCAATCGATCTAGTCTGGCCATGCTACTACTAAGGGTTGTAAAGCTCATCCCCTCATTGAATTTACACCACTCTCTGCAAATGAATTCATCAAGTAGAATAAGCACCTATGTTTTTAAATACCTCCTCTTAATAAATGTTCTCGTTAAGCGTAAAAAATTTTGTAAATTCGATATTTTATGATATTATAGTCAAAAATGTTCTCGTTAAGCGTACTTTTGTATTTGTTAATACATAATTACTAATTTGGAGGGGTTTCTTTGAGTAATGAAAGGTTGCCGTCAATTTTTGAAGTGTGTATCGTGTTGCTTGCATTTTTAGCTATAGTTTTTTCTTTTACCGCCATTTTTAACTTGCCTATTCAACTTGCGTTGTTTGTTGCCTGGTTTTTGATAATATTGCTTGGTTTGAGACTGGGTTTTAACTATGAATATTTGCAAACCTCAATTATGAAAGGGATTTCTAATGGCTTGGAAGCTGTAATCATTCTAATGGCCGTCGGAGCACTTATTGGTACATGGATTGCTGGGGGGATTGTCCCAACGATTATATATTATGGATTAGATTTCATCCATCCATCCATCTTCTTATTGGCAACCCTGATTATTTGTGCCTTGACTTCCCTCTCTACTGGAACCTCTTGGGGAACAGTGGGAACGGCTGGTATTGCGATGATGGGGATCGGTGAAGGTCTCGGTCTCCCTCTTCCTCTAGTAGCAGGAGCTGTATTATCCGGTGCTTATTTTGGAGATAAATTATCACCGTTATCAGACAGCACTATCCTTGCCGCTTCAATGTCTAAGGTAAATGTGATCTCACACGTGAAATCTATGTTGTATTTGGATATACCAGCATTTATCCTAACAGCCCTGCTCTTCACAATTACTGGATTCAGTTATAGTAGGGGAAATGTAGACTTAGATAGAGTTCAAACTATAATGACTGCCTTAAACAAAACATTTCATATCAGCCCCCTTATGCTAGTACCTGCCCTAATTGTAATAGGATTATTAGTTTTGAAAAAACCTTCCATCCCAACTATTTCATTAGGAGCGTTAGTAGGAGTGGTTTGGGCTGCATTATTCCAGGACTTATCTTTCCTTAATGCGCTTGAAACAGCCTACAATGGGTTTAGCATAGATTCAGATTCAAAATTTATTGACAATTTACTAAACAGGGGGGGGATAAGCGGGATGCTAGACTCCATTGTTGTCGTTATTCTTGGCCTTGGTTTAGGAGGTTTGCTTGAAAAAATTGGGGTTTTAACGGTCATCATGAATGCTTTTGTAAATAAAATTAATAATGCAGGTAGTTTATCAACTTCTACGGTTTTTGTTGGGCTGTTCTCAAACATTTTCGGATGTGCGATGTACGTATCGTTAATTTTAACGCCTAAACTTATGGAATCCAGCTATGACAGAATGCATATTGATCGAAGAGTTTTGTCTCGTAATACTGAAGTAGGGGGGACGATGACATCGGGAATGGTTCCCTGGTCAGATAATGGAATCTTTATGGCAGGAGTCTTGGGTGTTTCCACATTATCTTATCTTCCGTTCATGTGGATGAGTTTTATTTCTATAGCTCTAGTCATCATATACGGTTATACAGGTAAATTCATTTGGTATACGAGCTCCCATCAGAAGAATACAGATTCAGACCAAGAAAGTCACAATTCTAATTAAATACTAGATATATTTAATACTTTTATATTAAACGAAAGGGTGCAAACGATGAAAAAAATACTTCTCATTGGTACAGGAGGAACAATAGCATCAATTCAGAGTGATAAGGGACTTACCCCTGGAATAAGCCCGGAGGAAATGGTGAGTACATTCGCGAGTCGATTTAACTGCGAGGTGGATTCCAAAGTATCCTTAAACCTTGATAGTACAAACATTTATCCAAATCATTGGATTGAAATCGCAACGATGATTCACAACTATTACGATGAGTATGATGGTTTTGTTATTACCCATGGTACAGATACAATGGCTTATACCGCAGCTGCACTACATTCGATGTTAATAAACTTGGACAAGCCTGTAGTTTTGACGGGATCCCAGATTCCGCTCTCCTTCAAACATTCCGATGGAGAAAAAAACCTTATAGATACTGTTCATTTTGCTTCTGAGGGGATGGCGGGGGTATATATTGTCTTTAACAGCCTAGTAATTAAAGGTACAAGAGCCGTAAAGTTGAGAACACGCAGCAATCATGCTTTTGAAAGCGTAAACTATCCTTATGTGGCTGAAGTGGAGAAATCTGTTATTAAATATCACACTAATCGAGGTGAACCAAAAGAAGATAAGAACCTTGTATTGAAAACTAGTTTATGCCCGCATGTATTTGTTCTAAAACTTTATCCTGGAATTAATAAAGAAATTTTTCAGTTTATCGCTGATCATTATAAAGGAGTCATTATAGAATGTTTTGGGAGTGGCGGAATTCCTTTCTCTGAAGTGAATGTAGCTGAAGAAGTCAGAAAGTTAATAAAGTTGGGGGTGGTTGTTGTTCTAACTACTCAATGTCTTGAAGAAGGTATTGATATAGATCTCTATGAAGTAGGTCGAAAGGTAGACAGAGATAAAGTTGTGATCTCAAACGATATGAATACAGAAGCGCTCTTACCAAAGTTAATGATAGCTCTAGGGAAATGTAAGACGATACAAGAAGTTGTTTATCAAATAAACCGGGAGATTGAAGAAGAAAGTATGGAATATCAATTTTGATTATGATTGGCCATCCCATACTAATTCCCTTTTTGTAATTCTCTTTTTGTACGAACAAATACAATAAAATCATTCAATTCATCATTAGTCAAGTGCTTATTGTCGAGAAGTATGTTCCAGTTCCAATTCTCAATTTGCTCATTTAATTCAATAGTTGTTTTCTGTAGGGGAGATCGGCTGTCATCATTACGATACAATAAGTAATCAATGGACGTGTCCATAATATCGGCTAATTTAATCAGTGAGTCTAACGATGGTTGTCGGTAGCCGGACTCATACCCTGCATACGTACTTTTGGCAATTCCTAATTGATCTGCCGTTTCTTGAAGCGTCCATTTTTTTCTCTCTTTTCGGAGTGCAGCAAGTCTAGTTAATTTCATCTAATAATCCCCCCATCAAATAGTATAGCTTATATGAGGTATAGACCAAAACCTTTAACAAATCTTGTCTATGGTAAGCTGGTTATAATTAAGTAAAAGTTTCCGACTGACATTTCTTATTTAAAAGGTGATGCTCTAATGAAAAAAATTCTTTTATTATCAACAGGTGGTACGATTGGTAGTGTACAAACTGATGAGGGGCTCATTCCTGGCATCCCTATACAAGAGGTGAGCCGTTTTTTGTCAGTAGATGAAAGCAAGATCCAAATCAGTACTGAAACGGTCTTAAATATTGACAGTACCAATATGCAGCCAGAACACTGGGTCAAAATTGCAAAAGCTGTTTATGAGAATTATTCCCAATATGACGGTTTTGTAATAACACATGGTACGGACACCTTATCCTATACATCAGCCGCATTATCATATATGTTACATAACTTACAGAAAACGGTTGTTGTCACCGGATCTATTCAGCCGATTGATGCAAAGAAAACAGATGGGATAAAAAATTTAGGGGACGCAGTTACGTTTGCAAGCGAAGGTACATTTGGTGTATTTGTAGTATTTGGCGGGCGTGTGATTGCGGGCACAAGAGCTGTGAAGATGAGGACGGAAAGTTACGATGCTTTTGAAAGTGTGAATTATCCCTATATTGCTTATATTGAAGAGCAAGAAATAACCTATAACATGAGTGTGTCTAAAAAGGTTATGGGAGAGTTTAAGTTAGACGCAGAGCTATGTCCAGACGTTTATTTGTTTAAATTATTTCCTGGAGCCAAACCAGAAATGTTAGAGAGCATAAGAGGTCAATTTAATGGGTTAATTATAGAAACGTTCGGGAGTGGAGGACTTCCTTTCTTAGAGAGAAATTTTTTTGAAACTGTTGAGAAATTAATCAATGAAGGTACGATTGTGGTCATAACGACACAGTGTCTGGAAGAAGGTGCTGATTTAACTCTTTATAAAGTAGGGAGAATTATCGACCAAAGTAAGATTATTTTATCTAATGATATGAATACGGAAGCTCTCCTGCCCAAACTAATGTGGGCAATGGGAAAAACCTCAAATGTGGCTCGCGTGAAAAAAATAGTAGAAAGTGAACTCGTGTAAAGAGTCATCAAAAATATTTAATCAAACAGAACTGCTCAGTTTTTTGGAAGGTGGTAGAAGGAAGGAAAAGAATACTACCCGCTTGTTGATCGGTAACCATATAATATGAGCAGGTTTTATTAGTATTATGCTGTTATAATATTGCCACGGTAATGGTGCCGTGGTGATTTTCTTGAATCTTCAGTTTCGAGCTTATTACCGCCGCAGCAACCACCAAACCTTACCCCGCAGCCTACGACCATTTTCGTAGAAAAAGATACGAGCGAAGCAGGATTTCATGTTTTCAGAAAAGAAGCACAATAATAGTAATTGGTTCTTAAAAGGAGGCACAACATGGGATCCTGGGTAAACGTTGGTTCAATGAAACAAATCAAGGAAGAGAAGGCAAAAGTGGTGAAGGGCAGCATTGCGGTGTTTTATTATAACGATCAAGTGTATGCCGTAGATAACCGATGTCCGCATATGGGGTTTCCCCTTCATATGGGAAGCCTGTGTAATGGGATATTAACCTGTCATTGGCACCATGCCCGTTTTGATATCAACAGCGGCGGCACGCTCGATCCATGGGCGGATGATGTAAAGACTTATGAGGTGCTCGTTGAAGAGGGGGAGGTGTGGGTCAATACGAAGAAGCCGGATCTTAATCTCATAACTGAATACAAAAGTCGGCTGCGCAAAGGGCTCGAGCAGAATTTGGATCTTGTCATTGCCAAAGCTGTCGTAGGACTTGTAAAAAACAATGTCCCGCAATACGAAATTGTCGAAATCGGGGTTGATTTTGGCACGACATACCGTGACAGCGGCTGGGGGCCGGGTCTTACTATTTTAACGGCAATGGCTAATATTTTGCCGAAGCTGGATGAGCAGGGGCGGATTCAGGCACTTTATCAAGGAATGGTGCATGTGGCGCGGGACTGCTCGGGCCGACCGCCTCAGCATCTGCTCGGGCCGCTGGCGAGATATGGCGGAGATATCGAGCAATTAAAAGCCTGGTATAGAAATTGTATAGAAGTTCGGGATGCCCAGGGCGCAGAAAGAGTCGTACTCACTGCTGTTGCGAAAGAGATCGATACGAAGGAGCTTTCTCAGATGCTGCTGACGGCAGCGAGTGATCATTTTTATATCGACGGCGGCCATACGCTCGATTTTCACAATAAAGCCTTTGAGGTTCTTCATCTCCTGAATGGAGAAAAGAAGGAGCAGGTCCTTTCCTCTTTACCTCCGTTATTTAGGAATGCGACGCGAAGTGAAGAGCTGCATCAATGGCAGTCGCCTGTGGATCTGGTCACACCTCTGCAGGAAGCCTTTGCCGCCCTGGAAGAGGTGCCGGAATCCGGAAGCACAGACTTTGATGAAGAAGAATTGATGAAATCCCTTCTCAACGATCAGCCGGTTGAAATGATTACACAGCTGACAGATCTATTATATAAGGGAGCAGAGCCCGGGCGGATCGGGCAGGTAATTGCACTCGCTTCCGCTGAAAGAATTGCAAGGTTCCATACTCAAAACGAATTCCGTGATTGGAATACAGTGCTGCATACGTTTACGCATGCACATGCTGTTCATGAAAGCCTCCGGCGCGCTCCGGATAAACAATTGACGCGAGCGCTTTTCCACGGAGCGGCAAGCATTTATTTAGATCATTTTTTAAATATTCCTTCAGCGAAACGGCCGCAGCCTTCGAAGACTCCATCATCTTCACTAGATTCCCAGGAGCTCCTGCAATTGCTTGACAAACAGCAGCAGGTGAATGAGGTAGCACAGTGGGTGGTTGATTTTGTCCATCACGGAGGAAACAAAGAAATACTCTTTAACGTGCTAGGCCATGCTTTAGTACGGGAGGACGCAAACTTCCATTCTTATCAGATGTATGAGGCGGCATGTATGGAATACGACCGCTGGGATAAGGAAGATACCCCCTTTGCAGCCAAGGCAAAAGAAACCATGCTGATCGCGCTGGCGCGGTATTTAGCAGCGCATGCTCCAACTTCAAGAGAAACACCGCATGTCGCTAAAATCGCCTGGAGGCTGCATCTTGGTGAAAAGCTATTTCAGGAAAACTAAGCTGAAGCCAGGTAAATGACGAGGGTAAATCTCTGAAATTAAATCATGGGAGTGTTATGAAATAGGGAGGCAATGTGTGTGAAGGCAGGAATTAGTTCGTATAGTTTATTTCAGGCGATGCAGGCAGGGGAAATGACTATCCTTGATGTTGTCGATTATGTAGCGGATACTGGGGCTGATCATATTGAAATTGTTCCGGTTGGTTTTGATCTGCTCGAAGACCCTTCGCTTGTGGAGAAGATTGCTTGCAGGGCACAAGCACGAGGGCTGGAAATTTCTAATTATGCGGTTGGCGCCAACTTCGTTCAAGATTCAGAAGAAGCCTGCCGCGCGGAAATTGAGACAGTGAAAAAGCAAGTAGATACAGCAGTTCAGCTCGGGGCCGCAAGGGTGCGTCATGATGTGGCTTCACGTAAGCCCGAGGAAACAACTTACGCTTTTTTTGAAGAGGATCTGCCAAAGCTGGTGTCGGCCTGTCGGGAAATCGCCGATTATGCGAGCCAGTACGACATCATTACAAGTATAGAAAATCACGGTTTTTACGTACAGGCAAGCGAACGCGTGCAGCGTATCGTCCATGCGGTGAATCGGGATAATTTTAAAACGACTCTTGATATCGGGAACTTTCTCTGTGTGGATGAGGACCCAGTCGCTGCAGTGGCAAACAATCTGCCTTACGCATCGATGGTCCACTTTAAAGATTTTTACTGCCGCGATGCATCCTTACCTGTTAAAGAAGGCTGGACCAGGACAGCAAACGGCCGGTACCTGCGCGGGGCTATTGTTGGTCATGGAGATGTCGCCATCTCAGAAATCGCAGCGCTTATCCAGGAAGCCGGCTACGAGGGCTATGTGTCGGTTGAATTTGAAGGGATGGAAGACTGTCGCAAAGGCGCAAAACTCGGGCTGGATACGATTAAACAACTTTGGAAAGAGCGGATCAAATAAGCGAACATTACAAGCTCCCCCGTTAAACAACGGGGGATTCACCATAACAAGGTTATTCAGCAGTTACTTCACTTTCAGTTACCCACTTATGGTTGCTTATTTCCTCTCCTCCGTTTGTCGGAGTGAAATCCACCATATATACCGTCGTTTCTTCGGCAGAATCAATTTCTGCTTCAGCCCCTTCCATTCCTTCCATATGGTCCGCATCTAAGTTGACTTCTGTGCCGGGCTCAAGTGCTTCTTCTCCCGCTTCTTCTATTTCTTCATGAATCACCCATTTATGATCGCTTACTTCCTCTCCTCCGTCTGTTGGAGTGTAGGAAACGGTATAAGCCACAGTATCAAACGCGCCGGCGATCGTTGCTTTTGCATCCATCATTCCTTCCATGTGATCCGCTTCAAGAATCACGTTGCTTCCTTCGTCATAAGCAGGGTCTTCGGCTTCTATTAAATCGTCAGGTACTTCTCCCGAACTGGAATGATCCATTCCTTCATGGTCCATTTCCTCCTCTTCTCCGGATTCGGTTTCCATGTTCATGTCCTCATCATGATTCATTTCTTCGTCATCCGTCCCGCAGGCGGCTAATACGAATGTGAAGAAGATAGAAAATATAATCTTTGCCATTTTAGATTCTCCTCTCTTTTTTACTCCATTTTCAGCGTACCCGTAAAATATAGAGAAATTATGGAGAAGGCAGCAATCACAATGAAACGTGAGAAATGTTCACAAAAATCACATAAATATCACTTACACTAAAGATGATAGGAAAGGGAGGGAAGATGGTGTGGCGGACCGTATATTAGTTGTAGATGACGAGCAGAATATGCGTCAGCTCGTAAAGATACATTTGGCAAACGAAGGATATGAGATAGATTTGGCAGCATCCGGTGAAGAAGCAATACAAAAAAATCTGGATGAAGTCTATCACGTTATCATTTTGGACATTATGATGCCGCGTACAGACGGCTGGGACGTTTGCAGGCGTTTGAATCGCTTTGATAACAGTCCTGGGATATTAATGTTGACTGCGAAGAGTAATGTAGAGGATCGAGTGAAGGGATTAAACTTAGGAGCGGATGATTATCTCGTGAAACCATTTGCTCCGGAGGAACTGGCTGCACGAGTGAGATCTCTGCTCAGAAGAACCGGTAACGGGAAAAAAAAAGAAGACGGAAAGATACAGGCAGGCGAAATGGTTATCATTGAGAATACCCGGGACGTAACAGTGGCTGGTCAGCTGGTTGATCTCACACCGAAGGAGTTTGATATTTTATACCTTCTCGCAAGTCATCCGCAGCGGGTATACACACGTGAAAATCTCATGGAGCAGATCTGGCCGGTCAACGAATCGCATGATCCCCGTACGATAGATACTCATGTGAAAAATATTAGAACGAAGGTAAAGACGAAAGGATTGACCTTTCACCCAATTAAAACAGTGTGGGGAATAGGCTACAGATTTCATCAGCCAGAAGGGTTGTAAGCAGATGAATACAATTTTTTTCAAACTCAGCAGCTCCATCATCCTTCTGTTCTTAATTGTACTGCTGCCGCTTGGTTTTGTACTAAATCAAATTTTCACTAATTACAGCTATCATCATTTACAGGAAGAGACAGAAGAATTAGCCTCCCAGCAGGCAGCGCTGCTTTCCGGAATCGAAACGAACGATTTAGAGAGCTTTACGGACTCCCTTGCTGAGAATACAGAAAGGGAAATCATCATCCTCGATGAAAAGAACATGATTCTCAGTGAATCTGAGAATATTCGTGGTTTTTCTCCGAAAACAGATGAGAAAGAACTCAGCAGCAACGGCCAAGTCGTAAATCAAAACAATCATCAGTCTTATTTTGCAGCAGCAGGAGAAGTGACAGGGAATTCTTCTGAGGCTGCAGAAATTTACATATTTACTCCTGTTGATTTAATGAACGGCTCTGTGACAGAAGTGAGGTATGCACTCATATTATCCGGTGCAGGTGCCTTTTTATTGGCGCTCGGATTCACATTTATTATTTCGAGAAATCTCACAAATCCCATTAAAGCAATGGAGAAAGCAGCCCGGCAAATGTCTAAAGGGGATCTCGACATTTCTGTACCTCCTTCAAACAAAGATGAATTAGGCTCTCTTTCAAAATCGATGAATGATTTAGCAGGCGAATTAAAAAGATACCGAAACAGCCGGAGGGAATTTTTTTCGAATGTTTCTCACGAGCTGCGTACTCCACTCGCTTATGTGCAGGGGTACAGCGACGCACTGATCAAAGAACTTTACGAGACTGAAGAGGAAAAAAATCAATATATCCGTGTTATTCAAGAAGAAGCACAACGGATGAACCGGCTCATTCACGACGTATTTGAGCTTTCCCGGATGGAGGAGGAGCGCTTTCCGCTTCATCTGGAACTAGTTCATTGCGGGGACATTGCACGGGCTGCCGCAGAAAAAATACAAGTAGAGGCGGACAAAAATAATCTTCTCGTTACTGTCCAGATTGAGGATCATATTCCTTTCATCGTTGCTGATGGAGTAAGAATCGCGCAAATCTACTCGAACTTACTACAGAATGCGGTGCGCTATACGGAGGAAGGTTTTATTCATATCAAAGTGCATGCTAATAATGGATATGTTCAAACCACCATTTCAGATACCGGCCCGGGAATCCCCGAAGAAGAGCTCCCTAACGTATTTGAACGCTTTTACAGGGTAGAAAAATCACGAACACGAAAGCTTGGAGGCACCGGACTCGGTCTTGCCATTGTAAATCAACTAGTTCATCTTCAGTTCGGAACTATTCATGTTGAAAGCAGCACAGGGAAGGGCACTGTGTTTACTATTCAATTTCCAGAAGCAAGGGAGGAGGAAGAATGAAGAAGCTGGATTGGCTGATAGGATTAGTATTCATAGCGGTTGGCCTGCACTGCCTGGTCATCTCGCCGTTTATCGTTGCGGGAACCACGAGCCCCCACGCTTACCTGGTTCATCTTCTCTACCTTTGTATCTGGATACTTGTGCCGGTATGTTTGGGAAGTATTGTGTATGGGGTGATTCGACTAAAAATAAACAACAGGAAAGAGAAGGCATCAAAAAAAGGAGCCCCATAAAGGCTCCTTTTTCGTTCAAGGACTGCTGTACAGAAGTACTACTGCCAGCAGAATTATTATTCTGCCCGTGCCGCTTCTTTCGCTGACTTACGTCTGGTTCGCCAGCTTTCCTTTTTAATTTCAGCGCGCACCTCTGCTTTCGCGGCCCGGTAAAAGGAGTATCCCATCAGCAGGATGACAACGGAAAACGGCAGTGCTGCAATGATGAGTACGTTTTGAAGTCCGTCCGTTCCTCCGAAATAAACGATAATGGCAGCCATGGCAGATAAGCATAAGCCCCACACAATTTTTACGATGCCGGATGGGTTGATCGAACCGCCTGTTGAGAGCATGCCAAGCACAAAGGTAGCGGAGTCAGCCGAAGTTATAAAGAAAATCGCAATAACGACGATGGTGATCAAGGACATAAGTAAGCCGAGCGGATATTGATCAAGCATCGCGAAGGTTGCGGTTTCCATCGGATAATCAGAGATAGCAGCAATGCCCTGCTGTTCAATATTCAAGGCGGATACACCGAACACAGCGAAAAAGAAAAAACAGAGCACGGCGGGAACGAACAGCACGCCAAGCATAAACTCCTGGATGGTGCGTCCTCTCGAAATCCTTGCGATAAAGATACCGACAAATGGAGACCACGAGATCCACCAGGCCCAGTAAAAAATCGTCCAGCTGTCGAGCCAGGAACGGCTTTCATCGTTTAATGGCTCTAATTCAAAGCTCATGTTAAAGAAGTTCGTAGTGTACAGGCCGAGCGAGCTTGTGAACATGTCCAAAATATACAGCGTCGGCCCGACTATTAACAGCAGAATCATCAGGGAGATGCCAAGTACCATATTAATGTTGCTCAAATATTTAATCCCTCTGCTGATGCCAGACCAGGCTGAAATAATAAATAATACTGTAGCGATAATTAAAATAATTAATTGAAAACCGTAATTGTTCGGAGTCTCAAATAAAAAGTGTAAGCCTTCACTGATTTGAGCAGAACCGAAACCAAGTGTCGCAGCAACACCTACTACAGTTGCAAATACAGCGAGGATATCGATCCATCTGCCGGTTTTTCCTTCCATCCGCTCTTGTCCAAAAATAGGTACAAGAGTGGCGCTGATAAGGCCTGGATAGCCTTTGTGGAATTTAAAATAAGCAAGAACCAGCGCAACGATCGCATAAACGGCCCAGGCATGGACACCCCAATGGAAAAACGAGTATTGAAGAGATTCCCGGATGGCCCGGGCGGTGCCTTCCTCTCCGCTCGGACTGCTCAAAAAAGCATGAGACACCGGTTCGGCGGTGGTCCAGAACACAAGGCCGATCCCCATACCAGCACTAAACAGCATGGCAAACCAGGCGGGCAGGCTGAATTCCGGCTGATCCTCTTCTTTTCCGAGTTTGATTTTTTTAAAGCGGGAAAATATTAAGTATACGCAGAAACCGAGAATCAACATAATAAGTAGTAAGTAATACCATCCGAACGACGTCGAAATAAATGCCGTCACATTGGTAGTGACGCCCTCTAAATGCTCCGGCGCAGCTCCGCCCCATAATACGACAAGGCCGCATATGGCAAGGCTGTACCAGAAAACTGATGTTGCGTTTCTCAAACAATCACCTCTCCTAGAAAGAATATAGATAAAAATTTCATGGATTTTAGGGAAGAATGACGAATTTTAGCAATAGACTATCATACTACATACCTTTTAGAGTATTTGCAACATTGATTCTAAGACATTTGCCCGGGTAAAACGCCAGATTTTAAATGATACTTATCTCACGTGAGGGAGTGATAATATCCATTTCCGATGCTTGTCAGCACTCTCTATCATGACAAGCTGTTATAAGAAGATGGCACTGAGCGTCACTGAGCGTCACTGGAGCTCACTGAACCATCTGATTTAAGGACAAGGCCTCTCATCAGGTTTGGAGGCCCGGCACAGGCACTGCTATGCTAAAGGAAGAGATAATTTTTAAAAAGGAGGGCTCTTGTGGCAAAACACCACCAAATACCGATTGTAGACACCGATATTCATGAGCGAGTGCAGTACCAGGACATTCTCGAATACCTCGAGGAGCCGTTCAAGCATTATATAACAAATTGTCACTGGATGCAGGAGAAGCACATGCCCTATACGCAGCCTGCAACTGCTGGGGTGGACCGGGCTGATGCGGTGCTTCCGGATGGCCGCCCGGCGGGTTCAGACTTAGCATTTATGCAGAAGCAGCTGCTCGACGACATCGGTCACGAATATGGCATTTTAACGAGCGCACTCGACCCGTCCCCCTCTTCCATGCATGGCTGGTATGAGATGGCTGCTTCACTCGCGACAGCCTATAATAACTGGCAGATCGAACATTGGCTTGAAAAGGATGAGCGCCTGTACGGATCTGTACATATTGCAGCTCAGGAGCGGGACGTCGCAGTTAAAGAGATTGAAAGAGTGGGCTCCCATCCTAAGATGGTGCAGGTTCTTCTTCCCATTGACGACATTATGTGGGGAGACCCTTACTACCACCCTATTTTCGAGGCGGCACAAAAGCATCATCTAATGATCGGAATGCACCATAACGAACCGCCCGTCTATTACGGAAAGTGGCCGCGCTATTTCATCGAATGGCACACCCTGATCCCAACCGCTCATATGAAACAAATTACGAATATGATTTTTAATGGGGTATTTGATAAATTTCCGCAGCTTGGCCTCATCATGATCGAAGGCGGATTTACGTACATTCCTCATTTAATGTGGAAAATGGATCAGCAATTCCGCGATCTTCGCCACGAGGTGCCATGGCTGAAAAGAAAACCAAGCCAAATCATGAAGGATCAGGTCAGGATCACAACGCAGCCGGCAGAGGAATTAACGAAAAAGGAATTTGAGTCACTCATTGACCAGATGGGCTCAGAGGAAATGCTTTGTTTTTCCACTGATTATCCACACTGGGACTTTGACTCCCCATCCCGGGCGCTTCCCAGCATGGACCCGGCGCTGAAACAGAAGATCTTTGCGGATAACGCGAAAGCGTTCTACCCGAAACTGCCTGGCGGGAGGGAAGAAAAGCATGGTCGAGCAAGCCGTCTGCAAAATATCTGACGTTGAACCGGGGGAAATGATTTCGACCTCATTCGGAAGTCAGGAAATTGTTGTCTGCCGTACTCCTGACGGCCGTTTTTATGCTTTTTTAAACAAATGCCTGCACCAGGGAGCTCCTCTCGATAAAGGCATTATGTGCGGAACCTCCATGGAACAAAGCGCTCCGGGCAAGTATCACTACGGCAGAAAAGGCGAAATTCTCCGCTGTCCCTGGCACGGCCGCGAATTCGATATCACAAATGAAGGACGAATGCTCGCGAACCCGACCAAAAAGCTTCCTAGTTTTAAAGTAAGGGTGGAAGAAGAGGAAGTTATTGTGTATAAGTGATATGGTAGATGTAACATAGCTTTTGGACAGGAGAGAATAAGGTTGAAGCCGAAAATAACTGTAATCACCCTTGGAGTCGATAATCTGGAAAGAGCGCTCGTATTCTATCGAGATGGATTAAAACTCCCGACAGAAGGCATTCTCGGGAAAGAATACGAGCATGGCGCCGTTGCTTTTTTTGATCTGCAGAATGGAGTGAAGCTGGCGATATGGAACCGGAAAGACCTAGCACACGAGGCAAAGGTTTCACAGACTTCCCCAAATCCCGCTGAATTTACATTAGGCCATAATGTCGGCAGTCCGGAAGAGGTGGATGAAGTAATGGCCCAGGCGGAAGCGGCTGGAGCCACAATTACATATCCTGCCCATAAAGCTTTTTGGGGCGGCTACTCCGGCCACTTCCAGGATCCGGACGGTCATGTGTGGGAAGTAGTCTGGAATCCGCAATGGGAGGAAGAAGCTTAAAACAAATCGAAGAGACCTCCCGACGTTGGACGTTGGAGAGGTCTCTCTGTTTGTTATTGGGGGAAGCGGAGCGGACATGAGATCAGCTATTTCTTCAAAAAAGGCTCAAAATCAAAGGTTCGCACATAGGATCCGTTATTAGCATCTATTGGATGTGTATAGGCCCTGATTGCGTCGAATAGCGGAACCAGTGTCCGTGCAGGAGGCAATCGTACTTTCCCTCCTACAGGCGATTCCACGGTTATTTTCCAATCTATCTAGCTTGATCTGTGATTTTCGATCTGTTCTCGAATCTTCCGCTGGCGTTCTTCCTCTTCTAATCGTCTTGTTTCTTTATAATCCGCACGTATGGATTTCAATAGCGAAATGGCGGCGACGAACAAAACGATCGAGAACGGCAGCGCCCCTACCAGGGAAGCGGTCTGAAGTCCTTCCAGCCCTGCGCTGATGATGAGGATCAGTGCAAGAGAAGCAATCAGTGTACCCCAGACAATTTTGACGAGGCCTGAAGGGTTCTGGTCGCCGTTGGACGTCATCATGCCGAGCACGAATGTTGCGGAGTCGGCGGAAGTGACCAAAAAAGTAAACAGAAGACAAATCGATAAGATTGATAAAATCGTACCAAATGGTATGTTTTCCAGCATGGCAAACAGAGCGGTCGCTTCATCTTGTTCCACGGCACTGACAATATCCGTTCCCTGCAGCAGATCCAAATTTACAGCAGTTCCTCCAAAAATTCCGATCCAGATAATCCCAATTAAAGGTGGGGCAACCATTACACCGAGCACAAATTCGCGGAGAGTCCGTCCTTTGGAAATACGTGCAACAAACATACCTACAAACGGTGCCCATGCAATTGTCCATGCCCAGTAATAAACCGGCCAGTCCTGAACCCATGTGCTGCCTGTGTACTGATCAAGCCGTAAGCTGGCCTGGAAAAAGTTCTGCATATAGTCGCCGATTCCCATCGTAATCGAATCAAGAATAAATCCGGTCGGTCCAATAAACAAAACGGAGACCATCAATACAAGGGCAAGTCCGAGGTTGACGTTACTTAAATATTTTATCCCGCGGTCGAGCCCGGACAGGGTAGAGAGCATGAAGAAAACGAACATCGCAGCAACAATCGCAAATTGTGTAATCTGTCCAGATGGCACCGCAAACACACTCCCGAGACCGCTGCTGATCTGCAGAACACTCAGCCCAAGGGTGGTAGCAACCCCCATTACAGTAGCAATAACAGCAATAATGTCGATCGTGTTTCTGAGCGGCTTTTTGCCTGTATGTCCGATAACCGAATTCATAGTGTCACTAATTAAGCTTCGTTCCTCCTGCCGGTACAAAAAGTACGAGATGGCAAGTCCGACAAATGTAAAAGAGGCCCATTGGTGGATGCCATTGTTAAAAAAAGCACTCCACATCGCTTCTCTTGCAGCTTCTGCTGTGCCAGCTTCTATGTTTCCTTCAAACGGAGGCGGTGTGCCAAAATGTGTCATCGGCTCAGCGACTCCCCAGAATACGATACTTACTCCAAACCCGCAGCTGAATAACATGGCAATCCAGGTAAAGAGAGGGTACTTGGGCCTGGCATCATCCCCGCCTAATCGAATTTTCCCGTATTTACTGAAAGCTAAATAAAAATTGAAAATAATCAAACAAAATACAAAGACCAGGTAGAACCAGCCAAATGTACTTGCAATCCAGCCATAAACGGATTCCGCCTGCGTAGCCAGTATGTCAGGTGCAAATGCCCCCCATATTGCAAATAAAAAAATAATTGAAAAAGAAACCCAAAAAATACTGTTCATGAATTTCAGTTTTTTCTTTTTATTATCCATAATTATGTCTCCTTTGAATTCATGAAAGTTTTAACCTAAAATTTATGTGCTTATGCCGCCCGCTGCAACATTATCAGCCCCCATCTCATAATTATTCTGCTAGTACGTATACCCTTTTTTGGAAAAATTAATGTCAAAAATGAGTATTTTATCACTATATGTCAAATGGTGCCTTTCACACCGCAGATTTCAGCAGTTGATAAATGGTTAATGCAAATCAAATATGTATACTTAACTTTACAATATGTATAGTTTGTTTTACAATTTTTCGTAACAAGAAAAATGGAGGATGTCATGAGCATTGAAAATAACATTCGAATGCTGCGGGCGCGGGATCACCTAACGCAGTCAGATTTAGCTGACAAAGTAAATGTCACAAGGCAGACGATCGTGGCGCTGGAAAAAGGAAGCTATGTCCCGTCTCTGCAGTTAGCCTTTGATCTTGCGAAGGTGTTTCAAATGCGTGTCGATGAATTATTTTATGAGGAGAATGATGAAGATGAATAAAGTATGGACGGAAACCATTTTTAGTGTACTGTTGTATTGGGTGTTCGCCTGGAGTTTTGCAAATGTTTATTATGTTTTCTTTAGCCCCCGATTTGAAATTACTTCATTTATTCCTTTTTTGCTGTTATTCGTTCTAACTGTTTTTTGGACGATCTACACTTGGAAAAATAAAAATCCACAGGTGAGTAAGGGAAAGTGGTGGGTCACTCCATCAGAATTTGCAGATTTAGATGAAAGGGAGAAGCAGATTACCAATTACGCGACGAAAGTAGCCTACACCCACACCCTGCTGATTCTCTTTGTATCGTTTCTCGTGTTTACCGTATACTCGTTTATCGGCCATCAGTTTCCTTTTTTCCCAATCTATTATATTGCCTTTTTGCTGACCTGGATTAATATCGCGTATGCAGCAGCGTGGAAGCGGGCCTACGCAGCGTAAGTTGGGGTAAGCCTTTCAAACTTCCAGAAATATAAATAAGAAAAGCTGAAAATGGGCTGTATCAAAAGGTCATAAAAATGACCTTTTGACAGCCCTTTTTTCGATTCTATAAGAGATTTGTTATTAGGATGGATGCTCGTTCTAAGCGGACTGCACCACCGCCAACCGGAAAGCGTCCGCCTGCAGGGATGAAATCAACAAGTTCTAATTTTCTTATTCTTAAAAAAATACCATGGTCACCATCTGGAGGGATGGCGTCCATGGTATTTTACGTGAAGGGCTTTTGATACAGCCCCCTCCTTAGTAAAGCTATTCTAAAACTATGACAGGGAGGTCTTTTGAAGCATTGACGAAAACTCCCTGTTCCACAGCTCAGCTTTCTTCAGCGCGTAAACATCCGCTGTGATCTCACCTGGTTCATTCGCTTTTCCAATAATATAATCAACAAATTCAATCCCGGCATAATCAAAAATGTACTGAAACTGCTGAATTAAAGGAAGCGCAGACATGTTAGGGTCCGGGTTATTTCCAGTAATAATAACGTATGCCTTTTTTTTACTCATTTCTTTTTTAAAATCAAAACGAACGTCGCGCATATACTGGCTCCAGCGGTCAAAAAATATTTTCATCTGTCCCGACATGCCAAACCAGTATAATGGGGTCACAAACACAATAGTGTCCTGCTTCAAAAAGGAAGTAAACAGTTCTTCATAATCATCATTCACCTCAGAGAACCCTCCCGGTATATGACGCTGGTCGATAATCGGTTTGATATCATGCTCACACAGAAAAATGCTGCGATGCTCCACTTCCTCCAGTGTTTTTTCTGCAAGGTATTCAGAATTTCCATGTCTTCTTGAACTGCCGTACAAAGCCAATATATTCATTGAAGCTCCACTCCCTCTTGTAAATGAACTATCTTGAGTTTATGATAAATTCATAGTTCAGTAAAATAGATAGTTTTGAATATTTAATTCATTATTTATGAATGGAGGAAGTTACATGGAGCTTCGACACCTGCTAACACTGAAGACAATTGTGGAGGAAGGAGGGTTCAAGAAAGCGGCAGAAGAGCTCGGGTATGCCCAATCATCGATTACTGCCCATATAAAAGATTTAGAAAGCGAGCTCGGACAGCCGCTGTTTGACCGACTGGGGAAAAATGTTACATTAACGCAGGCCGGGAAAAACTTTCTCCCATATGCTCACGACATTATTGAGCTTTATTCTCAATCAAAAGCTGTCCTGGATAACACAGGCGAGCCGTCGGGACAGCTTACGATCGGTGCAAGTGAATCGTTAATGATTTACTGGCTGCCGGAGCTGATTATGGAATTTATGGAAAAATACCCAAAGGTAGAATTAGTGTTGAAATCTATTCATTATGATAATTTGTCCGCTCAGCTGCAGAAGGGGGACATTGATGCCGCCGTGCTGGTAGAATCCTCTGAATGGACTTCCTCAGAATTAACCATACACGAGCTGAAGCGTGAAAAGCTCTCTATAGTAAGGCCGGCGGAAAAGCGGCCTGACGTGATGCTCGTAACGGAATATTCCTGCAGCTGGCGCCCGATAGTGGAAAGTTATTTAAAAAACGAACAAAACCAAAATCTCGCAAAAATTGAACTGCCAAGTGTCGAGGCCATAAAAAAATGTGTACTTTGCGGACTAGGCAAGTCCATGCTGCCGCGCTTTGTTGTCAAAGACGAAGTGAACAGTGGAGCTTTGCTGGAAACACAAATGAACAGCCCCTCCGAGGAAATTGGTATTTACGCAGCTTACCACAACAAGAAATGGTTGTCTGCGAACCTGGAAGCTTTTTTAGAGATGCTGCAGATGTTTGATCTGGATGCGGACAGGAGATCCGTTATTTGGAAAAAATAAGCTTGCCCGCTCTCCCTGCTGAGCCCAGGCGCAGCGCCATGCCTGCGTCTTCTTTGCCAGCGTGGCCAGGACAAAAAAGATGAGGCTGTAGCAAAAGCCCCTTTTTATAGAAAAAGTAGTATCCTAAATAGAAGATAGCAGGGGACAAGTCCGAAGGCTCCAGTGGAAGAGCAATGGCTGAAGATCCGCCGGGCGCGGGTTTCGTCTGGTTAGATGAAGCGCTGCCCACGGAAAGCGAAGGACTTGTCCACTGCATTTTTACCATGCAAAAGGGGGCGAGTATCATTTATGATACAGCCCCATCTTTATTTATCCCTCCGTCTCAGCTTCGGTTTCTGCCGGCTCACTGGAGTCTGATTCATTTTCCGTTTCTTCTTCAATTTCAAATTCTTCCACTTCGCCAAACTCATCTTCAATCGTAACGTTCGTAAATTCAACAACGTTCAAAATATTCTCTTCTGTATCCACAACCTGGGCTTCAATCTCGTCGCCTTCCCGGATAAAGACAACGTCGGCAATGCTCGTGACATCAAATTCTAACACGCGGCTTTCACCGGAGAGTAAGACCTGTATGGTATTATTATTTGTATTGCTTACCCGGTAGACAGTGCCGTCAATTGTCTCTTCGTCGAGTACATCCGTTGGGGCGTAGTCGTCCGAATCAAGTTCATTAGCGAGCGTCTGGCGGTAGCTGCTGAACGCTGCTTCTCTTGACGATCCATACGCAATGTTGCCCGTCTCCGCATGAACCATCGCAATTTCACGCATAAGCCCGTTTTGGTCCACTACCGGCACAACCCAGGTATAGCTGTCATAAATGGAGTAAAGGACAGGCTGGGTGCCGCTCCATTGTTCTCTTTGAAATGATTTGTTTACAACCTCACGTGCCCCGCGCGCATTCAGAAGTCCGGACGAGTCGGTGAAGTAGGTGGCTTCGCCTGTCTGGGCATTCACCATCGTAAAGCCGACCATCGTATTGGAATTTTGATTCGGGCGCATATGGTCGATCATCCAGTACATGTCATTATCCGGCCCGAGCACGCCGATCATTTCTTTCTCGCTCGTCGGTTCATGTACTCCTTCTTTCGCAAATATAGAATTCAAAAGGCCGTTTGAATACTTGCCGAACCAGCCTGCATAATCGAGAGCAAGCCGGTAATCAATCGCGTTATCCACAAATTCCGGCTGTTCGCCAAGCTCATATTTCTCCATCTCACCTGTTTCCGCATCGACAAGGATCACCCCATCCGCATTCGGCCCTGTCCGGTAATGGTCATAGTAGGCATAGGAATAAGCATAATAAGGCTTTCCTTCATTATCAGGCTCAAACGAATAACCGATGAGTATGACATCGTTGTATGCCTGGCGCACATGTCGTTCTAAATGCTCTCCCAGATAGGCACTGGGGACATATTTAAGTTCATGATCATCGACGAGCGTCGCTTCGGCATTCGGGTCCTCAGCACTTACCATAATGTAGCCCGGGGCACTGTCGGCCCGCAACCATCTCCAGATACTCGCATATTCGATGGGAGAGACCCAGAATAATTCATCGTTGATTTTCTGAATACTGGATTCGCCGAGCTCGTAAAAGGAATAGTTATCAATATTTCCAAACACAATTTCTGATTTGTATCTCGCATAGGTATGGGGCACTGACCGAACCGCTTCCTCTGTTACTGAATCGATCTGCTCGGTGCTCGTTTCGATCTCTCCCAGCTCTGCCAGGTCCTGAGTAACTGTTAATGGATAAATAAAGTTAAGTACGATCAGGATGACTAAAAAAACCAGCCCTATCAGGCTCGGTATTGGAAAAAACGATTTCGGCCGCTTTTTCAAATTCTTTTTTCTTTTTAATTCATTTTCATCGCCGGCGCCGGAGGAAGGATAAAATAATCCGGATACGATCAGGTTAATGGCCACGATAAATCCAAAGGTATTCATTAATCCTGTAACTGAAATATCAATCAACAGAAAATAAATAATAAAAAAGCTTAATATCAATCCAATAATATACCGGCCTGCTTGAACAATAAGAAATGGCCTGTTCTGCAATCCATGGAGCCACGCCCGTGGATGCAGCTCCAGGCAGCTTAGTGCCATAATGAAAATCCAGCTGAACATAAGTCTCCCCCTGCTCTTTAAATTATCTTAAAAAATGGCTGCTGCGTATCTGTGAATTCATACTGAAAAGGAATCAATAAATAATTCAACGCAGCCAAAAAAATCAGTAAGGCTATTCGAAGAAGCAATCCTTCGATGAAAATACCTAAAATAAGAGGAATAATAATGAACACAGGAAGTAAAATCATGCCCATACTCCATTTAGAATGGGTGGTTGAAAACTGTGTTTCGCCACAGGCTGGACATTGTTTTCTCCCTTCAAGGACAACCAGCAGCTCTGAGAATCTGAATTGATATTTAACATGACCAGCACGCTGGCAGGCCCATAATGCTCCCTCCCTGATTGAGTGAATAAGAGACTCATTATAAAATACGAAATAAACAGTAACAGGTTTCAGTTTCCCTGCTTATTCTATGAAACTTTTCGGAATACAGCACGTAGAATCCCTATAGAAATTATATTGGCAACAAGATATTATGAACATAACATTCTCATAGTGGAAGCTAATTGACAGGAGGTTTTTTAACTTGAGACAACCGCCAAATAATATGATTGCGGAGGATGCAGTAAAGGCATGGAGGATCACTGCGGCAATATATATGATTATACCGTGGGCGTTAACTGTGCTCGTCTGGGTGGGAGTAAATATTTTTGAATTTTCCAATTGGTATGGGGGGACTGCAGCAGCAGTAAGTGCGGTATTTACATATTTTATGGTGTTTCCGCTGCCGCAGCTGCGCTGGAAACGCTGGCGCTATCAGGTGTTTGATCAGGAAATATATATTCAGCACGGCATCTTAATTGTTACAAGAATATTAGTTCCGATGATCCGGGTGCAGCATGTGGATACGAAACAGGGGCCGATTTTAAAGAAGTATGGATTGGCTAGCCTGACGGTTTCGACTGCTGCGACAACCCATGAAATACCTGCGCTGCGTGAAGAAGAGGCAGCAGATCTCCGTGACCAGATTTCAGTGCTTGCCAGGGTGGAACAAGATGATGTCTGAGCCGAAAAGACTGCATCCTGCCGCCGTTGTGTTTCAATTAATAACGATCTTAAAGCAATCCATTTATGCAGCTATTCCATTGGTGGTGTTAACAATCGGGAATGGCCATGCTCTTTATTTCGCAGGAGGTCTCGCGGTATTAGTTATCATTCTTATTATTTTCTCGATACTATCGTGGTTACGGTTTTCCTACACCATTGAGGGTGATCAGCTAAGAATTGAAAAGGGCGTCATTATTCGCCAGAACCGCTATATATCAAACAACCGAATTCAATCGATTGATTTAACCCAGGGAGTGCTGCATCGTATTTTCAAATTAACGAAGGTCCAGATTGAAACAGCCGGTAGTGACAAAAGTGTCGATGCGTCACTCAGTGCCGTGACCTTTGAGGAAGGGCAGCGGGTACAGAATGAATTAAAACGAAAAAAAGAAATGGAGCTGCCGGAAGAAGAAAAGGAAGCCGGTCCCGAAAAAGAATTCCCATCATTTAAGATTTCACTCAAGCGGCTGTTTGTTGCTGGATCCACCTCAGGAAGTGTCGGTGTTATTCTTGGTCTGGCAGCGGTTGGCTTTAATGAATTAGAAAGTCTTATTCCCAATACGGTGTACGACCAGACAACGAGATGGGTACTTGCTCTCGCCTTTGAAGCGGTGATTGGATTAGTCGTGTTAATTCTGCTTCTTCTCTATTTAATCGGAATCCTGGGTACTGTAATTAAATACGGAAAATTCACCATCACCCGCTATGAAAAAGAGCTCTTCATCACAAGAGGGCTGCTCGAAAAGAGACAGATGACGATTCCGTTAAAACGAATTCAGGCTGTCGGGATAAAAGAAAGCTTAATAAGGCAGCCATTCGGTTTTGCGACCATTTATGTAGAAATCGCCGGCGGGGAGACCGGGAAAAATGCAGGAAGCAGCACGTTGCTATTTCCGATTATACGAAAAAAAGAAATTCGTGAATTTTTACACACCATTATGCCGGAATATGAGGAGTTCCCGGAAACCTTTCTCCCTGCACCAAAGCGGGCCATTCCGTACTACATCGTAAGAAGTGCATGGTTTCCATTCCTTTTATTTCTTGCTATTTTTATCTTTTTCCCTGCGTGGGCGTATCTTCCAGGAGCATTGCTTACGATAGCCGTGTTAATGGCAGTCCTGACGTGGCGGTCTACCGGATATAACCTCGAGCCGCAGCAGCTCACGGTGAGGTTAAGAAATTTCAGCAAGGATACTGTGATGCTGAAGCATCGCCGTATCCAGGCCTTCGAGAAAAAACAGCATATCCTTCACCAAAAACAACAGCTGGGCAGTCTGCGTCTTTCAATTTTAAATAATGTTCTCGGCAGACATTATCTCGTAAAAGAAATAGAAGAAAAGGATGCCGACCGCCTTGGTGACTGGTATTCCTTTAGAGACAAAGACATTCAGGCATAAGAGACGCCAGTCTCTTATGCTTTTTTATATAAAAAAAGGTATTTGCACTCCTAAATCAACCTATTCAGTTTGATTTCCAAAGACATAGGATATTCAAGGATAAGAAAAAGGAGTGAAATAAACCTTGATGTACGATAACAATAAACTCGCAGAGCACGGAAAAAATCAATATATACATCTGGGTGTATATGTTTCTAATAGAAATTGGCGGGCATTAGCTAAACAAAGACCGCATTTCCGCTTAAATAAATTAGCTAAAGCCAATGAGAGCCTAAAGCTTAATTTATTTTACTTCTGCAGCGAAACTATTGATACAAAACACCAGCTCATTAATGGAATGTACTATGATTTTGAGGAGAAACTATGGAAATCAGCCATCTATCATTACCCTGACTTTATTTATCGGCGAGGAGGAATAAGCAGAAAAGACAAAGCGAAGTACCGGATTTTTATGAATCAGTGTAAGAAACAGCGAACAGTTCTCTTAAATCCTTCAACGCTTGGAAATTGGATGGTTTACAATCATTTCAACTCAGTTGGGTCATTAAAAGATTACCTGCTGGAAACGGTATTATACGAAAAACCAGAAGATCTTTACAATATGCTTACGAGGCATCGGTGCCTGTATTTAAAAGGGGTGACTGGAAGAAAAGGAAAAAATGTAATCCGACTGGAACAAAGAGAAGATAATAATTATTATTTAAAACATTATGAAGCAGGCATTAAAAAAATCCATTACAAGCAATTTAATGATGAAGAAGAAATGGTCTCCTTTATACAACAGTTTTATAAAGGAAAAAAGTTCATGATTCAAGAAGCCATTGATCTACTTGAGGTTAATAACAGGGGAATTGATCTGCGGGCAGAATTGTACCGCAATACAGGTGGAGAGATATCAATCTGCGGGATCAGTGCCAGAATGGGTATTAAGAATTCGCCGATTACTACTCACGCAGAAGCGATACCAGTTGAGAAATTGTATGAAGCTATAAATTTATCCAGTAAAGAAATAGAAGATATACAGAATAAGATGGAGCAATTTTTATATAAGGTTTATAGAGCCACAGAAGAAAAATTTGGAAAATTTGTTGAAATAGGTATAGATTTTGCGATTGATCGGAATATGAATATTAAGTTTATCGAATGTAACTCCCAAAGCACGAAAGTATCTTTAATGAAAGCCCATGGAATCAACACTCTCGAGGATTCAATGAAAAATGTATTACTGTATACAAAGTATTTGTACGAAGAAACGGAAAATGGTGAGCTGTCTGTAACGAGCAAGAAAGCAGACAGTAATATGATAGGGCTGATTTTCTCAAGCAGTTATATAAATAAAATAATTTTAGGTGAGTCTGATGAATCGCTGGAGTATTATATAAAACTGGCCAGTAAGAACAAAGTAGATCTTTGTTTTTATTCAATGAATAATGTTTCTAGGAAACATATTACCGTTAACGGTATTGTATATAACTATAAAACTGATGAGCTGATAAGAAGAAAGCTCACGATTCCTGACGTGAATATTTACCGGGTAAATGCGTACCTGAGAAACAAACTATCGATAGATAAAATTAATTACTTGAGTAAAAACTATAATATTATGTTTTTTCACGCCATGACAAATATAGAGAGATGTAAATATAACATTTATGAATATTTATCATCTTTTCCAAAAATATCACCACTGCTGCCTGAGACAGCGTCACTTTCATTCGCTGGAATAACTGAGAAGATCAGCCGTTACGATAAGCTTTATATTAAACCTAAACGCAGCTCGAGAGGACGAAATATTTACGTAGTTGAAAAAGAAAATGAGGAATATAAATTCACCCATGTTTTTAATTCAGAAGAAAAAATCTATTATGTTACTAAAGAAAAGCTATTACAGTTTTATGAAGAGACGTTTCCCATCCCTCAAGATTTTATCGTTCAGCAAGCTGTTGCAACTATAGAATATAGAGAGAGAAAATGTGATTTTAGAATATCCCCGCAGAAAAATAAAAATGGAGAATGGCAGATAACAGGCATGATTGCAAGAGTAGCAAAAAAATGTCTTAATATCACGAATCTTGATCAAGGCGGCTGGCCAAAATATAAGATAGAAGAAATAATCGATAGATCAACAATTAAACAAATCAAAAAAGCGAGCATTCAAACGGCCATGGCTCTTGAAGAAAAATATCCCCAGGTTATAGATTTGGGATTGGATATTGCAGTTGACAAGGATGGAAAGGTTTGGTTATTGGAAGCTAATTTCAGGCCGTACAGGCGAAGAATTAACATTATGCATAATCGAATTCCTTTTGAACACGCGGTCTGGTATTTACGGAATAAGACACAGGGATAAAGTATCAATATATCAGCAAGAAAGAGGCTGGGAATATTAATAAAAAGCTTCCGATGATCTAAAAGTGATTGTCGGAAGCTTATTATTACCCGCCGTACCTCCCTGGGCGACCGGTGTCATCGAATTGATAGACATGTCATAAAAGATACTTGAATTTGTCATAACACTTGCCTCAACATAATAAAGTAGGTGGTAAAGGGTTTAGGGGAGAGTGATGTAAAGGCATGCAAATTGTGAAGGATCAAGCCTATGAACTGACTGTTTCCGAGATGAACATCCTACTTGAGCCAATAAGCAGAAGGATAAAAATTTATAAGCTCCCTCAAAAAAATAAGCTGAAAGATTTTATAAACATACTCAAAGAAGTCAGTGATATTCATAAATGTGATAAAGTTATCTTTTATGTAAAGAAAAACGAAAAGGAGTGGCTTCCTTCATTTTCATGCAGTTATGAAGGACGAATCGAAGGTTTTTTTAACGGAGAAGATGCATTTATCTATTCTCTTTTTTTCATTCCATCGAGAAACGATGCCACTGTTCTTGTGAAAGAAGAAAATCACATATTAGAACTGGCAAAACAAAGAAGAGTAGTTATTAAACATGCCCCTGTGCCCACAGGGTATAAGATGAGATGGGCCCACGCAGATGACGTTAAACAATTGGCTGCTTTGTATGATACAGTCTTTCAATCTTATCCAACGCCGATGAATGATCCTCAGTTCATACGTGAGATGATGGATTGCGATGTGTATTTTCTCGTTGTGGAAAAGGGAAAGGAGATTGTAAGTGCTTGTTCAGCAGATGTACAGACAGAATTCCAGGCTGCAGAGCTTTCTGATTGTGCGACAAAAGAGGAGCATCGTAAAAAGCAGCTGCTATCCTGTCAAGTCGCACAACTAATTCCAAAAGTAAAACAAATGGACCTGAAAACAATTTTTTCTTATTCCCGCTCTGTTTCCTTAGGAATGAATCTTGTCAATGCAAAGCATGGCTTTAAATATGGAGGACGAATGATTCAAAACAGTAATATTGCCGGAAGATTAGAAAACATGAATATATGGTATAAACGATTGTAGTGGTGTTCATTGCGGCTCTCGAAATTCGAGAGTCTTTTTTTGTGCAAAAGCTTATAATTCACCCTCAATAAGGAAACCATTAAACATGTGATGCCTTTAGAAAATTAATAGGTAAGAGAGGGAAGAGAAGATGATGCCACACAATACGCCTCAAGAAACCATTTCATTTAAAAAAAATGATCAGAGAGACCGTGCCGCCTTAAGTAAAAGAAAAACTGGACCGGTGAAATTAAAGCACGGAAAACCTCAGGAAGGAAAAAAGCTCGCAATTATTGGCTGGAGCATTCCTTCCATGGAAGCGATGGATAATCTGAAAAAGCCGTATATGGTAGTCAGCCTGCCTGCCTTTGAGGAATATGCCAATCAGCATAATATTCCTTTTATTTCCTGGGATTTTGGGAAAAACCCCAGCTATGAAGAAGTATACAAAAGTGCAGAGCTTCTCCATCATCGTTTAAAAGATCTGGAAGTGGACCATGCCATTCCAGTATTTGAAGAGACGGTGGAGTGGGCAGGAGCTTTAAATGCTCATTTCCGGGGAGACCCTCATCTTTTTGATCATTCCGTGCTTTTTCGTGATAAGGCTCAGATGAAACGCAGAGCACATATGGGTGGACTGAAAGTTGGTGTATTTGAAGAAGGAAATACTAAAGAAGATGTTCGGCGTTTTTTCAAGCGTGTCAACCAAGTTCTCTTCCGTCATCGTGGTGATGAGCCCGATCCCATTCACGTGAAAGCATTAAACAAAGCGGGAGCAGCCGGTCATAGAATTATACGGTCAGAAGAAGATATTGATTATAAATTAAAAGATGACAATTTTCCTTGTCTGATGGAAAGTCATTTAGACGGCGTTGAGGTTTCCTGTGAAGCCTTTATTTGCAAAGGTAAAGTTCAATTTTTAAATATAACGGAGTATGTCGTTTTTGGTTACTCTATGATGGTGCCTCCATCCCCTGAAATTGAGAAGTTACGGCCGGCAATTCGGGAAGAAGTACAAAAAGTTGTCGACACCTTTGATATTGATTATGGCATCATTCACCCGGAATTTTTTCTCGCAGAAGATGGAGAAATTTATTTTGGAGAAGTAGCGTATCGAATTCCCGGCGGACATATTTTTGATTTGATGAAAAAGACATATAACTTTAACCCCCATGAAGCGCATGTCCTCTGCTGCGATCCTAACACGAAAGAAGAAGAATTAGCGGAAGTCTTTCCAGATGAAAAAAGTGCAAAAGGCCATGCCAGCAGCTTTCTCATATACCCGCGCGTGAATCATGTAAATGGTGTGAATTTTCCAGAAGAATTAGAAGAGCATCCAGCCTTTGATAAACACACATTATTCCGTCCGGCTGACCCTAAGATACAGGATTTAGAGGGATATGGGAATCATTTGGGGACAGTGTTTTTCTACGGAGACGACAGCGAACAAGTAAAGCAGCCTCTATATGATTATGTGGACCACGACTTTTTCATTTAAGACGAATATTGAGCCAAAGAAAAGGAAGGAGCAAAATCAATGTCGTTAGAAATAGATACGTCCAAAAAAAATGCCTTTACGCAGGCGCTTGAAACATTAGAATCGGCTTTTCCATATGCGAAGAAAATGTACCAGGCAGAAGTGCTCCAGGCAGCAGCAAATGTCATGGATGAAAAAGACGGAATGGAATTTCTTTACGAGTCTGCTGGTAAATTTGACAGTGCTGGTGTGTTTGAAGGCGGCCCTTGGGCAGAGCCTTCAAACTTAGTCCCTAATCTGGTGAAGGGCTCCCTAATGGGCAGTGGCATGACTTCGATTGTAGAGATTTTAAGTGAATTGAGAATGGTCTCGATAGCAGACGGAAATCACCAAAAGGAAGATATGTCTCAGGAAGAAGCAAAAAAATTTTTAAACACGGTTATGGCATTAAATATGGATATTTTATTTCCGGAAGAAACGGAAGCAGCAAGAATTGAAGGCAAAGGGAAAGAAAAAGATCGTGCGGAGAAACTTTTTCAATTTTTATCAGATAAAATGACACTTGCTGCTATATCAACGACGCTGCTTGAAGAATTGGATGGGCTTATCGCACAGCGGCCGATCATGGTCAATCGAATTATTATCATGATTGAAAATGCTGAACGATTACTAAAGCATAATATCGAAGAAGCTGAAAAAAGAAAAATAAAGAAATATCTTCAAGCAATTTATGGAGCATCCCCAAAAAGTAAAAAGTGTAAGGAACGCTGTGAATACCGCAAGCTTCTGAAGGATATACCGAAAAAAGAGTTGAAGGCAGAAGCAGTGGCATTTGCTGAATCCATGCATGAAACAGGCCTTGTCGCGCCCCAGCATGCTGTGCTGGTCCGATATCTCAATGTAAACCACCCAGAACTTCTATCTGTTGCGCTTGGGCTGGATAATAAAGGATCAGCCAGCTTAGAAGAAAATCAGAAAACAGTAAGTGAGTTAATAAAAGTAGCTATTCATACGCCTATGCGGCAGGCTGTGTACGGACTTTCCAAGATGCTTGAAAGAGGAGTGTTATCCGCCGAACCTGTTGTTCCTGGGCTGCGGCGATTGATTGAATTGGATTTAAAGCCTGAAGTAAGAAAAGTCCTCTTGAATTCCATTAATGGAAATGAAGGCATTACAGCTAATGATATCTTAGTGGCAGGGGTCATAAGCGTTCTTGGACAGCCGCTTGGAGTTGGACAGGGCATGAATCCGACCTGCCAGACAGCGAGAGGAATCAGCCTATGGTCTTTGCATGCTCCTGGGTATTTACTTGAAATTATTCCAAGAGCTGCCCGGGACGGAGATATTGATGTCATGTTTGAAGGTCTTGCCATACATTCAAAAGATCTTCAAGATGGACTTGTAAACGACCTCCATGAAGAGTTGGATCCGGTGTCCCTGGTTCTTGTACCACACCTCGACCGTATATATGGAGAGCTGGTCAGAAGATCAGAATTTAGAGGGGAAGATGTTCATAAATGGGTCAATCCTGCATTTTATGGAGATTGGATTTCAAGAGGCTTCAGCTCTACTATTGATCCGATGACAGGGTCGGTGGCAGATTACTCTGGCTTTGTCAGACTCTTTTATTCGACTCATCATCCAGAGTACAACAATGGCCACGAGCTCATTTACCCTAATCCAGTAGGTATCTTTATTGTAAATGCTAACGGGGATTTTCTCGGTCTTCATGCTGTTTCTATACAGAGGATTGGAAAGGATCCGGACGGCGAATATCGGGTATACTTTTATAACCCGAACAATGACAGCTCACAGGATTGGAGCCAGGGCATTAAACCTGCTGTGTCTGGAAATGGAGAAATTCCAGGGGAATCTTCCCTTCCTTTCCATGAATTTGTTGCCAGGCTGTATGCCTTTCACTATAATCCATATGAACAGGGTGACGCTTATGCGGTGGATGAAGAAATAGTAAGAAATGTGGAAGAGATTGCTCGAGAAAGCTGGGGAAAAGAATATACGTGGGTGCAGCTATAAAAAAAGAAACAGCTCAGGGTACTAACCCTGAGCTGTTTCTTTTATTGATTCATAGCGGTGCCTGCAGTTCACCAAAAAATAGGCACCTATCTGTTGGTAATTGAACATTTTCAGCAGCCTTTTCGCCCAAATTTAATTATTGCAATTGACAAATAAGTGTTTCCGTTATATGGTTAATTACATAACTAACTAACCAATTAACAATTCATATATAAAAGGAGGTGGACGTTCGTTGAGGTCCTCATTGGATGAAAGTAAACCAATTTTTCTACAGATACGAGAAACAATCGAAGACGATATTGTGGACGGCATATTAAAGGAAGAGGAACAGGCGCCTTCGACCAATCAGCTGGTGGCTTATTACAAGATCAATCCGGCTACCGTTTTAAAAGGAATCAATCAACTTGTTGATGAAGAAATTTTATATAAGAAAAGGGGTGTGGGGATGTTTGTTGCCAAAGGAGCACGCAGACGGCTATTGGAAACCCGCAAGCAGGCATTTAAAGAAGAGTACGTCTGGAGAATGGTGGAGGAAGCAAAGAAGCTCGGTATTACTATAGACGAAGTCCAGGAAATGATGCAGTCCATGAAGGGGAGAGATTATCAATGACCGCGATGAGCATAAAAGCTGATCAATTATCCTTAAAGCTCGGAAAAAATAAAATCATTAAAGACATCACGTTTGAGCTGGAAGGTGGGAAAATTTACGGTCTGCTTGGCCGAAACGGTGCTGGTAAAACAACGCTTCTGTCCCTGCTGGCCGCTTTTAATAAGCCGACAGGCGGACGTATTACCGTTGATGGGGAAGATACCTTTGAAAACAGAAAAATGATGGAAAGTATTATGTTTGTGCGCGATGTAAAGAGAGACGATGAAACAGAAACGGTCAAAAAATGGATGGAGGGGCCGGAGGAATTCCGCCCGAATTTTGATCGTCCCTATGCAGATGACCTCGTCAGGCGATTTAAGCTCCCCCTGGATCAGCAGGTCAATAAGCTTTCCCGTGGCATGCAGTCCGCCTTAAGTGTAATAGTCGGACTCGCCAGCAGGGCGCCGATAACGATATTTGATGAAGCTTATTTAGGAATGGACGCGCCGGCCCGAAAGCTTTTTTATGATGAAGTACTGCAGGATTATATGAAGCATCCGAGGACGATCATTCTTTCCACCCACCTTATCTCGGAGATGGATTCCTTGTTCGAAGAAGTAGTGATGCTGCAGGAAGGGTCGATGCTGCTTCATGAATCAGCAGAGGAATTATCAGCTCGTGGCACAACAGTAACTGGGCAAAAGGAAAACGTCGACCGTTTTATTGAAGGGAAAAAAGTTCTGAATAATCAAGTACTCGGCGCCACGAAGTCAGCGATGGTGTATGGAGAGATTACGGACAATGACAGGAAAGCAGCAGGTGCTCTGCAGCTGGAATTAGGCCAAATGGCGCTTCAGGATTTATTTATCTATTTAACGGAGGAGGAGAATCATGATAGACAATAAGGCAGCAAAGGTCTATTTCGGAATGCTGGTGACGTTTTTACGATGGACCGCATGGTTTGTTTCTATATTTATTTTGAGTCATATTGTCCTCCTGATTATATTTGCAAATGTGGACGGGTCGATGGAATGGACGGTTCTTGAAACGTCGGTGCAGGCTTCGCGGATCTATCTACTGGTTCTCGGTATCATGACGACAATCGGCTTCCTTCCTTACTTTATTGAAAATGGAGTCACCAGAAAGGATTATTTTTTCGGGATGGCTGGCGCCTTTGTGACGATGAGTGTGATTCTCACGATCATTATTGGAATAATGATTGGACTTGAGAGAGTGATTTTTTCCTTCATGGGCTGGAACCAGCTCTTTGGAGACTCTGTTGCAGCGTCAAGCGGCGGCGGGCTGGCAGCAATGTTCGCAATGACTTTCTTTCAGCTTATCATCTTTTATTTAATCGGCTGGTTTATCAGCACCGGCTTTTACCGCTTCCACTGGCTGATCGGTCTCGGTTTTATTGCGCTTGGAATTGTGATGATTGCGATGTTTAATTATGTGTGGGGCATCGAAGATCACATTCCTTGGTTAAGCTGGATCCCAGTGGGCGAGCAGACGACCTTTACAGCTGTTTTCCTCACGATTATTATGGCTTCGATTCTGACAACGATCATGCGGCTTCTAACAAAAAATGCAGCAGTCAAAGCATAAATAGAATATTCACTCAGGCATATATTGCAAACGTCTCAGATAAATAGTTTCGTTTTACTAGAAAGAAGGTATTTATAAGGCAATGGGGCCGGGAAGATGGAAGATTACTATAATAAAAGAGGTCACATGAAACCCGACGACATGAATAAATTTTTAGAAACATTTGACGATCCAGTACTCAGAAAACAACTTGAGAATATGCTCAAGGCTGTCTACCGTCAAGGCTATGAAGACGGTAAGAAAGCGAGACAGCAGAATTAAAAAGAAGAGCGGGTTCTTCTCCCAGCTGCTAAGGACCTCCAACCTTTTCAACACCAATGCTTCCCGTCCCCAGTCGAAGGGGCTGTCTCAAAGTGAAATTCACTTTGAGGCAGTCTCTTTTTGTGCTTTTAGGTAAAAGCATAGGAATGCTAATGCTTTCGTCATTTGAAATGGCGGCAATCCAGGTTTTATTAAAATACCTAGATATATCTTGTGTTCTGGTGGTGTACTTTTACTGGTTCTCCCAACCTTTGAACGCATGGATTGTCAGATATCATGAGACGTCTGCGGTTGCAGGGTGCTGCATGATTGCAAGCGTATGTATTTCTGTTCAATCCACCATTTTACGCAGAAATCCCTCACAATAGGAAGGATATTCATCATTTGCTGGTTTTATCCCAGCTCTCTTTTTTTTCATAAAACATATTAGTTGAAGGAGGGAAACCGGAGTGATAACTTAAATGAATACTAATCTAGCATTATCAGGAGCATTAGGAAAGGTTGCATAATATGGAAAACTTGACTGGTTTCAAACGGGTGCGGTTTATAATTCTGCTTGGTTCGCTCGCCGCTCTCATTCCGTTGACAATTGATATGTACCTGCCGGCTCTGCCGGAAATCGCTGATGCTTTTGAGACAAACGCTTCTTTTGTTCAGCTCAGCCTGACTTCTTGTTTATTGGGGCTTGCGCTTGGACAGCTGGTTACAGGTGCCCTCAGTGATGTGCAGGGAAGACGTAAGCCGTTAATTACTTCCTTGGTTACATATATTGCTGCCTCAGTGGTTTGTATCTTTGCGCCGAATATTTTCGTTTTGATTGCCGGCCGCTTTGTGCAGGGATTCGCTGCTTCTGCGGGACTGGTTATATCACGGGCAGTCGTTAGGGATGTAAGCAGAGGGCCGGAGCTGACGAAGCTGTTTGCGCTATTGATGCTTGTTCATAATCTTGTGCCGCTGCTTGCTCCATCTGTTGGCAGTGGAGTTCTATTATTTTCTAACTGGACCGGCATTTTCCTTATCCTTACCCTGCTAGGCGGGCTGCTGCTGCTTACCATTGTGTACCGGCTAACAGAGACGCTGCCGCCGGAGGAACGCGTCCCAAGTAATTTGAAAACGACCTTTCGAAATTTTGATTCTCTGCTGAAGGATAAGGAATTTACCGGCTACGCTCTCGCGCAGGGTTTTATGATCGGCGGAATATTTGCGTATGTAGCGGGTACTCCGTTTATTTATCAAAATATTTACGGAGTATCTCCGCAGGTTTTTAGTATCCTTTTTGGTATGAACGGTATCGGCCTTATTATCGGTACTTCGACAGTTGGCCGCTTTGCCCACGTGGTTCCGGAGAAACGTTTTTTAGAAGCGGGCTTGGTTCTTGCGTTTCTGACCGGACTTATTCTTTTCATCGTAACAATAATAGAGGGACCATTGTGGGGCTTAGTCGTGCCGATTTTCTTTTTTGTTGCTTCCATTGGTGCTGTTGCAACCGCTTCTTTTTCAATGGCGATGGAGACAAAGGGCCACATTGCCGGAAGTGCTTCCGCGCTGCTCGGGGTGCTGCCTTTTATTTTTGGTGCAGTGACTGCCCCATTGGTTGGAATTGCCGGAGAAGATACAGCGGTACCGATGGGCCTGACTATTTTTGGGATGAGCCTGATTGCGCTATTAGCCTATTTTACTTTAGTAAAAAAACAGGGTGAAAATAAATCGAAGTAATCATCTGAAATGCAGGAGCAACAAAACGAATGTAATAGATAAGCAACGTTATTGTAATGGAGAAATAAGTTTAAAGATGTATAAATCAGGAATATTATGTAATGAAACCCCTTACCACTAGTAACGATTATTTTAGGAGGGATTTTTACGTGAGTAAATCGAAAGAGTTACTGAGGGAAGTAAAGGAAGATTTAGAGCTGCAGCAGGTGAACGGCGGTTCCTGCAGCTGGTATGACGTGTACTCTGAAACGATGAATGCAATGTTCAGCTGCCATATGGGGTCGCTCTGCACCTCTGATCAGCCGTCTGGATCTTCCGGCGGAAGCGGAGGATCGGGAAGTTCCGGCCACAGCTGCGCATCCATCCAGGGTTAACATGTAACTTATAAGGCAGGGCTGCACACGCGTGTGCAGCCTTTGCTTTCTAGATGGGGAGGGATGATCGTGATAGACCAGGAAGCACTATGGTTCAACCAAACCAGCTTACATAAATTAAAAGATGGGCTGCTGGCTCAATTTGGTGAATTTGAAGAACTGTCTTTGATAGATCATCGGCTCGAATTGCTTAATAACATCATTGTTATTCCAGACTTTTGGAATGAGGTGATCGGGGCAGAATATAGTTCTTTTCCATTGTTTGCTGATAAGGAAGAAGCACGAGCAGAACTTTCCGGCCATCTGGATCCAGGCAGTGAAACAGTGACAGCGGTAGTGCTCACACGTAATGAGGAACGTTCCATTCACAGATGTCTTCAAAGCCTTCTAAACGAAGTCGATGACATCGTCATTATCGATACTGGCTCGTCCGATGCTACCTTATCGATCATTGAGTCCATTCAATCTCCTCTCATTCATGTCCACCATGAAGAATGGAAGGACGATTTTTCCGCTGTGAGAAATGTCGGCATCGATAAATCAGCGGGGGATTGGATATTTTTTATTGATGCGGATGAATGGATCAGCAGGGAGAGCAATGGGAAAGTAAAGCCGCTGATTCAAATGTTCTCCAGGTTTCCTTTAAAGCATTCACTTACTATTTCTCCACTGATCGTGGAAAAAGATAAATCCAGTGTGGTTGGGGTGAAGCGAATTTTTCATCGCGCAAGCGGGATTCGTTTTTTCGGGGATGTACATGAAGAGCCGCGGAAAAATGAAGACCCAACCTTAGAATCCCAGGAGAATATCAATATAGAGCTGAAGGTGGAGCATGATGGCTACCAGGAGGATATCCTTCAGTCTAAAAAGAAAATTGAGCGGAATATTTCCCTGCTGCAAAAAGTAAGAAAAAAAGAACCGGAAAATCCGCGCTGGATTTATTTTTTAGTTAGAGACGGCATGGAAAGGTTTTCTGCGGATGAGATGGAAATGCTTTTTCAGAAAGGATTTGCTTTTTGCAGGGTTGAAAACTACCAAAGCAGCAAGAATTATACGATCCCTCTCACGAGGCTGCTTTTGCAGTATCGATTTAAGCAGAAGAACTTTAAAGAGGTTTACAGAACTGCTGAACAATTGGAAAAGTACCACCCTGAAGACAGCGATGCGCTCTTTTTTTCAAAGCTTGCCAGATTGTTTGAGCTGTGGGAGGAGCAAAAAAGAATGCTGCAGGAGGTTGTCCAATTCCGGGATGGACAGTCCGGAAATGAATATGGAGCCCTCCACCCGGAAGGCCTGCATATTGACTGCCTGATAGGTGCATTGTTGTTTGAAACCGGTATGTACGAACGGGCAAAGGAGTATTTTGACTTTCTGGACAGTCAAAATGTCATGAAGCCGGTTCAGGAGATGTATCAGCAGGCATTTTCCAGGTTGAGAGAGCTTTAATTATCCCTTAAACATGTCAAGAGGTGGTATGTCTATGGCAGCACGGGTCCCCTTTATTGCTCAGATGGAAACAAGCGAGTGCGGCCTCGCTTGTTTCGCCATGATCTTAGGCTATTATCAGCATCATACCTCGCTTCATGAACTTCGGGAGCTCTATTATTCTCCTAAGGACGGCTTATCATTCTATCAGTTAAAGCATATAGCGGAGGAGTATCATCTCCTGCCCACATCTTATTCGCTGGAAGGTTATTCTCTGTTTGATTTGAAAGAAGAAGCCATTTTTCCGTGTATTCTTCATTGGGAAGGCAATCATTTTGTCGTACTCGAGAGGCTTACAAAAAAGCATGCTTTTGTAGTTGATCCAGCAGCAGGCCGGAGAAAACTGTCCCAGACGGAGCTGGATGAAAAAGCGACGGGTTATATTATGACATTTGAAGGCGGAGAGAAGCTCCACTCAAGAAAAAAGCCCTCCTATTTAACATTTTTGCTTTCCTTTGCCTTCCAGTTAAAAAAACATTTATTCTGGCTGCTTGCTGTGACGCTTCTTTTTATCATCATTACATTAATGGTTCCTTTATTAACAAGGTGGGCTACTGACACGATACTCGTCCCTGGTTCCGGTGAGCTGCTTCCTGTTTTTGGTGTCTTCATTCTTGCATTAACTGTTGCGAGATTTATCCTGTCCGTGGGAAGAGGCTATATTGTCGCCCGTTTTCAAAAGCTGCTGGATCAAGCAATCATGACACATTTTATCTCACACCTATTAAAGCTTCCTTATTCATTTTTTGAGAATCGCTCAAAAGGAGATCTGCTGTACCGGGCCAATGCCAATGTACATATTCGGGATATTCTTTCGACACGGGTGGTCGGGACGATTGTGGATGGCTTTCTTATTGCTGCGTTGATGATCGGTATGCTTGCTCAGTCACTTCTTTTGGGTACCATTGTTATCGCGTGCAGCCTTATCATTTTTATCGTTCTTTTATTAAGTACAAAAATTACGAGAAATTATACGAATAAACAGGTATTAACGCAGACAAAAACACAGAGTGTTTTAGCAGAACAGCTTGATGCTGTAGGAGATATGAAGGTGCTTGGCTTAAAGAATCATATGTACGAGGAATGGGCGGACAGCTTTCAGGAGCAGGTGAATGTGTTCGAAAAGACGGCCAGATGGACGACATGGCTCAACACTTTTTCCTCCACGATACAATTCGTGATGCCGCTCTTTCTTCTATGGCTCGGAGGTTACCAGGTAATAAACGGATCCCTCACCCTTGGGACGGTTCTTTCGATTTCTTCGATGGCAAGTATGTTCTTAATGCCCATTGTTTCAATCGGGAGCGGCTACATGCAGATTATTTTCTTAAGCTCCATTTTGCAGCGCCTTTACGATGTATTACTGCAGGCCCCGGAAGAGGATTCTGCAGAAATTTCCTTCTCGGAGGAGATGATATCCTTGTCTCACGTCAGCTTTTCTTATGGAAAATTTGAAGAGGACGTGCTGAGCGAAATGCATTTTTCTATAAGAAAAGGTGAAAAGGTCGGTATTATCGGTGATTCAGGCTCAGGGAAAAGTACAATTGCGAAGCTGGCTGCCGGCTTGTACCAGCCAACATCCGGCACCGTTTTCTACCATGAAGAGCTGCAGGCGTTATCTGAAGAGGGTCTGCTCTCCCGGGGGATAGGGGCAGTACTGCAGGAAACAAAGCTTTTTAACCGCAGTATTTTAGAGAATATTACGGTCGGAGTGGAGCAATATTCGATGGAGAATGTGATAGAAGCTGCCAAGCACGCCTGCATACATGAGGAAATTGAAAAGCTGCCGATGAAGTATGAAACGGTCGTCTCAGAAGGAGGGACAAATTTCTCTGGAGGCCAGCGTCAGCGGTTAATTTTAGCCCGTGTACTGTTTCGCCGCCCAATCGTCCTTATTTTGGACGAAGCCACCAGTGCATTGAATCCTTCTATGGAAGCGGCTGTAATAGAAAATCTTAACCGGTATTATCCCACTCAAATTATTATTTCTCATCAACGATCACTGCTCAGCCAGGTGGATCACATTTATAAAATGAAGGATAAACAATTAGTGAGCGAGGTTACCATGGAATAGACAACAGGTCGGAGAAAAAGGTCTTAGTGAAGCTAAGGCTTTTTTTGTACGATAAATTCATTCACCTGGTCGATTTAAAGATTCATTCATCGTGTCAAACTTATAGGAAACAATATATTGAGAGACAAGGAGGACATATCATGAAAACTTTAATAATAGCTGGAAGTGCCAGAGAGCATTCTAATTCAGGAATTATTGCATCCATCGTCGACGAGGTGCTGCAGAATTCAAGGGAGGAAACGATGTATTTTGATTTATCTGTGCATACGCTTCCTATCTTTTCCGGTACTGTTTCCGAAGAGACGCATCCGGACATTCAGCTGCTGAGAAGCTATGCAGCGAAAGCAGATGGGATTATCATTTGCACGCCGGAGTATCACAGCAGCATCAGCGGAGCGCTGAAAAATGCACTGGATTTTCTTGGGCCAGGTCAATTTGAAGGGAAAGCAACAGCTATTTTAGCAGCAGCAGGAGGAGGCAAGGGCGGCATTAATGCTTTGAACACTCTCCGTCTTATTTTACGAAGTCTTCATGCAGAGGTATTATCGGATCAGCTTGTTGTTGATGCAGGACGGATAAATCCGAGGAAAGGAACCATTGATCCACAGCTTCAGCAGAGGTTGGAGCAATTGCTGCAGCAATACATGAAATGGATCGAAATTTACAAGAGGCTGAACAATAAATCCGAAAATAAGATTATGAAATAAATATTAAGGGTACTGTGGTTGAGGTAATTTCGTATTATCAATAATTCTGAAATGAGGCAGCCCCTATGACATCAAAGCAGACACAGGACACCTCTTCCGCAAAAGCACCGGACCTGAGAGATCCACAGAATATATTAACAATTATTGTTATAGTTATCGGTGCCGCTCTTGCTTATGCGGCGTATGATTTTTCTGGATGGCAGTTTGTACTATTGTTCGCAATTGGAATAATTATCGGCTTTTCATTATTTCATGCAAGATTTGGATTTGCTTCCGTGTACCGGCAAATTGTCGAAACCGGAAATACAGAAATGCTTCGTGCTCATATGCTGATGCTCGCCACAGCCACGACGTTGTTCGCACTGATATTAGCATTACACCTTGGCTTGTTCGGTAATGTGCCGATGGGTGCGACTTCCCCAATTTCGGTTGGGCTGATCATCGGCTCGTTTATGTTCGGATTCGGAATGGAAATAGGAAGCGGACTGGCTCCTGCAGCGATGTATCGGGCAGAAGGCAGCCGGACAGCTTCGATATTTACTATTTTAGGTTTTTTAATAGGAGCGACAGTGGGGGCGGTTCATTTTTCTTTCTGGAATGAGGAGCTCCCGAGTATCCCTGAAGTTTCCCTCGCACTCGATACGCCACTTGGCTATAGTGGAGCCTGGGGACTACAGATTGCAATATTTGCAGCAGTCGGAATCGGTTCCTATATGTATAAAAAAAGAAAACAGCCCCCTCCGCTTCCGCCGCTTCCTTCCGCTCCAGACTGGAGAAAGGTCATATTTGGATCCTGGCCGCTCTGGGTTGGTGCTGTCCTTTTGGCAGCAGGGAACGCGGCAGTGTTGGTCGTGCAGGGTGAGCCGTGGAAACTAACCGCTGCGTTCACATTATGGGGCTCTAAATTAGCTGATGCTCTGGGCTTTCAAGCGAGTGAATGGGGTTATTGGGGGGAACAGGAGCCCCTCAGCGATCTCACCCAATCCGTCTTTATGAATGAACTGAGTGTATTAAATTTTGGTGTATTGATTGGAACAGCTATCACCCTTACTCTTGGAGGATTGGTACGCTTTGGTAAAATCCCCCCTCGTATCGGAGTGGTGGCTTTACTAGGTGGTACGTTTATGGGGTATGGGGCTTGTATTTCTTTTGGAGCGAATATTGGCGCATACTTCAGCGGGATAGCCTCGTTCAGCCTGCACGCATGGATCTGGGCTCCTCTGGCTATCTTTGGAACGTATACGGCATATTTTACAGAGAAAAAATTTCAGCTTACCCGTTCTGTCTCTAGGGAAACAGGAAAAAATTAACACGGAGCTTTCTTTTGACCAGTACCGAAATAACGGTGCTGGTTTTTATATTTCTTGCGGGCTTGCTGAAACGTATTATTTAATTTTTCGTAATAGTAAAAATGATAACAAGAAGCGCGGAAGGGTGAAAAATGAGATGAGTGAATATTCAGTTCAGGAATTTATTAACAAAACAAAAAAACGAAGCGAGCCAAAGGACGGATTTGATTTAGAAACGGACCGTCTCCTTGAGGTGGAGCTTACTAAGAAAATATGGGCGAAGGTCGGTTCGATGGTTTCGTATACTGGAAATATTAAATTTGAACGCGAAAGAATGTTGGAACACGGAGCTTCAAGGATGCTGAAAAAAACATTTACGAGTGAAGGAGCAAGCCTGATGAAAGCCTTTGGCCAGGGAACTCTGTTTCTTGCGGACCAAGGGAAAAAGGTAACTATTCTTGAACTTCATAATGAAAAGATTACGGTGAACGGCAATGATCTGCTTGCCTTCGAACCAACGATTGAATGGGACATTCACTTAATGCGTAAACTTGCCGGTATGATGTCAGGGGGACTTTTTAATATTTCCCTTGACGGCAATGGAAAGGTTGCGATTACGACTTATTACGAACCGCTCACGCTCCTTGTCGAACCTGGGAAACCGGTTCTTACAGACCCTAAGGCAACGGTTGCCTGGTCCGGACACCTGCAGCCGGAATTTCGAACAGATTTCAATTATCGCACCTTTATTGGAAGAGGAAGCGGTGAATCCATTCAAATGGAATTCGACGGCCATGGATTTGTGATTGTGCAGCCATATTTTGAAGGACGAAGGGGAGGGTCGAGATAAACGATATGCGGACACTGGTACGCAGCCAGCCCACGGGAAGTTCGGAAAAGGAAAGCGGCGAATTCTGCAAAAAAGGCAGCAGCACTCTGTCAAAAATATTATCCCCTGAAAGCTGTTTAATGAAATCCAGCACTTATATGTAATAAATTCCTATGATTTTCCACCCTTTTACAATATATGGAGTCGTGTTACCTTGAACTCGACAAACCATTATGTTTTTTAAAAAAATATTAGTGAGGTGAGGGTATGGGAAAGCATTGGATTACATTATTGAACGGGTTATTAATCTTTGCTGTTGTTTTTTCAACTTTTGCACTATCTGCCGGCCACGCTGCCCCGGCACAGCCAAACGAAAAAGACATGGATGAAATGATGCTGAATGAACGTGATTCGGCACTTGTCAAGGCTACCTTTTATAACACAGAGACTGGTACATTCGAATTGGATGAAGAAATTGCCAGGGAACATTATAATTTCTCTGACGAGGCTCTTTCCTCTATTAAGATCGCGATGGAGGACATATCCCCGGAGCAGGCAGAACAGCTGATGGCAGATGCTAATATTGATATATACGATACGGAAGAAGAGGACGGAGCCAGTACTCAGGTTGCTCCGGCGCTGATCTGGGGCGGTATTGCTGTGATCGGCATTCTGACCGGCGGTGCTCTTATTTTCTCCTCCATGTATTTCAACCATCAGGAAAAAACACAGTTAATTGACAGATGCTACGATGAGGGCGGCAATCCGGTCGTTTCCAATCAGGACAGTGCGGGAGTGAACGGAACGACGGATAGTGGAGCGGCTGAACGGGCCGGCGGATACACGTTTGAATGTGTTAATTAAAATGGAGGTGGAAAGTAGATGGATTATGTAACGCTGTTCTTTGCAACCTTATGCATTACGATATTAGGCTCTCTTGGAATGGCTATGTACTGCACGATAAATGATTATAAAAACAAACGTAGTTCATCATCTGAATAATTAGGAAAGAGAACAAGCTGTTACTGATGCTTGTTCTCTTTCAGTGTTTGTCGATATTTCCCGGGAAATGTCAGGTGTCCTCAGCTGGCATTGTGATATTTTTCGCCGATGAATTTCGAGATATCGCTGATAAAAATTCAATTATCGCTGAACACAATCGAAAAATCGCCGATCCTCTCCTCATTTATAAAAACTAGCAAAAAACCTGCTGCATCTTTGAATTGATACAGCAGATTCTCCTCAGCCGGATGCTTCTATTTCTCTGGCGGCTGCAAATGCTCCTTTAGCTTCTCAGAGGTGTCGCGCAGCTTCTGCTTATCTGGTACATAGTAATAGGTATCGTCAATTTCCTTACTTTTTCCTTCAATTTGAAGCTGTTCAATGTTGTGTCTGGTGTTTTTGTAATTGGACTGCAGATCCCAGGCATCCTTCAACCTGACATTTGTTTTAATATTTTTCTCAACAATATCAAACATATCATCGATTTTCGTAAGAGAAGATATGCTTGCTCCTTTTCTAATGACTGCTTCTAACACCTGCTGCTGTCTGGCCTGGCGTCCGAAATCACCACGCGGGTCATCATAGCGCATCCGCGCGTATCCAAGTGCTTCTTTCCCGCCTAATTCGAGGGTGCCCTCTGGATAGTGAGTATCCCTAAAGGTAAAATCTAAATCATTTTTTACTTCGACACCGCCTAGCGCATCCACCACGTCGGTAAAGCTTTCCATGTTTACTTTTAAAACATAATCCACCGGAATATCTAATAAATTTTCGACGGTTCGAATCGTCTTTTCGGAGCCTCCGTAGGAATAGGCATGATTAATTTTATCCTTTTTATCTTTTCCATCAATTTTTACACGGGTATCCCGGGGAACACTGACCATGTTTATTGATTCATCCGAGGGATTTACGGTTAATAAAATGAGGGAGTCGGTACGGCCTTCTTCGTCATCGACGCCCATTAATAAAACAGAAAGCGGGTCCCCATCCTTCGGGCGGACAGGCTCCGCGCGCTTTTCTGATTGCTCCCATTCAATTTCTTCGTTCATATTTGCCAGCGTTTCTGAGGTCATATGCAGAAAGTAATTACCCATACCTAATAATGACACGAAGAAAATTGTAAATATAACTAATAATATTCTTTTGATTTTCACAGGGATCATGCTCTCACCTAATTTGTATGCCATTATTCAGAGTTAATATTTGCAGCATAATTACGCTGCCGGGCCGACATCATCCTGATAATTCCGTCCGGTTCGCTCCACCTTATTCCAGTCTCTATTAAAGAAGTAAGCGATGCTTCCATAGAGAACGAAGTACATCGTGATGAATCGGTAGACAAAGATATCAAAGAAAATTGTCAGCAGTAATTTCCATTTATCTTTCTTATCGAAAACAAAGCCATAATGCTTTCCCATTCTGAGAGCCATCAGATTATAGGCCAAGCTGAATAGAAAAATATACGTCACGTAAAACGCGATAAAAAACAGATAGGAAGAAGGCGGACTGACAATCATATTTGCGATCACGATAATGGTAGTAACGTAAGCTGCCATGGTCCCGACAAAAAAAGATTCGATTACATAGAAAAACGAAACCGCTTTTGAAATTAACGTTTTTCCGAAGAAAGAACGGAAATGAAAGAGGCAGTCAATGAAAGCTTTTTGCCAGCGGACACGCTGCTTAAATAAGTCCTTCCAATTTTCCGGAAGCTCCGTGTATCCCACTGCTTCGGGCAGAAATATTATTTTTTTATTTTTTAGCTTCGCTATGTATCGATGAATCCTCAGAGTGATGTCAATATCTTCACCGATCGTTCTGCGGTAGCCGCCGGCTTCAATCAATACCTTCTTTCTAAATATTCCGAACGCACCCGAGATGACAGCGAGCGAACGAAAGCGGGCAAGGGACATTTTTGTAATGTAGAATGCTTTTAGAAAATCCAGTACCTGAACACGTAACAGCATATTCGTGCGCAGCAGTGACAAATGTTTAAGAGGTCTGGAGGTTTTTGTCTGCAGCACGTGAACCATGCCGCCGGCAGCGACGACTGAATTATCCTCAAATTTATCATTGACTACTGATAATGCTTGATCAGTAAGAATGGTATCAGCATCAAGTGTTACGACAATCCCTTTGGCTGAATATTCAATACCTGCATTTAACGCATCTGCCTTGCCTCCATTTTCTTTATCCAGTACAAAAATGTGAGGGTAAAGCCTCGACTGGTAAAAGCGGTGTACTTTTTCATGTCCGAGTTTTTTGAGTGGAGTTCGTGTGCAGGGGGCTAAATCTAAGATTGAATACAGGGACGACAGTGTCTGGTCGCTGGAGCCGTCGTTTATGTAAATGACCTCAAACGCAGAATAAGAAAGAGACTGCATGCTGCTCACTGACGTGTCAATAATGTCCTTTTCATTGAAACAAGGGACTAGAATGCTGATTCCTTTTTTGTTACTGCATGGTTTGACTTTTCCTTCCTCGAGGTCCCGAAACCAAGGGAGACAGTGCAGCAGATGCAGCGAAGGAAAAAATATACACAAGCAGAACAAAATAATAAAAAACATAGCCAAGTGTATCCACTCCCTTCTTAAATGAAAATCTTTTTCAGTTCACAAGTGAAATGATTGCACGAATAAGATTTTTTGGAAAGGGATATCTATGAAAAACCTGCCTAATACCTATGTTCATTGGAAATTTATAGGGTAATATCAATTTATTTTCCTATTAATATAAAATAATAGGCACTAATGAACTGATTACGACTTCACATACTATTAATAGTAATCATCGAATTTCCTTATATGTCAGTAGTTACGGAATTTAATTAAATGCTAAAACTTAATAAAAGTTTTATAGTAAAGATTTATCAATATACATGACTTTTGATTAATTTTTTGTAAAATTTCTACGGTGTCAGATTTTTTGTGTTAGGATGAACAGCGTTAAAATCTTAATATTTGGTGGTGAGTTATCTTGCTGAAGGTTACATTATCGTTCAGTCTGTTATTGAATCTCTTATCATCCGGCACGTTAGATCCACAGGAAGAAGTAGACTCTGTGGAAACGGAAGATAATTATGGAGTAACGGCATCGCATCCGCTTGCTGCAGAAGCGGGAATGGAGGTACTGGAAAACGGAGGTAATGCTGCGGATGCAGCGGTCGCAGTGTCATATGCTCTCTCTGTGGTAGAGCCTTTTGGCTCAGGCATAGGCGGAGGAGGTCAGGCTTTGCATTTGGATTCAGATGAAGAGACGCCAAGCGTGTATGACTACAAAGTAACTGCTCCTTCGAAAGATGAGAAAAATGGGAAAGTCACTGGTGTACCTGGATTTGTAGAAGGAATGGATACCTTACATAGTGAGCATGGATCGGCATCCTTTGATGACTTGATTGATCCGGCCATAGAGCTTGCTGAAGACGGATTTGAAGTGGATCCGATACTGGCAGAGCGCCTCGACGGTGCAATTTCAAGAGTGGACGTAGAAGAATTAGATCATTTTTATCCTGATGAAGAGCCGATTGAATCCGGTGAAACACTGAAGCAGGAGGAACTGGCAGATACGTTGACAAAAATAAAAGAAGACGGGGCAAGTACTTTTTATGAAGGGGAACTCGGAGAAAGCTTTACAGATGAATTTCCACATGTCGATGCTGAAGATCTAGAAGATTATGAGGTTACCGAGCCTGAGCCTGTGCAGGGAGAGGTGAATGGAGGAACAATATTTTCAGCCAGTCCACCTCTTTCAGGGGTTCCATTTGTTCAATCTCTAAAACTTGCAGAGCATCTCGACATTGAAGAAACCGAAGATGATGAAACTCAGTTTGCACATTTGATGTCAGAAATTTCAAGAGTGACTAACAATGATAAAATAAATGAGGTCGGTGATCCGTCAAACGAGGATGTTGATGCAGATGAGCTTGTCAGCGACGATTATATTGAAGAATTGGCTGACGAGATTTCGACCACGGATTTAGGCACAGATTCAGCCGGGGAGGATGAAGCTGCAGAGGACGAAAATACTGATACGACTCATTTTGTCGTTGTGGATGAAGAAGGAACCATGGTTTCCGCAACAAATACGTTAAGTAATTTTTTCGGATCCGGTGAGTACGTTGATGGATATTTCGCAAATAACTCAGATAAATACTTCAGTGATCTGAGCAGCTCTCCGAACAGTTATGAGCCGGGGAAAAAAGCGCGAAGCTCCACGGCACCAAGTATTTTTGTGAATGATGATAGGATACTCGGCATAGGCACTCCCGGTGGCCAGAGAATTCCTAATGTGATGACACAGGTGCTCGCCAGAAATTTTTATTTTGACGAGACACTTGAAGAAGCAGTGGATGAAAAACGTTTTCACGGGTATAAGGGGACATTTTTCGCTGAACCAGGCTTATCCGAGGACGTTACGGATGACATGGAAGAGCGCGGTTACAGTATAAGAACCAATCATCATACGATGTTTTTTGGTGGCATACAGGCACTTGAAGTGGATGCTGAAGACGGGAGTGTAACCGGAATCGCAGATGAACGGCGCGGTGGAAAATGGGACTCTACGAATAAATAACTCGGAAGAGAGCAACACTTGCTTTTTACCTATGATTTTTCGTACAATGGAGGATGAATGTTTTTTGAAAAGAGGGTTTCAAAAATGAAAACTTCCATTTACGGATTGACGCTTGATCAGCTGACCGCATGGCTTGAAGAAAATGGTCAGAAAAAGTTTCGGGCGCAGCAGGTATGGGACTGGCTATATAGAAAAAGAGTGAAGAACTTTTCCGATATGAAAAATGTTAATAAAGACTGCCTTCGTGTACTGGAGGAGCATTATGTCATTCAGACACTCGAAGAACAGGTAAAACAAAGTTCGAAGGACGGGACGGTCAAATTCCTTTTCCGTCTGCAGGACGGCAACTTAATTGAAACCGTATTGATGAGACAGAAATACGGGCTGTCAGTCTGTGTAACCACGCAGGTTGGCTGTAACATTGGCTGTTCGTTCTGTGCCAGCGGCCTTTTGAAAAAGAGCCGTGATCTCACAAGTGGAGAGATTACCGAGCAGATCATGAATGTGCAGCATGCCCTGGATGAGGCAGGAAACGGTGAAAGAGTGACGCATATTGTTGTGATGGGTATTGGCGAGCCATTTGAAAACTATGATCACACGATGAATTTCCTGCGGATCGTCAATCATCCAAAGGGACTGGAAATCGGGGCACGCCACATTACCGTTTCTACGAGTGGACTGGCAAATAGAATTTATGATTTTGCCAATGAAGACCTGCAGGTAAACCTGGCACTTTCCCTGCATGCGCCAAATGATGAACTTCGCACTAGGATTATGAAGATTAACAAGGCTTATCCAGTGAAGCCTCTCATGGAAGCAATTGATTATTACCTGGAGAAAACAAACCGGCGCATCACGTTTGAATATATTCTGCTTAAAGATGTTAATGACCATGTAAAGGAAGCGAAGGAGCTTGCGGCAATGCTTCGTAATAAGCGTCACCTGGCCTACGTGAACCTTATTCCGTACAATCCTGTTGATGAGCATATACAATATGAACGCAGTGAACAGGAAGATATCATGGCTTTCTACGACACACTCAAGAAAAACGGTATTAATTGTGTTGTGAGGCAGGAGCATGGAACAGATATTGATGCTGCCTGCGGTCAGCTCCGCAGCAAGCAGAACAAAAAAAGCCCCGCCAGTTGACTTGACGTGCAGGAAAACACCATCCATTGTTGGATGGTGTTTTTCATACCTTTTAAAGACATGTGTATCACCACATAATAATGAACTAGTTAAGAATCTTGTTTAGTAATTCAGAACGCGAATTACATTTTGTTCTGGTTCATTTTCTCCAGTGCAGGTGTTATTGTAGCTTTTAAGGTTTGAACACTATGGTCAAATTGCTTTTGCTCTTTTTCGGAGAGTTCAATTTCAAGAATTTCACGGGTTCCGAGGCGGTTGATGACTGCAGGTACACCGGCATATACGCCGTTTGCTCCGTACTCTCCGTCAAGGTAAGCGCTGACCGTGAGAATACTGTTTTCATTTCCGAGAATAGCTTTAGTGATTCGTACTAGACTCATGGCGATGCCGTAGTATGTCGCTCCTTTTTTTTCGATAATATGGTACGCCGCATCACGAACTTTCTCAAATACGTGCTCGAGATCTTCTGCACGGAAAGCCTTCTCTTTGTTCAGGTAAGCAGAAATAGGAACACCCCCGATGCGTGCATTGCTCCAGACAGGAAGCTCTGTATCACCATGTTCGCCGATAATATAAGCGTGAACATTGTGAGTGGATACATCGAAATAGTCACTAAGCAGATAGCGGAAGCGAGCCGTATCTAACGTCGTTCCGCTTCCAATTACACGCTCCTGCGGCATGCCGCTGAAAGCTTGAACGGCCTGAGTCAGTATATCGACAGGGTTCGTAGCAATAAGAAAGATGCCTTCAAACCCGCATTCCATTACTTGCTCTACGATTGTTTTGAATATTTTCATGTTTTTTTCTACGAGATCAAGTCTTGTTTCTCCTGGTTTTTGATTAGCTCCGGCGCAGATACAGACGATATCTGCTTCTTTACAATCGCTGAAATCACCATGCCATGTTTTTGTAGAGGAAGGAGCGAATGCTTTTCCGTGGTTTAAATCCATTACATCTCCGATCGCTTTTTCTTTGTTTACATCAATGATAACAAGCTCTTCTGTCACGGCCTGATTGATTAAAGCAAAGGCGTAGCTGCTTCCCACAAAGCCGGCTCCTATCAGAACAACGCGGTTGACTTTCTCCTTATGTGCCATAATCACCGCACTCCCTTCAATGAAATTCAAGAATACATGTGAATTTATTCACATGTATATTGTGCAATACTTCACAATATAAATCAACAATTTTATTGAGAATCTTAGTGATTTTCTGACCTAAATTCAAATACTTTTGTTTCTATTTTCCAGTAAGGAACGTTTCATTAGGGAAGGGAGGGTAATCATATTGAAAATATAATATGTTCTCCAGGTTAAGATGAATACAATTTTGAAAGGGGAAGAAGGCATGAAAAAATTGGCTGTATTAACTGCTTTGCTGGCATCTGTACTATTTGCTTCTACTGCAGCAGGAGCAGAAACATCTTTTCCAGATGTCCCGGAAGGTTTTTGGGCAGAGGATGAAATTAATTATCTCGCGGATCGTGAAGTGATGACAGGCTATGAAAATGGAGTATTTGGTGTAACTGATCCGATTAAGCGTTCCCAGGCTGCTAGAACATTAGCACGAATTCACGATTTAGATACTGAAAACCCAGAACCCGTTTCCTTCAAGGACGTTTCAAAGGCGAACAGCGCTTACCCTGCAATCGCAGCAGCTGTGGAGGCTGGTTATTTTGACGATGGGGAAAGATTTCGTCCGAATGAAGCCTTAACGAGAGCCCAGATGGCTGCAATCTTAAACCGTTCCTATGATCTGAATGGAGAAGGCGACGCACGTTTCCGGGATGTCTCGAAAAACCACTGGGCTTTTAAAGACATCGGTTTGATCGGGGAAAATCGTATTACGACTGGTTACAGTGATTTTACCTATCGTCCTAATCCTAATGTGACGCGTTCTCAATTTGCCGTATTTCTTGCCCGTGCGGAGGAAGAGTCTTTCCGTGCAGGCATTATGCCAAGACTGCAGGAATTCAGTTACGAACAGGAAGGAATGGAGCAGTCAGATATTTTCAAGCTTATGGATGAAGAAGGAATGCCTTTTACCACGTACATTCCCCAGTATTTTGAGGTTGAAAATGTTTCTTCGGGAGCTGCTGATGGTGTTCTCGCGTACGCTTCCTTTACTGAGGATGGCGAACCGACAGCAGAACCGGTTTGGAGATTCATTTATCCATCATACGGGAAAGAGGAAGGTGTAACGCTTGAGGATATGATTGAGGAGGTTCACGAATACGCCGGGCTGGACGACGTGAACCTTGAGCTAGCTGAGGAATACACAAATCCTGACTTTGGGGAGTATGAAGCCCGCTTCCTGAATGAAGAAGGTACCAGCTACTGGATTACAATACTTGAGCATGATGGTACCTTTATGGAATGGCACCGCGAATCTCCGGTAGAGCTTGAGGAAGGTATCGGACCAAGAGAAACCGTTGTCAAAGATCAATGGCAGTGGAGAGAGGAATAATAAATAAGGCCCAGCAGGAGAAAGGGACAGATTCCGTCTGATCTGTCCTTTTCCTTTTTCTTTGCATGTGATGTATTACGACTTTGAGAGGAGACAGCAGATGGATTACCATAATAAAATTTATTCATTTGAACCAGTAATTGCAGAGGGGGCAAGGGTGCTTGTATTGGGATCGATGCCCGGTAAGCAGTCATTACAGAAGCAGCAATATTATGCCAATCCAAGAAATCAATTCTGGGAAATTATTTTCACTTTATTTAATAAGGAGGACCCCGGCGAATATGAGGATAGAAAAGCGTTTTTAAAAGCACGGGGCATCGCACTCTGGGATTCTATTTACTCCTGTGAAAGATCCGGAAGCCTTGATTCAAGCATCAAATATGAGGAACCAAATGATATAACCGGCTTGTTGAAGAAGTATCATACGATTCAATGCATTGCCTTTAACGGTGGCAAATCATTTACGTCGTTTCAAAAGTACCATAATCTCCACGGACTTCCGGACAAAACTTTGGAAAAATTACCTTCCACCAGTCCGGTGCCGGGAAAATACATAAAGAATCTTGAAGAGAAGATCGAGGATTGGAAAGTGATAAAGGAACATGTCTGATTGGAATTATTTTACTATGCAGTAATTAATCCACTCTTCAAACCCTCGACAACGGCACCAACTCTGGAAGAACAATTTAATTTTTGAATAATGATGGATACGTGATGTTCTACGGTACGCTTACTGATTTTCATTTCTAAGGAAATCTCAAGGTTTGATTTATCCTTCGATATTAAAGTAAGTACCTTTAATTCTTTAGCAGTTAAGCGATCTTTTGAGGAATACTCATTAATAACTTTCGAAGAAAAAAGAAGGTTTCCAGAATTAGCATTTTTAATGGCATTTGCCAGCTCATTTACAGAGTTTTCTTTACTCACAAATGCACTTGCTCCAGATTCAAAAGCAGCTCGCTGATATTCTTCCAGATTATATCCTGAAAGAATGACAACCTTAACGTCAGTATACTGCTTCTTAATTTCTCTGGTTAGTTTCAATCCATTATACTGCTTCATTCGAATATCAATAATCAGCACATCGATTTGATGAGCTGGTATATATTCTTCTAATTTTTCTGGATTTTGAAGAGTTTTGACGACCTCAATTTCCTGTTCATTTTCTAATAATTTCACTATTCCATTGATGACCATTCTGTGATCATCAACCAGCAAAACTTTTATTTTTTCCATGATCATTTTCACTTCCCACTGGAATTTTAAAAGAGATTGCTGTTCCTTCGTGTGGTGTGGAATCTATCTCAAATGTTCCATTCAGCACTTTTATCTGCCTATGAATGGTGGCCAGTCCAAGATGATTATCTTCTGCCATTTTGGTAACATGAGCAGGTACTTGAAAACCTTTGCCGTCATCTGTTACTTTGCAGTACATCCAATCTTCATAGTAGGTAATATTTATATAAACCGCCTCTGCCTCTGCGTGTTTAACAATATTATTCAATAATTCTTTTACAATACGGTAGATATGTATTTGATAACAATCATCCAGTATATATCTGCCGGTATTAAATTTTAAAAAAATGCAGGGGCCGGTTTGTTCCATTTTACCTATGAGAGAATGAAGACTTTTTTCTAATCCAATATCTTCTACCATCAATGGATAAAGCTCACTACACTTTTCCCGTATAGTTCCTATGGTTTCAATCATTTTTTCGCATGTCTGTTTCATCTCCCCATTATTGCTCGATTTTTCTAATACTTGAAGGGTATTGCACGCCCAAATAATATTTTGCAATATCTCGTCGTGCAGCCAATTAGAGATATTTCGTTTTTCTTCTTCCTGGGCACTTATCAATAGTTGATTCATCGTTTTAGTTGCGTTGTGTTTTTCATTGCTCGAAACAAGAATTTCTTGATTTTGTTTTAAAACACTTGCGTTCTTTAGTAAACGAAAAGAGCTGTCGTGTAATTTAGTAATCAATTTCTTTTCATGCGTTGACAAGGAGGTCCCGTCTTTTTTTGCATCTATTAATAATACGCCATATTCTACTCCCCCGGCAGAGAATGGTAAAGATAACAGCAAATTTGTCGAATAGTTATTGTAATATAGTGACAACACATCTTTTTGTTTAAATGAACCAGTTGAATATACAACCTGGGCTATGTGCTGGTCTTTCCAGATAATACATGAGCCAGTGGTGTCCACCAGGTCTTGAATCACAGAACATATTGTTTTTCCGGTTTCTTTTACATATTCTCCTTTTAATAAACTGTCTAACAAGTAATGGTTGTCATTTATAATATCTTTCTTTGAATTAAACAGCAGACGTTGTACCGTTTGAATCAAAGAATATAACACAAACGTCAATACGGTGAAAATATTAAGCACTAATAATAAATGCAGCGGGTAAGATAGCAAGTTAATTTTTTGCAGAAAAAAGACTAGGCTGTTCATTATACATAAAGTTAAAAAAATGCTGACAGTATATCTAAATATTTGTGAAGAGAGCTGGCTGAGGCTGCTTATGTTTTGTTTTATCAAAACATAAGACATAGCAGCTGGAAAAGCAATAAATGTAAATAACGTATATTCGAAGTTTATATAAGGTAATTCTCCAAACATGTTTGGAAGGACGCTTAACACTATTACAGGAGCAATACCTATTATTAGGCTGGTAATAATTATATTCAGCTGAGTTTTTATCTTATTATTATTCACTTTATAGTGAAGGGATAATAAAAGAATACTGACAGCAGCCGAATAAACGATATTTGAAACCAGCAGCAGCTGAATAACGGATCGAATAGGACTAAACTTAGTTAAAAATAGTAAAAGTACAGCGATCAGTGTAAGACCAATAAGAGAGTAGGAAATATTAATTACTTTGATTCTAGTTGGATTATTCATTTTTGTAGGAAAGTTTGTGAATATAATAGTCAGTAATAGACATCCTGCAGAAATGAAAATGATTTCGAAGATCCGGGCATATGACAATCCATTAGATGAGGGGGTAGCACTGAGTATAGCAAGACTAATGGATACACAAAAGTAATAGAAGAGCTGGACGATCTGGGAATATGACCGTTTTAAATAGGTTAAAGAAGCTATCGTTAGAATAATACTTGAGAGAGTAATCATAAAGATATATTGAAAGGTGAGCCAGGTGGATTTATCAGGATTAATAACTAATTCTTCTCCCGACTGTGTTGTAACATGGACTTCATCAAATCCTGAAAGTATGCCCCACACCTCTGCAAACTTCTCTCCTTGGAAAGTTCCGTTAACTTTGGTAATGATGTCTCCGGATGATATTTCTTCAAAGTATGTTTCCCCTTCTACAATACCTATATAGTTATCATTTAAGGTGTTGACTGGGATAAATGCTGAGCTGTGGGTGTTAACATACACAATGTAGAAGCCTGATAAACAAATGAATGCTAAGAATATAAAAGTGATAACTCCAATTACTTTGTATTTAACCATTACCCCTTTCCCCCTGCTGAAGAAATTGAGTGATATTTATTATTTCTTCTGTTTTGTCTGGGAAGTTACGCGTTAATTCTGATAGTGCTTTTTTTACATACATAGATGATAAAATGAGAGTGTAGTCTATCGCTCCACAGTCAGAAATGTATTGGATTATAGGTTTTCTGAGACTTACATCTCCCATATGGTGTTTTCTTAACAAGGAGAGAAATTTATCACTTTTATTTAGGCTGTTACAGCAGGCTTTAATTAAAGGAAGGGTAGCTTTTAAATCTTTGAGGTCATTTTTTTCAGAGGTGCCTATATCTTGGGCATCATTGTACAACTGTCCTGATATCCCTAAATATTCACAAAAAGATAACAATGCAGTTTCCTGAGAAGGTGAGATATGAGAAGTTGCTACACTCCAATATAATATCTTACATAATTGTCCGCTTTTAGAAGTTATATTTATAAAGTATTTTTCTTCCGTAGGGATTGATATATCGTAAGGGTCAATTATAAAAAAAGCATCCTGTTGCTGTCCTAGGGCAGAAGAATAGAGGGAGCTCAGTACTTTCTCAAAATATACCGGAGACAGGACTTTCGATAAGCTGTAAAGTCCTTCCATAAGCAGAACATTATGATGATTTAGATCAACAGTAATAGTGTTTCTTGATCGGCCATCACCGTCAGACAAATCGTCATTTATGTCACATGCTAAAAATATAAGGTCTACTCCGGAGGAAATATTGGGAATGCTGGTGGATGAAATTTCTGTTAGTTCGCCAAGACCAGCTATTATTTTTCTCCAAAAACTGTCTTTTTTTATGTTCATTTTTTACAACCGCCTCTGCTGAAGTATGACAATCAGGAAGGGTTGGACATTCATATTCTAAACCCACATATCTCCCAATGGTATAGGACTTTTGTTGTTTATGTGTTCTAATAATAATTCTTGTTCGTCTTTCGACAGCCCCGCTATCACCGTTTCTGCTGATTTCCCGTCTGCTAATGCTTGCATTGCCATCCAGATATTTTCTTTCATCTTGTTCACTCCCAATAACATTTTAAACTTTTCGACTATATAATATATTCCCTTCACATAAATTACAAGCATTGTTTTATTATAAAATATTTTCCAGTAATTTCTAATTATTGTGTTAATTACTAAAGAAAATTGCGGTAATTACGGATTCAATTTTTTTGAAAAATTAGTAATCTATAAATAGCTCGCGAGCCACAAAAAAATTATTAGGAGGATGAGAAGTATGACAAATGACATTTTTGATTTAGATGTGGAAGTAACAAAATCCCAACCGCAAAACGACGCAGAGCCGCAGATTACTAGTGTGAGCTTGTGTACACCTGGATGCGGAGAGACTGGTAGCTTTAACAGTTATTGCTGCTAAAGTTACATAAAAGGGGTTGTCTAGAAGAGCGCGGGATGCTTCAGACAACCCCTTTTTACTTTAATTAATGAAAGGGGAGTCTGAAGTTGAGTGAAACCAGACAAACAAACGATGATGTAAATCTCTATGAAGCAGCTAATTTCTTTATGCTGAGAGCCCCTGTACTATCCATTACCAAAGATTTTAAAGACTTATCAGAACAGAACCTGATTCCAGTATTAAGAGAGTATGTAAAATCCCCATACATAAAAGAAGCTATCGCCGTCGCAAGTCTCAGTTTATATCGTTCGTTGGATAAGCTGGATGGGGATCCTGGCTCGAAGAAAACCAGAAATGCAGCTTCTGCTTTAATAAAATTTTTAATTAGAATGTCCAGCCGCCCTACTCCGTTTGGTCTTTTTGCCGGAGTTGAAATCGGGACTTTCCATAATGAGACAAAGGGCAGCTTCAAAGATCAATATCGTTATAAGAAGAGAACTCGACCGGACATGGAATGGCTGCTCGGTATTGTAAATTTAGCAGAAAATAACTTTGATATTATTAAATATTTGAATGTAAAAGCAAATAACGCTACATACGTTACGGGGAACAGAATTCATTTAAGTTATTATTCAAGCTGCGGCCAATTGCGAAATCAGCAAAATAGTGATCGTAAAGAGAATATATCCATCAGAAATACAATCGTGGTACAGGATGTATTAAAAATAGCAGCCACCCCTATCAATCTTGAAAAGCTAATAAAAAGTATTAACGAAAAATACGACCAGGCAACATGGACTCAAATCCGTACACTTATTTGGAAGCTCTGTAGAGAAGAATTTTTAATTAGTGAGCTGCGGCCGCCCTTTTCTTCAAGCCTGCCTCTCTCTTACATAATAAATGTTCTTCGAAAAGCGCCTACAGCAAATCTCTTAGTAGATGAGCTCGAACAAATCCAATCTATGATTACTTCTTACGATAATCTGGTGATAGGGGACGGCTTAAGTTTGTACCTGGAAATAAATAAGCGAATGAAAGCATTAAATCAGTCAAGCAGTATGTTACAGGTTGATTTGAAGCGGATTTCTGCTGAACAGCCAGCTATAAATCAGTCGATACAAAAAGACATAGGAGAAGCAGCGGAATGGCTGTGGAAATTGTCGGATAGAAAAATTGGCATGGGGCATTTAAGAGAATACCATCTCGATTTTCTTGAAAAGTACGGAGTAAACAGGACGGTCCCCTTGATTGAGCTGTTAAGTGAGGAAAAAGGTCTTGGACCGCCCCCTGACTATAAACATCCAAAAGGTATAAAAACAATTAAGAAATCACCACAAAACTCTCAAACAAATAAAGACATCTTTCTACTCGAGAAATATACCCAATGTTTACGGGAAAATAAAGTAGAAATAGAACTTACAAAAAATGAAAGAGAACGGCTTTATGACCGTGAAACAGCTGATATTTTTGCTCCGAACTCCGGAGAGTTATTTGCAGAAATATTAAGCCCATCCCCTGAAGAAATGGATAATGGTAATTATTATATAGCTATTGGAACCAATGTGGCATCCCAGGAAATAGGTCAAACATTTGGCAGGTTTACTGATATGATTTCTCCTTATGACAGGGAAGCTTTGGCGGAGGAACAATCCATTGTCGAACAACAATGCTTGGATGCATCAGTAGAGGTAGTAGAAGCAAGCTACCTGCCTGAATACGGACGCTCTGGGAACGTGGCCATAACAGACTCGCGTAGAAAATACCACTTTGCATTAGGAACTAATACACCAGAACAGACAATCTTGATTGAACCTAATGATATCTATGTGGGCGCCACCTTAAACAGATTGTATTTAAAATCCAAAAAGCTTAACAAACGTTTAATCGTTACTGCTGATAACATGCTAAATTACGAGCATTCTCCTAACAGTTACCGGTTTTTAAGGGAAGTGTCCATGGAAGACACAAAACCAATTCAACCATTTAAATGGGGAAGCCTTGAAGGTTTTTCATTTTTACCCCGAGTGAAAAGCGGACGAATTATCTTATCTCCCGCAATTTGGAAGTTAAATCATAATCATCAGTCCATTGCTGATCACAGTCTGCCTTTTAAAAAATGGTCTGTCCTATTTCATGAATGGCAGCTAAGGATGAAAGTTCCCCGGTTTGTCCATTTGACCTTTGGAGATAATCGTTTATTCGTAGATCTTCAAAACACAGCTCATTTGCAGGAGCTTCGGGGGGAGCTTCGTAAAAAAGGCAGAATTCAGCTGAGAGAAATTACTGCTGACTATATAGATAACCACTGGCTAGAAAGTGAGAGGGGCTATCATAGCACGGAAATAGTAGTTCCTTTTAAGAAAACAAAGAGTGTCCCGAAAAAACCTCAGGTGAATTTGAATACCTTTTCGTCCATACCACTTACTGAAATTGAAAAAGAACCAGGGACGGAGTGGCTGTATTTTATAATTTACATGCCTTCACATAGGCAGGATGAAGTTATTTCACATGATATTTCTGAGCTTATTGAAGAGCTTCAGCAGAGTGAAATGATTAATAGCTGGTTTTTTATTCGATATCACGACCATGCCCCCCATGTTCGATTGCGACTGAAAGGAGAGCCAAATACGTTATTAGCCGAAGTAATGCCTGTTTTTTATAAATGGGCTAAAAGAAAAAAAGAAAATGGGAAGGTTAGGTCATTTACTATTAATGTGTATGAGCGTGAAATAGAGCGGTATGGAGGATTAGCATTAATGGAGGATATGGAAAATTATTTTGAAATAGATAGTATGCTGACTTCAAAAATTCTTGAACTGAAAAGAAAGGATGAACTGCTCTATCCGCTTGAGGTAATTACATCATTAAACATACTATATTTCTTGCAAGAATTTGGCTGGGATTATCAAAAACAGCTGTCGTGGATCAAAAATGGCACAGATAAATATGATTTCAGTGACGAATTTCGTCCACTGAGAAAAAACTTACTAAAACTAGCAGATGCAGCTGACAATTGGAAAGCATTAAGAGAATACAGCACGTCATGGTTCCAATTGCTTGAACGAACCAATAAGCCAATAAAATGCTTATCACAAAAAATTAACACAGAGGAAATTACGAACACGCCGGAAAAAATTGCAGGTAGCCTCATTCATATGCATTGTAATAGATTGATTGGTACGAATCGGGAGCTTGAGAAGAAAACAATGGCCTTCGTAAGACATATTTTAGAAAGTCAAAGGTATTGGAAAGAAAAAGAGGTGGGGCCACATGTCTATTCCCGAAGCACCTAAGCTGAGTTTGAAAGAAGTGTTAGCATCTTTTAAGCATTGGCCAAGAATATTTAAGCTGCTCTGGGAGACAAACAAGGTTTATTTCTTTTTGGTCATACTCTTAAATATTTTCAGCGGATTGTTACCAGCGCTGCTAATATACTTAACACAAATTTTAATTAATTACGTCCAGTTTTCCTATAGTGAAAATCAAAATTTTGCCGAGGCTCTTCCTCAATTTTCTACCATTTTTATTATCTTTGCTTTAGCAACTATTTTCTCGGGACTATCTGGATTGGTTTTAGAAACGTTTAAAAATATTTATAAGGAGCTTTTGTCAAATACAGTAAATATTAAATTAATGAATAAGGCAATTAATCTCACCTACTCAAATTTTGAAAATGATGAAATATACGATAGCCTGCAAAGAGCAAGGCAGGACGCTACTTACAGGCCATATCAGATTTTTGAACAAGTCATGGGCATTATTCAAGGTACGGTGACTCTGCTTTCAGTCGCGGGTATTCTGATTGCCTGGAAATGGTGGCTTTCTGCTATCTTAATTCTTATTCCCCTCACTTCAGCGTGGTCTGTATTAAAGGTGGGGCAGCAGGTATTTATGGTCGATTATAACAGAGCCACAGAGAAACGCAGACAGTTTTATTACATGCATTTATTAACGACAGACGCGAATGTGAAAGAAATCAAAACGTTCCAATTAGGCCTGGTTATATTAAATAAATATAAACAATTATATAGAAAATTTTTTTCCCAGGACAAAACACTGCTGTTAAAAAGAATGAGAATTGATTTGTTTTTTCAAGGATTAACTCTTCTCGTGGTAGTAATGATTCAGGTTCTTATATTGTATGAGGCGTTAATTGGGCTGATAGCGATCGGCAGTCTTGTTGCCTATTTTCAGGCAGTTACAACCTCCCAAAAGACTTCTACAGATTTAATGTACCGAGTCTTTGATATGCATCAGCACAATCTTTATATCAGTCAGTTGTTTTCTTTTCTTGATGTAAATAATGAGGATCCTTTGAAGAGCCATGAGCTTTTAAAAGAACAACCCGAAGAAGATGTACAGGCAGGCATCGAATTTAAAAATGTATCGTTTAAATATCCCAATACACACCAATATGTACTTAATAATGTCAGTTTCACATTAAGACCAGGGGAAACAATGGCACTGGTAGGGCTGAATGGGTCAGGAAAATCCACCATTGTTAAATTGCTTAACAGATTATACGAAGACTATGAGGGAGAAATCCTCGTTAATGGAAAAGATATCTTTTCTTATCCAGAGCACGAATGGAACAAGAAAATTACAGCTGTATTCCAGGATTTTGTGAAATACGAACTACCGGTTAAAGAGAACATAGGATTTGGCAGCTGGGAAAACAGCGATTCTGAAAAGTCGATTCTTTATGCTGCAGAGCAATCCGGTTCTCTTCCAATGATAGAAAGCTTTCCAAGTGGAATAGACACACAATTAGGAAAATGGTTTGCTGATGGTATGCAATTATCAGGAGGACAATGGCAGAGAATAGCTATCGCAAGAGCTTATATGAAAGAGGCAGAAATTTATATTCTTGATGAACCTACCGCAGCTCTTGATCCTGAATCAGAGGCAGAAGTATTTAATAGATTCAAAATTGAAACTAAGGATAAGGCGGGAATATTTATATCGCACCGTTATTCAGCGGTTCAATATGCAGACCATATACTTGTTGTAGAAAACGGGAGTATCGTTGAAAAAGGAAAGCATGCAGACCTGATTCGGAAAAATGGGAAATATGCCAGGCTCTATGAGATACAAGCAAAGTCGTATGTGCAGACGTACCGGGATAAGCAAGCATCAGTATAATAAATGCCTTTATGGAGGGTAGCTGTATATGTCTTCGGATCTTACTTTTTCAAAGAAATTGGAAACAGACATTGTTTCTATAATAAACGATTTAGCGAACAAATTAAAAACTCCGGACCTGGTTGAGGGGGCTGTCCTGGATAAAAAGAACGTTACCTTGTTAGGAAGGGTCCATCCGTGGGACCCTTTAACATTATCTCACGGCTTCCCTGGTTCCATCTTATTTTTTTCAGAAATGAATAAAGCTTATCCAGGTGAAGGGTGGGACTACGTTGCCCATCAGCATATCTCTTACGTTACACCGTACCTTGAACAAGGGTTTCGCTCTGTCTCTTTATTTGGAGGTGTTACAGGACTGGCTTTTGCTGTGCACAGTGCTTCAAATAAAGGCCAGCGCTATAAAAATTATTTATCAAAGCTTGATAAGGTGATCATCGAAGAAACATATAATCAGCTAGAAAATGAAAAATTTCGGAAAGGTTTAGGAGCATCTCCAGCGTTTTATGATGTTATTCAGGGATTAGCCGGAGTGGGAAGGTATTGTCTAGAAAGACAGTCATACAGCCATCTGTTTAATAAAGTATTGAAAGAGATTTTGAGCTCCTTCATAAACATGAGCAGACCGATTGTCTCTGGAACAAAGAAAATTCCTGGGTGGTATATTTCCCGAGAAAACCAATTTCTGAATAAGGACAAGATAAAATATCCCCATGGAAATTTCAACACGGGACTTGCCCATGGAATCCTCGGTCCATTAAGCTTGATGGCTCTTTGTATTTTAAAAGGAATTGAAGTAAAGCATCAGCGGGAAACAATAAAGTACATTAGTGATTGGCTCATTGAACAAATGAAGTACGACAGTACGGGATATCCTGTCTGGCCGCATCGAGTAAGTCTGGAAGAATTACTGGAAGAAAAGTCCAATGCTTTTGATAAAAGAGAAGGCTGGTGTTATGGAAACCCTGGCGTAGCTCGAGTACTTTATTTAGCCGGTGCGGCCTTAAATCACTCTGACTATAAGCAGGTGTCAATGGGAGGTTTTTTAGGGATTATCGATCGTGGCCTGGAAAATACGGAGCTTGAAAGTCCAACATTCTGCCATGGCAAAGCGGGCTTGTTACAAATCCTGATAAGAATGAAGAGTGACACGAGGGATGAAAACCTAGATCAATTAATTAATGAACTGGCGGCAGAATTAACACAGCAGTACAACTATTCTGCACCTTTGGGTTTTGAAGATCTGGAAATATCAGAAGGAAATATAAATAAAATTACTAAAGCGGGGCTCCTGGAAGGGAGTACAGGAGCTGGTCTCTCTTTACTTTCTTTGCTATTCGAAAAAGAATGTGAGTGGGATAAGACATTTCTAATTAATTAACCCACTAGAAAACATTTTTGATAAAAGGAAGGGTACTCATATGAAAAAAAATGCGCATATACTGGTGGGTATCACTGGATCGATATCGGTTTTGAATCTGCCGGCCTACTTAGGATTCTTAAAATACCATTATACCGATGTAAATGTAATTATGACGGAAGCTGCCGCCAGACTACTTCCTCCTTCAACGGTGGCTTTATTTTGTGATGATGTATATGAGAAGACAGATTTTTCAGTAAAGATGGGCCACGTTGAGATAGCGAAGTGGGCAGATATTTTTTTGGTTCTGCCGGCAACAGCAAACAAACTTGCTGAAGCTGCAAATGGATTGGCCCTGGACTTTCTGTCCTCCACTATGCTTGCTCATCCCCATCCGATAATGTTCTTTCCAAATATGAATCAATTAATGTGGAACAAGGCGAGTGTACAAAGAAATATAGACTTGTTGAAAAAGGATGGTCATATCGTTATTTCCCCTATCAAAAAAGAAGCATTCGAAGTTGCTTCAGGCACATTAAAAACTAATTATCTTATTCCGGATATTCAACATATTGCTGAAAAAGTAAATGAAGAACTGCTAGCACGGGAAACAATAAAATCAAATTAAAGAAAAGCTTGGTTTATCGCCATTTGACCTGGTGACAAACCAAGTTTTTCTTTACCGCTGGCAGCGCACCGTGCGTAAAATCTTTTTTAAAATTATAGTATTAAGAAAGTTTTCTTGAAACTTTTTTGGAATTTCTTGTCTAACCTATCTGTAAAGGGAGGGATAAGAAATGGAAAAAGTAATTGAAGCCCGCAAAGTGACGAAAAAAATTAGAGGAAAAACGTTAATCGATGATATGTCTATTACGGTCCGTGAGGGAGAAATATGTGGATTTTTAGGTCCGAACGGCGCCGGGAAAACTACGTTAATGAGAATGCTGACCAGTCTCGTGAAGCCGACCCACGGAGAGTTGTTTATTGAAGGCGTGGATGTTCACAAACAGCGCAGGCTGGCCCTTAAGAAAGTAGGAGCTATTATCGAATCTCCTATATTTTTTGAATTTATGACCGGCAGAAAAATGCTGAAAAATTTAGCCAGGCTCCATAATCTTTCAAAAAGACAGCAAAAGGAGAAAGTAGAGGAAGTATTAAAAGCTGTTGGTTTATCAGAGCGGGGCGATGACAAAATTAAAACCTATTCGCTTGGGATGAAGCAGAGGCTTGGTATTGCTCAATCTCTTCTTGGGAATCCAAAGGTAATAATTCTGGATGAGCCGGCTAATGGATTGGATCCTATGGGAATGAGAGAGCTTCGTGAATTAATATTGAAATTAAACGATCAATGGGGAATTACCTTCTTTATCTCAAGTCATTTATTAGACGAACTCCAAAAAATCTGCAGCAGGCTGGTAATCATTAAAGAGGGGGTTTTACTCTATGAAGGAACGCAGGAGGGACTCTCTAAAGAGAATGACCGCAGACTGGAAGATTTGTTTGTTGAGATGATGTCATCATGAAAAACTTATTTCTTAGTGAATGGGAACGATTATGGTCAAGACAATCAATTTGGCTTCTTCTTGCTTTCATGCCGGCCCTCTCTCTGATAACAGCTCTGCTGTTCCTGAGGAGCAATCAAGGGATGTCCCCGAACCGGCCTGATTATGCGACAGCCCTGAATTTTCCTGTTCTCGGACTGTCTGAGCATTTGTTTATTACCTTCAATATCATCCTGCTGCTTTTAGCCGGTTATATCATTACCGAGGAGTATCAAAAAGGGCAGCTTCGCTTAATATTGCTGAGATCGTACTCTATGTCTCAAATCTTTGTTTCTAAGCTCGCGGTGATGGCTGTTGTGCTGTTTCTTTTTCTTTTCGTCTATTTTCTTTCCTCTGCATTAGTGGGAGCTGTGTTTTTTGAAAAGCCTTCACAATCGCTGTTATTTATTTCTGAAAATATTGTTAGTAATCGGGCGATGATGTTCTATTCGTTTTACTACTACGTGATTGCGTATTTCACTTGTCTGGCTATGCTCGGTCTGCTTGTTTTTATAGGGATAATTTGTTCTTCGATGAATGCAGTGCTTGGAGTAGGGTTTACATTTATCTTCTTTTCTATTGCGATCCCCCAGCTTCTTGAAAATTCAACGGCCTTTGGAGAGAGCTCCCCAGTCTCTGCTCTTCTTGCCTACTCATCGGTGCCTAAAATCCAATACACGGGAATATCCCTATTCTTATCCGGGTGGGATTACTCGTATTGGATTGCAGGAATCACACTTATTTATATTATAGCTTTTGTTACTCTTTCCTATCTTTTGTTTACTAGGAGAAGCTATTTTATTTAAATACACAAAGCAGAGTGGGAGGAGGAATTATAAAATGAATCAATTGATAGCAAGCGAGTTTGAAAGAATTTGGGAAATGAAAATTGTGAAAGGATTTTTTGTTTTATTTCTCGTGATTACTGGGTTTTGTATATATTTTTTAACCCTTTTTGATAATGGGCAGTTTACAAGAGATAGCCACACCGCATTAAATGCTGTTAACTTTCCTTGGTTCCTGCTAAGAGAGGTATCTTTCTTTGTGGTACTGCTTTTTATGCCTTTTCTCTATGTGGTGGTTTTTAATGGAGAAATTCATTCGAAGGCATATTATTTAATTCTATATCGTCCCTACCAGAGAGCTCAATTTCTTATGTCTAAATGGAGTACATTGGCTCTTACAGCTTTTTTTGTAACTTTGATTATCTTTCTAGCAGGAATTGCGGCGGGTATTATGCTGTATCCAATGCCGGAATATATAGAACTCTATAATGATCCGACGAAATACAGTTTGTTCTCGGGTTACCTGTATACGATAAAATATTTCGGTTTATTTTTTGTAGTGCTGCTTTCCGGGATGGCTTTATCTACCGTCATTTCGTTAATCGCACCTAACCCAGTGATAGCCTTTTTTTCAATTTTAATTGCTTTTATTGTACCAATTTATTTTTCAGCTGATTTTCTTTATCTATTACTTCCTTCGCAATCCATTTTCATTGCTTTATCTGAAAGTGGATGGCCGGATTTATATTCAATTGTGCCATTAATTTTGGCTGGTGGAGGAATGGTGTCTTTTTTCATATGGAGGCATATGGATTTTAAGTAAGAAAAAGGTGAGGAACTTCCTCATCTTTTTTCCTCTTTTATCCACCCCTCAAACACATATAATGGAAATACAAACGGGAAAAAAGGAGTACAAGTGAAATGGAACGAATTTTAGTGGTGGATGACGAAATGGAACTTACCTCAATCATTGAGGAGCTGTTAAGAGAAGAAAACTATGGGGTTGATTGTGTAAACGATGGCTCTTCTGCATTATTAAAATCGAGAAAAAATGAATATGATCTTATTTTATTAGATATTATGATGCCTGGTATTGACGGACTTGAGGTCTGCAGATTGATAAGAAAACAAACAAACTGCCCCATCTTATTCCTTACTGCTAAAACAGATGTGAATGACCATATAAAAGGCCTGAATGAAGGCGGCGATGATTATATTACAAAGCCCTTCTCTCAAGCGCAGTTACTTGCGAGAATTAATGCCCATTTGAGGAGGGAAAAACGCCACAATGCGCCATTACGTCAAAAAAAATACAGGGAATTAATATTAATTAAAGAAAAGAATGAGCTCTTTTTTAAACAGCAAAAAGTAAATCTTACTAAACGAGAATTTAATATTATGGATGTTTTACTAAGCAGGCCGGGGCAGATTTTTTCTAAAGACCATCTGTATGATGCAGCATGGGGAAGGGACGCATTAGGATATTCTTCGACCATAGCTGAACACATTCGAAACATAAGAGCAAAGCTTCAGGAAATAGATCCAAACACAGAAATTATTCATACTGTCTGGGGAGTGGGTTATAAGGTTGAATGAAAAGCGAAATCCGATAAAAAAACAAATTCAACGAACAATCTTTAAAACTATTATGTTCAGCTTCGCGGCTACTATCCTGGTGTTTGGGCTGGTGCTGGTCGTGATGAATACTGTCGATGAGCGTTTTTATGCAAATTATTATGAAAATCAAGTGCCGGAAATCTCCACGTTTGTTCATGAACATAACGATGAAATAGTTAGTGATCCAGAAAAAGCCAAACCAATGCTTGAAGAGAATATCCCACTATCCGGAATGCATTATCAGGTATTGGATCCAAGTGGTGAATTGCTGTATGGATCCACGACAAAGAAGCTTATTACTGAAACGGATTCTCTTATTAATAAAATAAATACGGTCGATCGACACAGTAATGAAGCAACTAATTATCTGCCTCTCATCGATGACCAGGACCGGCTTGCAGGAATAGTGCTTCTTCAATACAAAATTGAATCAGCAGCTGAAAACATATTTAGAATCTCGTTTTTTTTATTAATAACGCTTCCATTTCTATTTATCATTTTATTTACTTACTATTATGGCAGTAAGTTTGGAAGAACATTTCATACTCCTATTCAGGAACTTATGCAGGCGATGAGATCAATTAAAAGACAGGAGCTTGACTTTACGCTTACAACAGATCGCAATGATGAAATGGGAGATCTGATTAGAACCTTTCAAATGATGAAGGAAGCGCTGGTGGAAGCCCTTCAAAGACAATGGTCTATGGAAAGAAATCGAACTGATTTTTTGTCCTCTGTCTCTCATGACCTCAAAACGCCCCTTACCATTATGAAGGCTAACGCCGAGATGCTCGAAATGAAAACTGAGATTCAAAATAAAAAATATCTTAAGGTTATTCAAAAACAGGTGAATCGAGTGGACGGCCTGTTAGAGGATTTTAAACATGTATTGGATATGGAAAATCCTGATTTTCGTTTGAACTTGATAGAACATGAACCATTCGAGTTATTTACTGAAGAGCTCTATTCCTATAGAAGTTATATTGAAGGACAGGGAATACATTTTCATGTGAATATCATTGATGAAAGAGAAGCCAAAAAACCTGTAATGTTAGATAGGAAGCGAATTCGACAAGTGCTTGATAATATTTTTTCCAACAGCCTGCGTTACACACCTGGAAATGGAAAAATAATGTGCAATGTTCAGATATTTGAAGCATATACGGAAGTTACTGTAAAGGATACGGGACAAGGATTTTCCCCAGAAGATCTGCCTTTCATTTTTGATAAGTACTTTCAAAAACATTCTAATGATAATGAAGCCCACAGGGGATTAGGGCTTTATATCGTAAAACAAATAGTTGAAAAACATGGGGGAGATGTGAAGGCCTGGAACGAAGAAGGAGCATGTATTTCTTTTCGAATTCCAGAAGGAGGAAAGCGTGAAAGCTGACTTTACAGCTTCTATAAATGTTTTGAAAAAATTTGTAGTGGTACAAATTCTATAATAAATGCCTTATGAATGGAGGAGTTGGATGCAGCTGTATTTAACTGGGAAAAAAGCGCTGGTGACTGGATCGACGGCAGGAATCGGAAAGGCAATCGCTAAATCCTTAGCGGCGGAAGGTGTGGAAGTCATCATCAATGGGCGCAGGGAAGAAGGTATTCGACAAACGATAAACGAAATTCGGGATATGGTTCCTAATGCGGTGCTGCATATGGCTGAAGCAGACCTTGGCACTGAAGCAGGCTGCCAAAAAATGATGGATGAATACTCTGATGTAGACATCTTAATTAATAATCTTGGGATATTTGAGCCGGGAGATTATTTCGAGATCCCGGATGACGATTGGTACAACATGTTTGAAGTCAATATTATGAGCAGTGTCCGTCTCACCAGACAATACATGAAAAACATGATGGAAAAAAATGAAGGAAGAGTCATTTTCATAGGCAGTGAAGCATCGATTATGCCGTCACAGGAAATGGCACACTACAGTGCGACGAAAACAATGCAGCTCTCGTTGTCGCGCAGTTTAGCGGAATTGACAAAAGGAACGAATGTAACCGTTAATACTGTACTCCCGGGCTCTACGCTGACGGAAGGAATCGAAACGATGCTGCAGCACCTTTACCCTGACGAGAACCTCTCCCTTGAAGAGGCAGAAAAGCGTTTCATGGAGGAAAACCGACCGACGTCCATCATTCAAAGACTGATTCGTCCAGATGAAGTCGCTCATTTTGTTACCTTTATGAGCAGTCCGCTGTCCTCCGCCGCGAATGGTTCTGCTTTAAGAGTAGACGGCGGACTGGTAAGGAGCGTTTTTTGAAAGAGACTGGAGAGAAAACCATTACCAGGTCTGCCTTGGTGATGGTTTATTTATTAAAACAGCGATACCGACGATGACATAGAGAAGAGCAGGCAGAAGAGGGAACAGCAACCACCAAAACAGCAGAACAGCTGTCCCTGCACCGGCTAAAAAGAATACACCGGAGAGCAGCGGGCTTGTCTTTCTTATTTTAAGTGCCGCGAAACCCGCAGCTGCAATTAGAATTAATATTATGCTGTAAATGCTGTAATTGACAGAAGAGGCCTGCTCAAAAAAACCTGAAAGTGTTTCAGCTGAGACGTCACCGCCGCCCTCAACCTGCTGCTCAACCTCTTCGGTAAGATAGCTTTGAAAGTCCTCATTGGTTATCAGATTTCCAAACAATAATACTAGCCCCGCACAGGCGATAAAGAGAATAATACTAACAATGGCTGTTATTTTCAAAAAAGGCCCCTCCTAATAGAACGCTGATTCGACAACACTTACATAAATGATAATTATAATGAAGAAAGCGGTCTCAGTAAAGATATTTGAAAATTTTTTAAGAATGACCATTTTTACGAGTCCTGCTACCGCGGGTTGCCTGCCTGGCGGTCGTCTGCTCGGTTGGGGATCGACATTTAATAAAATAACGTATCTCTTGTCCGCATCCATTTCCCCAGCCAATTTCTTGCAGGCTTTCATCCAATTCTAAAGATCCAAGAAACAGAAACGCTAATTTCCGCAATCTCTCCATACGCAGCATAAGGCAGCAAGCCTAATAATTCCATAATACATTTCCATTAGTTAGAGCAGTGAAGATTATCGGCCTATTTTTCAGTTATCTCCTAAGCCTGGCCCTGCTTTTGAGAAATTCATGGTATTCTTTTCGTGAAACCTAAAAAATACATATATATAAAACATAATAGAGAGGAGTAAGCTATGACCTTTGCGATGCTTCAAATACTTGTTTTTCAAATTGTGTTACCGGCTATATTTATTTATTCGTTATGGAGAGGATCTTTTCACAGTCGTTTTTTCTGGCTGCTTCAGGTGCTGGCCGATGTCATGCTTATCGCCTGGATATTTTTCACAGGACGCTGGGATTGGATAGGTTATTATGTGAGATATCTTTGGCCGTTATTGCTTGTGCTCGCGATTTATTTTTCCTGGAAAAAGGCTCGGGGGCTTCCATTCCATAAACCATCGACCCGCGGGCAAAAATGGGCGCTTCTTCCAAACGTCTTTATTCTGCTTATTTTTGGGATGTACAATGTATTTGCGGTGAGCAGCTATTTTCCTGATGATGAACCGATTGAACTGGTTTACCCGTTGGAGAATGGCACTTATTATGTTGCTCATGGCGGTGCTCATACCCAGATGAACTACCACCATGCATACGAGCCTCAGCAGTATGCACTCGATATAGTGAAGCTGAATCAGGCAGGACTCCGCGCAAGTGGACTTTATCCAAAAACACTTGAGAAATATGCGATTTATGGTGATGAATTAACGAGTCCATGTGATGGGGAAGTCGTCGAAAGCAGGAATGATCTGCCTGATTTTGTGCCTCCCGAAGCTGATGGGGAAAATGTAGAAGGAAATTACGTCGCTCTTTCATGCGAAGGGATAGATGCACTGGTTTATATCGCTCATATGCAGGAGGGCAGCGCAGGCGTCGAAGAAGGAGACACAGTCGAAACGGGCCAGAGAATCGGACTTGTCGGAAACTCAGGAAATACGAGTGAGCCTCATCTGCACATTCATGCAGAAAAAAATGGGAAAGGGGTGCCGATTCATTTTAACGATAATTTTCTCGTTCGAAATAATGTAGTGCGCTGAGTGCAGATTTTTAAGACAGGAGCAGAGTATTTTCTATGCTCGTGTCTTTTTTCTTTTTAACTTCAAAAATGGAAATCCTACTTAGGCAGGGCTGAATTGATTGATGTAACTGGTATGATGTAAACAGCGGGCAATGACATGAAACAACAATTATATTTACTCTAGGACAAGCAGGTGATTTGATGACGAATCAGTTTGATGAGAAAGAAAACCGCAGAAAACGTCTCAGCGTTATGGCAGGTGCAGCATTTTTGATGGCGACCTCTGCTATTGGACCTGGTTTTTTAACCCAAACAGCCGTGTTTACCGAAGATCTGCTCGCAAGCTTTGCATTTGTAATATTGGCATCGATCATTCTTGATATTGGGGCGCAGATGAACATTTGGCGCATTATTGCGGTGGCAAGAATGAAGGGGCAGGATATTGCAAATGAAGTGCTTCCGGGTCTCGGATATCTCGTCGCGTTTTTTATCGTACTTGGTGGTCTGGCATTTAACATAGGGAATGTCGCAGGTGGAGGGCTTGGTTTTAATGCATTGACGGGTGTCTCCACCACAACGGGAGCAGTGGTGACTGCTTTTATATGTATTCTTGTATTTATTTATAAAGAGGCTGGCGCTGCCATGGACCTGATTGTACGCGCGCTCGGGGCGTTAATGATTGCTTTGACCGCCTACGTCATGTTTGTCAGCTCTCCGCCGGTGGGAGAAGCTGCCCTTCGGTCTGTTGCTCCAGTAGAAATAGATATCCTTACAATTATCACTATAGTAGGGGGGACCGTCGGAGGGTATATTACCTTTGCCGGGGGCCATCGTCTGCTTGATGCGGGTATATCCGGTAAAGAAAATATCCGTTATGTCACAAATACGTCCATTACCGGAATTGTAGTCGCATCCATCATGCGTGTCCTGCTGTTTCTTGCAGTACTGGGTGTCGTTTCAGCAGGAGTTTCCTTAGATCCTGATAATCCGACCGCTACGGTCTTTTTAACAGCTGCCGGAGACGTCGGGCTGCGTTTGTTTGGACTTGTGCTTTGGGCGGCAGGGATTACATCTGTTGTTGGGGCTGCGTACACGTCCGTCTCCTTTTTAACTTCTTTTCATCCAAGTATAGAAAAGAACAAACGATATTGGACCATTGCATTTATTTTATTTTCCACAGGCGTGTTTATTTTTGTAGGAGAACCTGTATTCCTGTTAATTTTTGCAGGAGCCTTCAATGGACTGATATTGCCATTGACTCTCGGTTCTATCTTACTGGCTGCGCACAGCAGTAAAATTGTCAAGGACTACCGCCATCCGATCTGGATGACCGTATTCGGTGCGCTGGTTGCGCTGGCGACAGCCGTACTCGGAATTAGAACCCTGATTACCCAATTTCAAAATTTCTTTTAACACTTGCTTATTATGCACTGCTGCGATACACCTTTTTCTCTTTTTTACATTTATAGCTCCCGCGGCAGCTATTTAAACTTCACTCTGTCCATTGACAAAAAAATCGTAGTGCCATAAAATTTTAAATACCTACTTTGTTATGCAAGGTAGGTATTCATTCAGATATCTACCTTGTATTGCAAAGTAGGGAGGGTAATGATGTCCATCCGCAGTCAATTGCTGAAGGGAATCCTTGAAGGATGTGTTTTGTCCGCTATTGAAAAAGAGCCGGTATATGGGTATGAATTGTCGAAAAAGCTGCAGAGTTTAGGACTTCCTGACGTCAGTGAAGGAACAGTATACCCGGTGCTGCTGAGACTGCAGAAAAAAGATTATATTTACGGGGAGATGAAACCGGCCCACAACGCTCCAAGCCGAAAATATTATTATTTAACACAGGACGGCGCCGATGCACTCGAAATGTTTCGCAGGGAATGGGAGCAGGTCCAGCCGGCAGTAAATAAATTAATGGAAAGAGAGGGGAGACCGTGATGGTGACGGCAAAGCAATTAATTAATGAAAATAATCACAAGAGAAAGCAATTGCATGAGCAAAATGAAAAATATTATTCGGGAATGCTCCTGTATCTTCGTTCTCATTTATCCTTGTCGGAGCAGAAAACAGAAGAAATTTTGATGGAAATACTCGACCATCTGCTGATAGCACAGCGAGAAAACCGGTCGGCAGAGGAAGTCTTTGGAACCAGGCCGAAAGAATATGCAGATCAATTGATCGAACAGCTTCCTAAGGAAGAACGGAAAAACAGCGTCCTGTTTATCGTACAGAATGCTTTCTTTTTTCTTGGTATCATAACGCTTTTTACCGGAATTAGCAGTTTGATCATACAGCCGTCTGCACCTGCATACCTAGGAAAGCTTGCGATTACGACATTAACAGGCTTTGTACTGCTCACAATTCTTGTGAAAGTGGTGTTTGCCTATATTGCTTACAGCAGTTTTATCGAGGTAAACAAAGGGAAGGAGTCGGCTGTGGCAGCTGCGATTGGTATGGCAGTGTTCGGTATCTTTATAGCCGTTGAATTATTCACTCCTGAATATCCGCCTGTTATTGAAAACGGCGGATGGGTGATCGTCTTGACGGGATTTATCAGCATGAGTTTTTATTATGTACTGAAGAAAGTGAACGACAGCTGAGATTTGCAACAATATAAAGTAAGCAGAGGCAGGGGGCGTCCTCCTGTCTCTTTTTTATAATGACATCTTATTAACCAGGTATTTATTTCTTTTTTCCTAAATTAAACATAAATAAGATTGAAACCCTTAGCAGGACCTCCGATATAAAAATAGTCAGGGTTTTAAGTCTTTTTTATCTGGTAAAATTATAGGGGTGGTGGAAAAATATCATGCCAAAAGTTTCATCAATTTTAGTGGAACAACTAAAGAAAAAAGGATGCGAGTACGTCTTTGGCATTCCTGGTAAACCAATAGTCCCACTTATATTAGAAATGGAATCACAAGGGATAAAATTTTCACTGGCCCGCCACGAGTGTGGGGCAGGGTACATAGCGACCGGCTATGCTCTTCAAAATGAAACGATTGGGGTCGCGTTGGGAACATCGGGGCCGGGGGGAACCAATCTGATCACGGCGGCGGCACAGGCTAAGGCTTATCATGCGCCGGTATTGTTTATTACCGGCCACCCGCCGCTGACGATGGCTGGTAAAGCATTGGGACAGGACTCAAGCATGTTCGGTACGGATCTGACAGAACTGTTTAAGCCGGTCACTAATTTCAGTGCCAAGGTAGAAGACGGACGCACTTTAAAAAACTACTTAGAGCACGCTTTCCAGAAAGCATTAACAGGTGCGAAGGGACCGGTCCATTTATCGATTCCATTGGATGTTCTTCTGCAGGAGATTGAGCCCTTTGAACTGCCGCTGCATGAGCTGGAGGATAAAGTGATTTCCGGGAATATTGTTCCTGCCGTGACGATGCTGAATCAAGCAGTGCGTCCTGTAATGCTGCTGGGGAAAGGAGCACATATTTCCGGGGCGTACGAAGAAGTACAAAAACTAGCAGAGTTGTGGAGCATCCCGGTAATTACAACACCTGGAGGCAAAGGGGTCTTTCCTACCAATCATCCTCTTTCTCTTGGAAGCTTCGGTCTTGGAGGCACAGAGGCAGCAGCAGGTTATTTGAAGGATGGAACAGATGTCATGCTCGTAATCGGCTCTAAACTCAGCGATATGTCCACCACTGGTTTACAAGAGCCATTCTTTCCGGAAAAAATTATTCAATTTGATTATAATCCTGAATTTGTAGGTAAATCCCTCCCAATTGAAACCCTCTTCGTTCAGGGGGACGCAAAAATAAATCTACAAAAAATCATAGCTGATGAACGTGCGGAGCACCGCGAAATAACAGTAGATCTCTCTTCTTATTGGCAGGCAGAGCAGGAAACGAGACGTGCTGTGAGAGAACTAAGTCCGGCAGTCCAACGGCTCTCCGCTGCTCATGTCATGGAATCATTACGCTCTATGCTGCCTCAAGAAACGTTAGTATACGGCGATGATGGCAGTCATACTTTTTATGGCATTAAGCATTTTGATGTAATCGAACCGGGGACATTTTTCTTTGATGATGTATTTGGAGCGATGGGGCATGCTATTGGGTTTGCTATAGGAGCCAAGCTTTCAAAGCCGGAAAAGACGGTCGTATGCTTGACCGGCGATGGCTGTATGTTTATGCACGGTCCGGAGATCTCTACTGCCGTCAACGAACAAGCCAACGTTATATTTATCGTACTAAATAATGGAATGCTCGATATGGTCGATAAAGGTATGCTTTATAATCTCGGCAGGTCCGTTGGGACAAGGTATGAAACGGAATTAGATGCGGCTCGTTTTGCTGGTTCACTCGGAGCGGACAGTTACAGATGCACCAATATGGATGAAATAGCGCAGGCAGCCGCCTCGGCACTTGCCAACAAAAATGGCCCTTCGGTTATTGAAATTATAGTGCAGAAGGATGAAATTCCACCGACTATGCAGCGAGGATAAATTATTATGGAGGTATGGAGGCTGGTTATGACTGAAAAACAAGCAGCAGGCTGGAAGCAGATAGAGGAAATGGAGGGCGAGCGCGGACTGTTCGCAATGGAAGAGCTAGAGAAATTTTCGCCGCGGCTCGCGAAGCTTGCTCTGGAATTTGGTTACGGCAATGTTTATGTCGACCAGGCCTTGACCTGCAGCAACGGGCGCTCGTGACCGTTGTCTACACTGATCACTCAGGGAGATACCGGCAGAGGGATGAGCTATCATTTCCGGGCGGCTCTCCATGTAAGGCTGGCGGTTTTGGGTAATGCTTATCTGTTGAACAGAAAGCAGATATTTTGTAAATCGAAACATGTTTTGAAATAATATATCCATAGCTCTGTCACTACGATGATAATTGAGAAAAATAACAGGAGGAACAGCACATGCCGCATTTATTTTCTCCCTTACAATTAAATGATGTAACGCTTCGAAACAGAATTGGAGTATCACCGATGTGCCAATACAGTGCAAAAGACGGGACGCCGAATGACTGGCATTTTGTTCATTTGGGATCTCGAGCCGTTGGCGGAGCCGGTCTGGTATTTGTAGAAGCAGCTGCAGTGGAGCCGAGAGGTCGCATATCTCCGGAGGATCTTGGAATTTACAATGAAAAACATACGGAGGCTTACCGCCGCATAACCGATTTTATGAAAGAACATGGCGCTGTTCCTGCCATCCAGCTCGCACATGCCGGCCGAAAAGCATCTACATACCGGCCCTGGGAAAAGGACGAAAAAGGAGCAGGTGTATCTGACGAGCAAGGAGGGTGGCAGGTTATTGGACCAAGTCCGATTGCTTTTGCGGAAGGCTACAAGCTGCCTGAAGAACTATCCAAAGAAGAAATTCATAACATTCAGGAATCATTCAGACTGGCGACGGTCAGAGCAAGAGAAGCTGGATTTCAACTGGTGGAATTCCATGGGGCCCACGGATATTTAGCCCACAGCTTTTATTCCCCTCTTTCTAATGACCGTACGGATGAATACGGGGGCAGTTTTGAGAATCGCATCCGTTTTGTTTTAGAAACGGTCCGGATTATGCGCAGGGAATGGCCGGAAAACCTGCCATTTTCCGTCCGTATTTCGAGTTCGGACTGGATCGAAGGCGGGTGGACAGTCGAAGATTCGGTCGAGCTCGCGAAGCGTTTGAAAAATGAAGGGGTCGATATTATTGACTGCAGCTCGGGAGGAAATACTCCTGACGCCGTCATTCCCGCAGGAGCAGGTTACCAAGTGCCTTTTGCAGAGAAGATCCGTGCGGAGGCAGACATTTACACAGCAGCTGTTGGAATGATTACCCAGGGTATGCAGGCCGATGAGTTAATTCGAAATGGCAGGGCGGACATTGTACTGCTCGCCAGGGAAATGCTCCGGGATCCGTACTGGCCGCTGCGCGCTGCTCAGGAAGTACACCAGACAGATTCTCTCGCTGTGCCCCCGCAATACGAACGGGGCTGGCAGTAAGTTTACGTTAAAGGGGGCTGTATCATAAATGATACTCGCCCTTTTGCATGGTAAAAAAAGCAGTGGACAAGTCCTTCGCTTTCCGTAGGGCAGCGCTTCAGCTAACCGGGCGAAACCCACGCCCGGCGGATCTTCAGCCGCTGCTCTTCCCACCGGAGTCTTCGGACTTGTCCCCCTGCTATCTTCTATTTAGGATACTACTTTTTCTATAAAAAGGGGGCTTTTGCTACAGCCCCTTTGTTATTCTTGAAAATGGAATGGGTGAAGTGTCTGGAAAGAGGGAATGGGGTTCAATGAAGGGAGAGGGTACTAGTTGAATCATGAAGCATTTCTAAAGCAGGCTGTGGAAATTGCAGGGAGAAACGTCACAGAAAATGGGGGGAGGCCGTTTGGGGCTGTGATTGTGTGCGGTGGGGAAGTAATAGCCACCGGAGCTAATGATACGAAAGGAACCCACGACCCGACCGACCACGCAGAAACGGTGGCGATCAGAGAAGCGTGCCGGATACTGGAGAATGAATTATTGTCGGATTGTATAATGTATGCCAGTGGTGAGCCCTGTCCAATGTGCGAGGGGGCGATCCGCAATGCTGATATGAAAGCGGTATACTTTGCAGCATCGAAAGAGACAGCGGAAGCCTCTCATGTGAACCCTAAAAAGAAAAATCAGTCAGTCGAGTTTCAGCATGTGAAGCTCGAAACCAGCTCCACTCCATTTGATCTCTGGATAGATAAATTAGAAAGTAAACAGTAGAGGAAGGGTCAATGCCGGTAAACCCCAAACCGTTCAGAGCTTACCGGTTACCCGGTCCTCGGATCAGCTCGATTTGCTTTAACACGTGGAACTCAGAAGTTCTGTCATCAGGGTTGAGCCAGCGTCCATTGTAAAAAAAATGAGCTGCGGCGGATGCCGAACAGCATTCCACGGAAGACACCACTCAGTCGAATAGAGCCGGATTTCCAGCATCTTAAAAAATAACTCAAAATAGAAAAGCTGTTCCTTGGATCCATGTAGGTAATTATTATTTCATCCCCGTATTTGCTGTGAATGGCTCTATAAATGGTGCCGAGCCTTTCCATTTCTGCCCGTTCTTCCTTGAAAGTTTCAGACATATTGATGAACCCGTCATCAGTAAGGCCGCCGCATCAGTCACCGCCGATTTGAGTCGTTACTCGAATAACCATCACTTCGTCCTTCAATTTGCATTCCTCCCTATATTATGATTTGTGATAGCGCTTTCTTTAAGTATCTGATGGAAGCCGGACCTTGTCAATGAACATAGTAATCAAACGTTTGTTTACCATGATATGCTATTAAGTAGCGAACCTGCTAGAATGAACGTATCTTCGGAAAGAGGTGTATATTTTGAAGAAAATACAATTAGGCAAAAGTAATGTGGAAGTTTCAGAGATTGGATTAGGATGCATGCGTATGGATGCGCTTTCTAAGCAAGATGCGGCCGAAGTGATTGATAATGCCGCCGCATCCGGCATTGACTTCTTTGACCATGCAGATATTTATGGAGGAGGATCTTCCGAGGAAATTTTCGCAGAAGGGCTGGAGCTGAGCTCTGCAGCCAGGGAAGATATCTTTCTTCAGACAAAGTGCGGGATCCGGAAAGGTTTTTTTGATTTTTCAAAGGAACATATACTTCAATCAGTGGATGGCAGCCTGGAACGTCTGAAGACGGATTATATCGATATTTTACTGCTGCACCGGCCGGATGCTTTAATGGAACCTGAAGAAGTGGCGGAAGCTTTCACTGCATTAATGGAAAGTGGCAAAGTAAAGTACTTCGGTGTCAGCAATCAAAATCCGATGCAGGTGGAGTTATTAAAGAAATACGTGGACCAGGAATTAATTGTGAATCAGCTGCAGCTTAGTATTATGCAGTCGGGAATGATTGATGCCGGATTAAACGTTAACATGCAGCATGACCCTGCGATTGTCAGGGATGGGAGCATCCTTGACTACAGCCGTCTGAATGATATGACCATTCAAGCGTGGTCGCCTTTTCAATACGGCATGATGAAGGGAGTATTTGTCGGCAATGATAAATTCCCCGAGTTGAATAGAAAGCTGCAGGAGATTGCGAATAAATATGATATTACTGACTCTGCAGCTGCGATTGCGTGGATATTAAGGCATCCCGCCAACATACAGGCAATTGTCGGTACAATGAACAAAGAGCGGCTTGCAGGGATTGCCGGGGCATCTGATATCTCCATAACAAGAGAAGAGTGGTATGAGATTTATCGTGCCGCCGGAAACGACCTGCCATAAATAGAAAAAGGAGCCGGGGGAAATGAAAACCCTTGGCTCCTTTTTGTAAATTTGATACATATTGTAATCATTCTGAGTACAATCTTTCATTCATCCTTTAAATATTCTAGAATTTGGGAATCATTTCTATAAGCCTTACTACTTTCCTTTATAATAGGAGCGTGGATAATATGAGTAATCAGGAGGAAAACATCAGAGAATACTTCCAACAGCTTGAGCGTAGCTACTACATGGATGCGCACAAAGGCATGGCGGATTTTGATGAAGCAGTTGCGATTGGCTACGGCCAGACAATATCTCAGCCATCTCTCGTTCTTGCCATGACATTGGCATTGGATGTCCATCCGGAATCACGTGTACTCGAGATAGGAACAGGCTCTGGATTTCAGACAGATGTACTGGCTGCTTTTTCAAAGAAGGTATTTACGGTGGAACGAATTGAACCGCTGTATGAGAAGGCCCGGGAGAAATTAGGAGAGGCGGGATTTACAAACATTCAATACCGGCTTGGTGATGGGAGTTCAGGCTGGAAGGAGCATGCTCCGTATGACCGGATTATGGTTACGGCCGCAGCTTCAAAGATCCCTGCGGCATTAATAGAACAGCTTGAGAAAGGAGGAAAGATGGTAATTCCGGTTGGAAGTTCCTTTGATCAAGAATTAACATTGATCGAGAAGGATGAAAAAGGACAAATCACTTCGACATTTCTTATGCATGTGGTGTTTGTGAGGCTCGAAGGGGATTATGATTAATCATTCCCACGGACAAGCTGTTGTCTTTCATTAAAAAACACTTTATATCCAAGCTGCACAAATGAAATTACACTGAGGGAAACAGCCCCAATGATGCCGAGCAGGATAGCAATCTGATATTCAATAGCACTGACAGGGTCAGCTCCTGCTAAAATCTGCCCCGTCATCATCCCAGGTAAAAACACGATCCCCATTCCTACCATCTGATTTACGGTAGGCAGAATTGCAGCATCAAACGCACGATTTTTTATTTTCCGTGATGCGGCTTTTGGCGATGCTCCGAGCATCAGAGCTGCTACCACCTCTCTCTTCTGCTCCTTCATCCCATCAATCAGCGTCTGTACGCCAAGACTTACACCCGTCATTGAATTACCTATAATCATACCGGCAATCGGAATAAAATAGCGAGGGTCATACCATGGAGAAAATTGAATCACAACAAAATTGAAATAAAGCAGACTTGCGAGGGAACCTGCTGCCATCGCAGTCATCACTGCCCTTTTTAACCGCTTTGACAAATGACCGCGCACTCGTTTGTATATATTAAAAATCGCAAATCCGATCATTAAAAGGACAACCACGGCCGTAAAAAGTGGATGTGGATTTTCGAATAAATACATTAAGACATAGCCGACAAGCAGCAGCTGTATCGTCATGCGCAGCGTGGCGATGATGATTTCTTTTTCTCTGGGAATTTTGCGCCAGCGAACAAGAGCAAGCAATAATGCGACAAATAAATAAGCCGCGGCGAGCTGCCAGATCGTTAAGTTAATCATCGAATCATTCATGCGCCGGCCACCTTCTGAGAATAGTGGTGGAAATCGATAATCGCATCGGAGAAGGACTCTGCGATCGCATGGGAATGCGTAACAAAGATCACAGTTTTGTTTTTTTCATCAGCAAAGCGCATAAATTGCTCCATTACTTTTTCTTCCAATTCTTCATCGAGTGCAGAGGTCGGTTCATCTAAAAGAAGAATCGGACTTTCCATCAGTGTCATCCTTGCGAGAGATAAGCGCTGCTGCTCCCCGCCGGAGAGAAGAGAGGCGTCATCGGAAAGAGCCTTTTTTAAAGAAAACCGGGAGAGAGCTTCTTCGCATGCCTGGGCATCAGGGATGGGCCGGCAGGCAAAACGTGCTCCCGCCGTCAGATTATCCTCTACGGAATCCCCAAACAACACCGGCTGCTGCGGCAGCATGGCAGTCTCACGGCGGTGTGCAACGGCGTCTGTTTCGTTTAGGTTTTTTCCCCGAAAATAAATCGTTCCATCGGTAGGAGAAATCATAAGGTTTAGTAACTTTAAAAATGTCGATTTTCCGCTCCCGCTTTCTCCGATGACAGCCACTTTTTTAAATTCATCAATCGATAAAGAAGGGATGTGTAAAATCGATTGAAAAGAAACATCGTTGAATTGAAACAAAAGGAACTCACTCCTTACTTAATTCATGTAGTTGTAGTGTATCCGCTTGCTCATTTAATATAGCTGTCTGCATGGATCGAATGAAATCTATGCAGTATGATAAAGTATGAATGAACCGAATTAGTAAGATTAGAAAGAGGGGGCTGCTGGTGCGTTCGTTTTGGTTTTGGTTCATCTTATTATTGATCACGTTCAGCTTTTCATTACTCCACATTTCCGAAGATGTCCTGAGCGTCCCATGGCGGCTGATTTTATGTGCTCTCTTTTTCATTTTCTACTTCCTTATTCCACTTTTTTCTAATCATGATTTTATACAGACAGTTATATTGTATGTTGCCTGCGGACTGGCGGCTGCTGCCTTGTGGCCGGAATATGGAGTTGTCTTGAATCCTTATCCGCTGCTCGTGTTTTCGATTCTTGCAGGCGAAGCGGTATTCCGTTTATCTCTTCGGAAGACTGCGGGGGCGGGGGTCATTCTTTTAACCGGTGCGCTCCTTCCAACATTTTTTCAGTACACAGCCCTTCCCCCGTTATTTATCATCTTATATTCGGCCCTGCTTATCGCAGCTTTTATCCTGTTTCGTACATATTTTGATTCCGAGGAGGAAACTGCTGCCCGCAGTGAAGCGCTGTTGAGCGAGTACAGAAGCATGAAACGCCGCCTCGTCTCGGAGGAAGAGCTTACCCGCCGGGATGAACGGATTCAAGTGGGTCGTGATATTCACGATTCTGTCGGCCATAAGCTGACAGCTTTATTGATGCAGCTGGAGGTACTTCGCTTAAAAGATCAGCCTGCCGCCGCAAAAGATATCGACGAGCTGAAGACATTAGCGCAGGAAAGTCTGGATGATACAAGAAGTGCTGTAAAAGCTTTAAAGCAAAAAGAGACCGGCGGAGTTGCTGCAATTTTACGATTAATACGAAAGCTGGAGTCGGAGAGCTTTATCCGAGTCAACTTTTCCGTTAAGCAAGGGGCACTTTCAGCTCCTCTCAGCAATGATCAATCGATAGCTGTGTATCGTGCCGTGCAGGAAGCGTTAACTAATATTATGAGACACAGCCGGGCGAAGGAAGCAAATATTGTATTTGAAGCACCCGGCAGAAGTATTTTCCGATTTGAAATTACTAACTCACTCGAAGAAAAAGTGACGTTGAAAGAAGGCTTTGGACTGCGTTCCATGCGGGAGAGAATCGAGCAGACCGGCGGGGAGCTGGATATAATTCATAACAGCTCACAATTTATAATCAGAGGGAAATTTATTTTCGGGGGAAAGGAAGGATGACGCTATGATACGGCTCTTACTGGCAGAGGATCAGACAATGGTCCGGCACGGTTTAAAGATGATGATTGAAACAGATCCTGAGCTTGAGGTAGCTGGAGAGGCAGGGAATGGAAAAGAAGCCATTGCTCTTTGTGAAATAAATGCCTATGATCTGGTGATTTTAGATGTCCGAATGCCGGAGATGGATGGGTTGGAAGCGGCGAGAATCATTCATTCGCGCTGGCCGGAGCGAAAAGTCCTTATGCTTACAACGTTTAATGATGATGAATATGCGCTTGAAGCATTAAGGGCCGGGGCCAGCGGCTATATGCTCAAGGAGGCAGATTCTGACTCACTGATCCGCTCGATTAAAAGCTGTCTCTCCGGTGGACTCTCTCTGCAGGAGAAGGTAGCAGCAAAGATAATGCCTAAGCTGTTAAAAAAGGATAGCGGGAGACCGCGGATTGACCCATCGCTTACTCCGCGTGAAATTGATATTATGCGAAAGATCGGTGAAGGACGCAGCAACAAAGAAATTGCCGATGAATTGGGATTGTCTGTCGGTACCGTTAAAAATCACATCAGCGTGATGCTCGACAAGCTGGAGCTGCGGGACCGGACACAGATTGCTATATATGCCATCCGCAATAATGTGATTTAAATAAAGTGACGGAGGTCATGGGGTGGACAAACTAGTGATGACGCAAGGCAGTGGGAGCACTGTCTTTTTTTTAATATACTTTGCTTATCGGAAGGGAAAATTCTGAGGTGGCAGGAGGGTGTTATATGTTAGAAACGACTGAATTGACCAAAGCCTTTAAAGGAAAAACAGTGGTAAAAGACGTGAGTCTTTACCTTAATAAAGGAGAATCCGTCGGGCTGCTTGGACCGAATGGAGCGGGGAAATCAACCACTATTTCTATGATTTGTTCGCTGCTGAAACCAAGCTCAGGAGATGTACGGTTTCATGGAAAAAGTATTGTGAAAAATCCTGGAACAATTCGAAAGGTTATTGGTGTTGTACCCCAGGAAATCGCATTATATGAGGAATTATCGGCACGGGAAAACCTGAAGTTTTTTGGCGGTATTTATAAGTTAAAAGGGATGGAGCTGGATAGGCGTATTCAAGAGGTCCTGGAAATTGTAGGTTTGCAGGAACGGCAGAAAGAGCTTATAAAAACGTATTCAGGTGGAATGAAACGCCGGATTAATATTGCGGCAGCTCTATTGCATGAACCTGAAATTGTTATTATGGATGAGCCGACCGTAGGTATTGACCCCCAGTCGCGCAACCATATACTCGAGACGGTAAGGCTGTTAAATCAGGAAAAAGGCACCACAGTTTTGTATACAAGCCATTACATGGAGGAAGTCGAGCAGTTGTGCAGCAGAGTCTATATTATGGATCACGGTCAGATGATTGCGTCCGGTACGAAACAGGAGCTGCTGCAGATTTTATCTGGAGAAGAGACAATGCAGCTGAAGCTCGAAGGAGACCGTGGTGGCATCGTGGAGGAGCTCGATGGTTTTACGGACATTCTTCAAATTGATGAAACAGAGGAAGGCTTGAAGCTGATCGTGAAGAAAGGCAGCAATATTTTGAGCGGAGTGGTGCATGCTGCGGAAAGACATCAGGTTCAGGTGATTAATATTCATGTACACACTCCGAGTCTTGAAGATGTCTTTCTTCACTTGACGGGTAGAAAGCTGAGAGATTAAGAAGGGAGGCAGGCAAATGGGTTCTTTTTTTAAGAAAGATTTATTAATCGTCTGGAGAGACAGAAAAGAAACAATTTTTTCTCTCATCATGCCTTTCGTTTTAATAGCGATATTGAGCTTTGCGATGCCCGGGATGATAGAAAATCCCGCCGCCAACCTTGAGATGAATATTGCAGTGGTAGATAAGGAAGAGGAGGAAAACGGCCTCCGGGAATTTCACGAATCCTTACAGAAAAAGGATTTACCCGAGGAAGCTGCTGCTTCCCTTAAAGAAAACTCAGAGGGCCTGGCCCCGAAATCGATATTGATGAGCATGCTGAGAAATGATGACATGCAGGAGTGGCTGAGCGTGACAGAGGTCGATGAAGAGACAGCCCAACAGCAGTTAAAGGAAGAAGAAGTAGACGCTGTTTTTACCATACCAGAGAATTTTACCTATGATTCGTTGAATAATATGCTCCTTGATGAAGGAGACGGGGCTGCTATATCAATTATTGCAAATAATACTTCCATGCACGTCGACATCCTTGAAGAGATGGTAGATAGTTTATTTCATACGATGAACCTGCAAAGCGCTGTCGGACACGAACTTGGGGAGAATGCAAATGCTTTTTTTGAAGCAGAGCAGGTATTTCCGGAAGGCGGGTCAGAGAGGTTATCCGGGAATAAGCCGCTGACAGCCTTTCAGTATTTTACGCCAGCGATGGGGATTATTTTTGCTTTATTTGTTTCGTTGACAATCGTTACGAAAGCTGCGAAAGAAAAGCGGGAGCTGGTGTTTGAGCGTATCCTGCTTTCGAATAATAACCCTCTTTATTATTTAAGCGGGAAAATAACCTCTACTTTCTGTTTTGTGTTTATTCAGCTGACCCTCCTAATAGGGTTATGCCATGTAGTATTTCAGCTTTTTCCGGACCGTTCCCTGCAATTCTGGCTTGGCATAGTAGTGTTTGTATTCCTCTTGGCATTTTTTACTGCGGCGATGAGCGCTTTATTTACATCGATCGTTTTTCAAATGAAGTCCTCTGATTCCGCACTGTTTTTGTTTACTGTCGTGATTACGGCCATCGGCACGGTAGGAGGAAGCTTTGTACCGATTTATGTGCTGCCGGACTGGCTGCAGAGCATTGGCAGAGAAACACCGAATGGCTTCATGTTATTTACATTTATTGAATGGATTCAAAATGATGTCCCGGCGGATCTTATGGCGGCAATTGTGAAAATGATGGCGTATTCCGTTCTTCTTATCGGCCTGGGAACGTGGATATTTCCTGCTAGGAGGAAAAGAGCATGAAATCAATATTTTTAGCCCAGTGGATGAAAGACAGGCGCAATCCGACGCTGGTCGTGATGTTTTGTGCTCTGAGTGTCATAGCTACGCTGCTGTTTAGTATGAATTCCGGCAGTAAAATTCACGTTTACGTGTTTCCTGAGGATTCTTTAACGTTAACAGAAACAGAAGAGTGGCTGGATATATTAAATGACAATGACACGTTTATGTTTCAAGAAGTTGAAGAGGAGCAGGCACGCACAGATGTAAGTGAAGGCCGAAGAAGCGCAGCCGTTCAATTAATGAAGGAGGATTACCGGATCTTTTCAGCCATGGAGGATCCGAATGCTCAGCTCGTTGAACAGTATGTACAGGCGGTTTATACGGAGGAACTTCAGCTTCGAACGGCGGAGCTGGCCGCCCCGGATCCTGAAGAATTTAGAAAAGAAGTGCAGGAACGCATGGAGGATCCAGGTCTTACTGTGGAGACGCAGTCTCCAGACGGGGGCGCGCTGGTCGAGCATAATATGGGAACACAGCTATTGTTTGGTTTTACGATGTTTCTAGTCATGTTTACAGTAGGCTTTAAAGTAAATGCTATATCTTTAGAAAAAGCAACAGGTTTGTGGGACCGCGTTATTTTATCTCCGGTTACGAAATGGAAAATGTACAGCGGTCATCTGGCCTACACTTTTCTGATCGGTATGCTTCAGATTGTGATTGTATTTCTTATCTTCTTATTCGGATTTGGATATGACATAGGAGATCGTTTTGGTGTTCTGATGATAATTGCTGCTTGCTTTACTTTGACAATGACTGCTTTTACAATGTTGATTTCCGGACTTCTCAGAACGCAGGAACAATTTATGATGGTATTTCCATCGGTTATTCCTTTAATGCCATTGATCAGCGGAGTCTATATGCCGCCGGGCTTTATTGATAACGACGTGATGCTTTTTGTCGCAGAGTTTATTCCGCTTACTCATGCGATGGAAGCGATGATGGGAACGACCTTGTATGATTATGGATTTTCTGAGCTGCTGCTTCCGCTTGCAAAATTAATGCTGATCGGTGCTGTCTGTATGGGGGTGGGCATTAATTTGATGGAGCGTGGCAAGCAGTGAAGAGGAAAATGAATGAAGCTTGCGGATTGCCGGCGAAAAGTTGGCAGTAAGGCAGTCCCCCAATCTATATCCATTGTTCGGAGCGCAGCCACAGTTTTTCTCCGGACAAAGGTTCCGCTATTTGCTCCAAATAGCTGATTTTATGACTTTGCCGGACGTGGAGGGAGACGGCTCTTTCGATTAGCGTCCGCCGCCAGCATACGGAAATTATCGAGAACCTTTTCAAATCCTGCTTTGAGTTTCAATGAAGCTGTTTCACAGGCTGTTATTCACGTCGCCGGTAGACACCAGGTGCGACACCATAATGCTTTTTAAAGACTCTGTGAAAATAAGGATACGATCCAAAGCCGCTTTCCTCGGCGATATGCTCGAGAGTCATCATCGTGTACGTCATTCGATCAATTGCAGCAGAGAGGCGGATTTCAAGGGCGTACTGCATCATTGTTTTCCCGACATGATGCTTGAATAGGTGAACGGAGCGCGACACACTGAGCCCAGCGTTTGCCGCTACATCTTCCACCATTAAATGGGAAGTGGCGTGCTCTTCTATATAGCGCATCATGCGGGTCACCACATACGGACGGCTGAAGGTGGGGGCAGTCTCATTAACAGCCCTCTCAAGTGATAAACAGAGCGCCTGCAATAAATAATGGGAAAGCTCCTTTTTTTCCTCCGAAGAAGGCCGTCTCTCTTCAATAATGAGATGCCGCCATAAGGAGATCAGTTTTTCATCGAGATCAATTCTTGAGACCGTTGGTTTCGCCGACCTCTCCCACCAGTCGTCCACCCACTTCCCCTCACAGAATAAATGATAATCACCGCTTGCTTCCTGTGCTTCAATTTTTAATTGATATTGATCCCCCGGCTTAATAAGCAGAAGATCTCCTTTTTCAATATGCACTTTTCTTTTGTTTACAGATACCTCACAGAAGCCTTCCGTCTGCAGCCTGAAAAGATATCCAGGAAAGCCGGCACGATGTTGAGAAAATTCACGCTGTTTGTGGTAGGAATAACCACAGAACCCGATATTTGTTTGTTCCATTTTATTAATCCTTTCTAATTATCGATCGACATATGCTGATATTGGCTACTTAAAGTATTCTTTGAAATACACTCATGTAAAAAATAAATAGCAAAATAGTGCATGTTTTAATTATATCATCTATATAAATTTGGTGGTGTATCACCTACGATGGAATCAAATAAGAAATATGTAAGCGGTTCAAACGAAAAGAGGGTGTAAAATGTCAAATATTCCAGTAGCAGTGCAGTTGTTTTCACTTCGTGAGGAAACGGAAAAGGATTTTGCGGGAACGCTTCGAAAGGTAGCTGATTTTGGCTATGATGGTGTAGAATTTGCTGGTTACGGAGGAATGGAAGCGCCGGAGCTTAAGGAACTGCTTGATGAACTTGGACTCCGGGCAGCGGCAAGTCATGTGCCTCTCGATCAATTAGAAGATAATCTTGATGCAGTCATCGATTATCAGAAGACGATTGGCAGTAATTATATTGTTTGTCCTTTTCTGACGGAAGACCGCCGCAGCGAAAAAGAATATATTGCTTTGACTGCTTTCTTAGATAAAGCAGGAAAGCAATGCCGGGAAGCGGGGCTGACACTATGTTACCATAACCATGATTTTGAACTCGAACAGCTGTCGGATGGACGCTCGGCGCTGGAGACCATTTTTGAAGATACGGCACCGGAAAATGTAAAAACCGAGCTGGATATTTATTGGCTGACGAAGGCAGGAGAGGACCCGGTGGAGTGGATTAAGCGCTACAATAGGCGGGCTCCTCTCGTCCACTTAAAGGATATGACCACCGATGACGAGAAGTTTTTTGCGGAACTGGGAACAGGAGGAGTTAATTTAGAAGGAGTTCTTGGGATGAGTGAAGAAGCAGATATTGAGTGGTGGGTGGTAGAGCAGGATCAAAGCCGCCGAACGCCCCTTGAGAGTATAGAAATGAGTATCAATTACTTAAAAAAACAAAAATAGTAGGAGGAACTATCATGAGTACTTTAAGAGTCGGCATCGTCGGATGCGGCAGTATCGCCCAGCACCGCCATCTGCCGGAATACGCGGCTAATAGTAATGTAGAAATTATTGGCGTATGTGATGTTGTTGCGGACCGGGCGAAAGAAATGGCCATTAAATATGATGCGAAAGCCTTTACTGAATATGAGGAAATGCTTAAGGATGAAAAAATCGACGCCATCAGCGTCTGCCTGCCTAACTACCTGCATGCCCCGGTTTCCATTGCTGCTTTAAACGCAGGTAAACATGTGCTTTGTGAAAAGCCGATGGCAACTTCACGTGATGAAGCGGAAAACATGATTTCAGCAGCAAATTCCTCCGGGAAAAAGCTGATGATCGCTCATAACCAGAGATTCGTACCAGCTCACCAAAAGGCAAAGCAGCTGCTCGCAGACGGGGCGCTTGGTAAAATTTACAGCTTTCGTACAGCTTTTGGCCACGGTGGTCCGGAAGGCTGGAGTATCGATGGTGCAAAAAGCTGGTTCTTTAAAAAAGAAGAAGCATTTATCGGCGCAATGGGGGATCTCGGTGTCCATAAAACCGATATGCTCCGCTATATTTTAGGAGAAGAATTTGCAGAGGTTGGGGCATTTGTTGAAACAAGCGCAAAGCAGAATGCCGATGTAGATGATACAGCAGTATGTGTACTGAAAACGGAAAGCGGCATCGTCGGAACCCTTGCAGCAAGCTGGTCCTACGTTGCCGGAGAAGATAATTCGACAATCATTTATGGAGAAAAGGGAATCGCACGCCTGCTTGATGACCCAGTCGATTCATTGATTGTTCAGTATCAGACAGGGGAAACTGTCAAATACGAGCTCGGCGGTATTCAATCGAACGATGAAGGAGGCCAGACGACGACAGAAGTAATCGACCGTTTTGTTAAGGCAATATTGAATGATGAGGAATCTCCCGTCTCTGGAAAAGAAGGCATGAACTCGCTGCAGGTCATTTTAGCAGCGTTGGAATCCCAGGAAACAAAGCAGATAATATCTATAAATAAGGAAGTGTCGGTCAAATGAAATTAGGAGTATTTACCGTATTATTTGCAGACAAACCATTCGAAGAAATGCTTGATCACGTCCAGGCTTCAGGATTAAAGGCAGTTGAAATCGGAACAGGAGGCTATCCCGGCAATAATCACTGTGACATTGATGCTCTGCTGGACAGCGAAGGAGCACGCAAATCATATCTCGACAAAGTTCACAGCCGCGGCTTAACCATCAGTGCGTTCAGCTGCCACGGCAACCCGATCTCTCCAGACAAGGATTTTGCTGAAGAGTGCCATCAGGTATTCAGAAAGACAGTTAAGCTGGCTTCGTTAATGAACGTTCCGGTGGTTAACACTTTTTCCGGTACACCGGGAGATCATGACGACGCCAAATACCCGAATTGGCCGGTGACGCCATGGCCGAATGAGTACGGTGATATTTTAAATTGGCAGTGGGAAGAAAAGCTTATTCCTTATTGGAAGGAACAGGGAGCTTATGCTGAAGAGCACGGGGTAAAAATAGGTCTGGAGCTACACGCAGGCTTTCTTGTGCACACCCCGCACACTATGCTGAAGCTGCGCGAAGCGACAAATGATGCCGTTGGCGCAAATCTCGACCCAAGTCATTTATGGTGGCAGGGTATTGATCCAGTAGCCGCGATTAAAATTCTCGGACGGGCGAATGCAATCCACCATTTCCACGCGAAAGATACGTATATCGACCAGGAGAATGTAAATATGTATGGACTGACGGACATGCAGCCATACGGCGAGGTACAGACCCGCGGATGGAGCTTCCGTTCCGTCGGTTATGGCCACAGCATGCAGGAATGGTCCAATATAATCAGCGCCCTCCGAACATTCGGATATGATTATGTCGTCAGTATTGAACACGAGGATCCGATCATGTCGATTGATGAAGGCTTCCGCCAGGCCGTGAAAAATCTGAGGGACGTGAATATCGAAGAGCAGCCTGCAGAGATGTGGTGGGCTTAAAATTTTAGAAAAACAAGCCTGTTGTGAGTCATTCACAGCAGGCTTGTTTTCATTGTTTGAGTATAAGGTTTTCTGAAGGAAATATGTAAATACAGCAGTTAATGTTTTGTCAATGCCTGGAGGTGGTAATTTTTGGACAAGGAGGTGGAATAAAATGATACACATTAAAACGCTGGGTATGAAAACAGCGTTGATTAGTTTTGTGTTATTACTCGTATTAACTGGGTTCGGTAACCAATGGGTCAACACCATGCTGCTTGCCCTATTAATGGTGCTGATTTCTTATGTTGCAGCAGGAGATATATTTATTTTAAAGCTAACTAACAATATTGTTGCCATAGCCGCTGATTTAGTACTCACGTTATTAATGGTTTTGGTTGTTTCCATCCCCATTCTCGATACGGCTGTTCCTTTTCCAATTGCCCTGGTTGCTGCAATTCTTATCACGGCAGGAGAGTGGTTCTTTCATAAATATATGAAACGTAACGTGCATCCGGAGCTGGATCAAGCGATGCCATCTTAAACAATAACACGTCAAATCTCGAAATGAGGTTTATATATAAACAATTTAAGGTACGCTGCGAATGAACAGGAACGGGAGCATCTTTCCCATGTTTTGGTTAAGCTAGCTGATAAAACAAATAAATAAATTCTTTGACAAAGAGACGGGAAAAAAACAAAACCAAGCTCAATGCATGGTTTTTTGAATTGACAATGCTTCTCATCGTGTTAAGATAAAATGAAATGTTCATAATAGATTTTCCACTAGGGGAGCCGGGGGACCGGCTGAGACAAAAGGAAGAACTTTTAAACCCTTAGAACCTGATCTGCGTAACTGCAGCGGAGGGAAGTGGATTCGTTACAGAAATGATAAATATATCTGAAGCGGCCACTTTCTTTTAAGAGAGTGGTCTTTTTCAATTGGGGAACGACGAAATAAAGAGGGGGCATCCGGCGGATGAATTCAGCCTATCAGGAAATGAAGAAAATGATAAAAGCATTAATCCTTGAAGAGTCGGTTTCGTCTGATGAATTTTTTGAGAGAGCGAAACAGCTTTTTGCTTATCAATATCACCATAATCAGCCATACCGGAAATTCTGCCGCAGGCGCAGGGTGCGCCCGGCAGCGGTTCAGCGCGTCACCGATATTCCTCCCATACCGATTCAGGCGTTTAAGGAAGCGCCGTTATTATGTTCAGCTGATGAGGAGATCGAGAGGACATTTATGACGAGCGGGACGACTAATCCAAACAAACGTGGAAAAAATGGTCAGCGCGACCTTGAAATTTATGATCTCTCCACGAAGGTACATTTTAAAAAATCAATGCTGCCGGATGTCAGTAAAATGAAAATGATCCTCCTCTTTCCCGAGGAAAATGAATTGCCGAATTCATCTCTCGCTCATTATCTTCATGTGATTAAAGAAACGTTTGGAGCAGAAGACAGTGAATATGTTGTCTCAGCGGACGGCTTTGATAAAGAAAGACTGTCCATGCTCTTAAAAAAATCGGAAGAAAAGGATGAGCCTGTATTTATCCTGGGAGCTACCTTTTCAATTATTGCCTACTTAGATGAATGCGTGGAAAATGGCATCTCCTACCGTCTTCCGGCTGGAAGCCGGATTATGGACACGGGGGGGTCTAAAGGATATTCAAGAGAAATAGAGCCTCTTGAGTTGAAAAAACGATTAAGCAGACTGTTTTCCATTCCTGAGCATGCCTGCGGCAACATGTACGGGATGACAGAGCTCAGTTCACAAATTTATGACCAGACTCTGCGGCTGGGGGGGAGAAAGGGTCTCAAAAGACCTCCGCATTGGCTGAAAACGATCATCGTGGACCCGGAAACTCTTCAAGAAAAACGAGAAGGTGAAGCAGGAATTATCGTTCATTATGATTTGGCTAATATTAACTCGGTTGCGGCAATCATGACCGAAGATATTGGTAAAAAAGAGGGAGACGGTTTTCATTTACTTGGCCGGGCAGCCGGTACGGAAGCCAAAGGCTGTTCCCTTGCATTAGAAGAATTTTTGTCATCCCGCCTGGGCGAAGATGGTTCTTTATGACATCTCTTTATACAGGAGCCTTCCTCACGGGACTATCGGAAAAGAATGTGACCTTTACTCGTCTTACCTATGAAAATCATGGACGGAATGTCCAAATCGATGTACCACAATTAGAAAAATCACAGCTGCAGACAATCATTTCCTCAATAAAACACCAACAAAGAGAGTATCTCAACGGGCGCACCACCTCTGAGATGGTTGAAATTATAGATGAAGTTGTCCAGAAGTGGCTTAACCCCACTTACGAGCTCCGTCAATTTGCAGAAGAAACCCTTCCTGTGATCACTGGCTATGATGAGGAAATGATTCGATTATTTTTAGCGAACTATTTTCGCAAATTTCGAAAGCCATATCTTCAGCGAATGATCGAGGAAGATTTTACGAATCCACTCGTACTTGATGAATTTAGGCCAAGAAGAGCCGGAGGGTTAACAAGAGCGTACGGAGCGGAACTGATCGCCCATATATTTTCAGGAAATGTTCCCGGTCTTCCGCTTTGGGGTCTTGTTTCCAGTCTTCTTGTAAAATCGGCTGCACTCGGTAAAGTTTCCTCGGAGGAGCCATTATTCCCAGCGTTATTTGCTAAATCTATCGCAGAAGTGGACCCGGACGCGGCAAAGGCGCTTGCTGTCGTTTGGTGGAAAGGCGGCACTGTTAGCCTGGAGGATACCCTCTACCACAACGCCCAGGTGGTGACGGCTTATGGAGCAGACCAGACGATGAATGAAATTTCCAGTAGGCTTCCTGCTCATGTGCGTTTTGTACCGCACGGCCATAAGGTCAGCTTCGGTGTACTGGCGAAGGAAGCACTCAGCAGCAGCCTTGCCTGGCAGAGTGCCCAGCGTGCCGCAAAGGATGTTTCATGGTTTGATCAGCAGGGCTGTCTATCCCCTCATGTTTTTTATGTCGAAAAAGATGGAGATTTTAGTCCAAAGGATTTTACTCGCCTGCTGGCTCATGAAATGGAAAATTTTCAACATAAAATGAAGAGCTCGGAGTTAACGGCAGAGGAAGTGAATGCGATCCGGCGTGTTCGGACTGACGCGGAGTTCAATAAGGATAAGGAAGTCATAGCCAGCGAAAAAGGGGCCTCCTGGACGGTCATTCATCAGGAGCAGCAGACTGCGTTTCCGTTATCTGTTTTAAATAGAGTGATTACCGTTGTTCCAATAGACACTCTTTCAGAGCTTAGAGAAAAAACTTCAGATATTCGCCAGTACGTCCAGACTGCAGGTATTTCCTGCCCCCCTCAAAAACTTCAGCAGTTGATTTATACCCTGGGAGATTGCGGGGTTAATAGAATATGTTCAATTGGGGAAATGTCTCTTCCGGAACCAGGCTGGCATCATGATGGTCGGCCAAACCTCGGTGAATTTGTCTACTGGTGCGACGTTGAATCCTCGGTTGAAAGGATAACCGAATTATATGATCCGGACCGTGACTAAGAAGAGGAGATTTAATTAATGACAGCTTATATTGAAATAAAGAATGTTGGCCTTAATTTTGGCGGCGAATCAATTTTTCACAGCCTGCAGCTTGAGGTGGCAAAGTATGAATTCATCAGTGTGGTAGGCAGAACCGGGATCGGCAAATCAACTTTGCTCCGTATGATTGCAGGCCTGCTGACACCAACCGAGGGAAGCGTTCATTTTGAGGGAGAAGCTGTTGACTCTCCACGTGAAGACGTCACCTATGTATTTCAAAAGCCTGTTTTATTAGAATGGCGCACTCTCCTTGAGAATGTGCTGCTCCCAGGCGAGCTGAATGGCAGCAGGCCCTCAGCTGAGGATAGAAAAAAGGCAGAGGAGCTGCTTCTTTTTGTTGAACTCAATGGACATCAGGATAAATATCCGCATGAATGCTCCGGTGGCATGCTGTCACGGGCAGCGCTGGCACGTGCTTTATTTTCTAATCCGCGTGTATTGCTGATGGATGAGCCTTTCGCTTCTCTGGATTCAATGACAAAGGAACAAATGCAGATGGAGCTGCTTCAGATTGCAAGTACATATCAAACAACGATTATCTTTGTCACACACGACATACAGGAAGCGGTGTTCTTATCAGATCGTGTGCTGCTCTTAGGAGATCAGTCAGAAAACGAAGTGAAGCAATATCACGTCTCGTTTAAAAAACCGAGAGAAAAGCAGTTGAAATTTGAACCTGCCTTTATGGAGCTTGTCAGGGAGGTTCATAAGGGGCTGGAAGAGATACGAGGGAGACAGGCATGAAAAAAATGACGAGCCTTTATTCCTTCCTGCTTTTTTTCCTTATAATGCTGAGCTGGGAATCAATAGTTAGAATGCAGCAGGTGCCGGAGCTGATTCTGCCAAAGCCGACGGTTATTATTACCAATCTTTACACAAACCTTATGAGCGGTTATTTCACCGTACATATCTATACCACACTCATAGAAGTTATGGGCGGGTTCGTTTTGGGCTCGTGTTTAGGAATCGGACTAGGTTTTATAGTGGCACAGTCAAAGAGAGTGAAAGAGATACTGCACCCTTATATTATTGCCTCTCAGGCTATGCCAAAGCTTGCGCTTGCACCTTTGCTGATTCTTTGGTTCGGTTATGGATTTCTGCCGAAAATCCTGATTACGGCGCTCATCAGTTTTTTTCCGTTGTTTGAAAGCACTGTTGCTGGTCTTTCACATGTTGATAAGGATAAATTGTCACTGTTCCGCTCTCTCCGGGCTTCAGCGCTGAACATACTGCTAAAGCTGCGATTGCCTGTTGCCGTCCCTTACATTTTTTCCGGTCTCCGGGTGGCGGTGGTTTTAAGTGTAGTAGGGGCCGTAGTAAGTGAGTTTATAGGTGCAAACCAGGGACTTGGTGCTGTGATTACTACAGCCATGGGGATGATGGATACACCGCTCATGTTTTCTTCCTTTGTACTTTTAACAACAATCGGCATCGTTCTTTATCAGTCCATATATTTCGCTGAGCGTCTGTGGCTGAAAAAATATTACTACGCAAGGAGAAATGATTTGTGAAATCTCTATTGATGATAATTTTCTGTGTGGCAGTGATTTCCGGCTGCGGTGCTGAAAACACCGGCCAGCAAAATAATTCTGAAGTAGAAAAAGAGGCGGAGGATACTGAAAAAATCCAGATGGCTTCCTGGAGTAAACCAATTGCTGAGCAGAGTAACCTTTATTTAGCGGAGCAGGAGGGGATGTTTGAAGAGGCCGGTCTGGAATTTGATTACATCCCAGGAGAAGGGGGCGGCGAAGCGGTCAAAAATATCATAGCAGGTAATGCCGATATTGCCTTTGCCAACGTCGAAGCCGTGTTGTTGGCGGCTGCGAAAGAGGAAGACTTAAAAATAATCTATAATATTTATCCGGACAATGTATTTAATATTGTCTCTTTAAAAGATCAGGGCATTGAGAGGGTGGAGGACTTAAAGGGAAAAGACATTGGAGTTTACAGCTACGAAAGCGGTACGTATCATAACCTGCTCGTGCTTCTGCAGTCCACTGGAATGTCGGAAAAAGACGTCAACATTGTAGAGACGGGTGTGCTGAACTTTGGCCCCTTGATGAATAATCAAGTGGATGCAGCCGCAGCGACGGATACGGGATTATTCGATGCCGGGCAGAAAGGGCTCGGAGAAGTGAATGTCATGGAAGCGAAGGATGTGTTAAATACTCCATCCGATGTATTTGTGGTAACCGAGGAAACATTTGAAGAAAAACAAGAGGAATTAACAGCATTTCTGCAGGTATATCGGGATAGCACCGAGCACATGATGAAGGACCCGGGAGCGGCTGCGGCTGCAGCAAAAGGAACAGCAATTGACGGAGAAGATCTGGAAAGAAATGCAGAAATAATAAAAATAAGAAATAAGACATCTATAAATGAAAAAATGAAAGACAAAGGACTTGGCTGGCTCGATTCGGAACTGCTCAAAGAAGTCGAAAAAACGTATGTAGATATTGGCCTCATCGAAGACAGCGTCGGAGTGGACGAAATGACAACCAATGAGCTCGTGGAAGAATTAGAATAAAGAATGGAGGATGAGAAATGGAAGCAGCATTTGCAGGAAGAGTCGCCCTGGTAACCGGATCAAGCCGCGGAATCGGAAAGGCGATTGCGGAGGCTTTTGCAGAAGCGGGAGCCCATGTCATAATTAATTACGTAAACAGCAGACAAAGAGCGGAAGATTTAACTGCAGCACTGATGGAAAAGTATGCAGTGGATGCGCTGGCTATTCAGGCAGATGTTACGGATGAGCATGCGGTCGAACGGATGATGAATGAAATTTTAGAAGAATTTGATGCCGTCGATATCGTCGTCAACAATGCGCTGCATCAGTACACTTTTGACCCGGATGCCCGCAAAAAAGCATGGGAAATAGAATGGGAGGATTATCAGCATCAGCTGGATGGATCCTTAAAAGGGACGCACCACGTGTGTAAATATGCCATTCCTTCCATGAAAGCAAGAAACTCGGGAAAAATTATTAACATGACGACCAATCTGCTCTACCGTCCAGTGGTTCCTTACCACGATTATAATACGGCGAAAGGTGCTGTGCAGACTTACTCTCATAATCTGGCTGCAGACCTTGGTCCTTTCGGCATCACCGTCAATTGCGTGGCTCCCGGCCTTGTTTATCCTACCGATGCGAGCAGAAAAACAAAAGAAGAAGTCAAGGAGGCAATTATCAGTCAAACACCGCTCCGGCGAATTGCAGCTCCAGAGGATGTCACTGGCAGTGTTTTATACTTTGCAAGTGGCTGGTCCCGCTTTGTGACGGGACAGACGATCATCGTGGACGGCGGGTTTACTATGAAGTAGTAAAGAGGAGTAGATAGGAAATGGAAACTTGATGGTGGAAAGCGAGCGTCTTCGGTGGAAATGATCCCGGAAGCGTGGAAAAGGATAAGCGACGCGTGAAAGCGCCCTGGGAACGGTGGATACGCAAGCCGCGAGAGTGGAAACACGGGCAGAAGCGGTGGAAACCGGTCACGCCAAAGGGGAAATCGCTTCAGGCAGCGGGAAATCGAAACTGGATGGGGGAAAGTGAGCGTCACTGGTGGAAAAAATTGTTTTCATGGCACCTCAAAAAACCCCGCCGGCATAGGAGGTGCCGGCGGGGTTTGCGTAATCAAACCTATGAAGGGTTATGGCGGCTTTCTTCGTAAGCAATTACTACGACATCCTTATTTAAGGCTGTACGCAGGTCGTTTTCCAACAGAGTGACTTTGTTTACTAATTCGTCATCAAGCTCGGCTGCAGTGTAACGGTCAAATTCGGAAGGGGTTTTGCGATCCATCTTTCTCTCCTCATTTCTTAGGTTTCTCCGCATAATGTCCCCAAATTCTAAGGTTGTTATACTTACCATTCAATGGCTGCTCCGCTGATCCGTTTGACACCGCGGATACGCGCAAGCTCCTCCACCAGCTGTAAAACTGCTTTATCCTTCATTTTCGCTTCCACCATAACATCTACATCCTGATTCAGCTCCTTCAATTTCCGTAAAAAAGGAAGAATGAAATTAGGATCGACGTAATCTGCGTGGCTGCGGTATACTTCTTCCGATTTTGGAGAGGAAACGTGCACCTTTGGTAGAAAAGGCTGGTTTTTCCACGTGGAAAAGAATTTGGGCAGGACTTTTTCCAAAGCTTCATCGTCGTTGTTATTAGCTTGATAATGGTGATAATCAAACATCATCGGCAGATCTTCTTTTTCACAAATTTCGAGAGCCTCCGATGCTGTGTAGGTTTTATCATCGTTTTCGAGTGTCATTTGTCTTTTTACACTAGAAGGAAGTTCTTGTACGTTTGAATGAAAACGTTCTATGGCAGACTGCTTATCTCCATAAGCGCCTCCCACATGGATGTTGATGCTCGAATGCTTTTCCAGCCCCATTGCTTCAAGAAGCCGGTAATGGTAAGTCATATCTTTCACCGAATTTTTTGTGATGTGGTGTTTATCACTAGTGAACAGTGTAAACTGATTTGGATGAAAGCTGGTCCGCAGCTGATGCTTGGTAACGAGATTTCCAATGGACTTGTACAAGTCTCGAAATGGAGAAATATAATCCCAGGTTGCCTCAGGGTGAGTTGCGAGCGGCACGATTGATGAAGAAAATCGGTAAAGCGGTATCTGGTGAGCAATATTAAAATGCAGAGCACGCAGAGTATGCTCGAGATTCTGTCGGGTAACTCGTTCTAGAGTTTCCCTGCGGTTCTCCTCGTTCATTTTATTCCAGCGGGCATAGGTTAATGTCTTTGCCGGGGAGGCTTCCCAGAGCGAAAGGGCATGCGCGACATAACCGAATCGGATAATCATAATTGGGACTCCTTTATGTAATTTTTTCGTAGTAAGGAAGGCCGATCTGGGAAATAACCGCTTCTTTTTTGTCGGATCATTCCAATGCGCCAGCTCATTCATTCAGATAACTCTAAAGAAAAAGCACAAACAAATAACCCCATTTCTTTTCTACAAAAATGGGGAGTTGAGGGCTGAATCGGAAAGTCTCTATATTGAAGGAGTGGCAGGTGCATTAGGAAACTCCTTAATTAAAGAGGATTACTTTATTCTACCATAATAAGTTACGTAGGCGATCTTTTCGATTTATCGACCGCCATAATATAGCGGTGCAGAAAGTATTCAATTATAGTCAATATAACGGAAATGCTGAAAGCCCCGAAAAAAGTAACCATTGCACTCGGAAAAATATTTGAAACTCCCCATATTAAAAAGAAGGTAACAAGAAAATCCAAAATAACGGTGATCCATAAATTATCTCCGAGAAATTTGTCTTCCATAGCGATACCAATAATAATTAAAACGGCGGTAACCACAAAAGGCTGCCAATAAGCTCCATAGTTAATCTCATTTGTTATATTCATACCAATGATTAATACAAGAGGAATCGTAATTATCTTCGCGAACAAACTAGTTGTCATAGGACAGCTCTCCTTTCTTGCTTCTGTTCTGCTTTAATAGCTTTTCTCAAAGAGAGAAATGTATTCACAGCATCCACAAGAAACACCCCTTTGTAATCAAAGAGCGGCATGCCGTCTCATCGAACTTTTATTGTCCTTTGCCTTTCCCGTTTCCTTTTCCATGTCCATTCTCTTTGCCGGGAGGCGGACCGTGAAAAGGCTTGTCCGCTTCGGCAATTAATTCAACAATTTCGGTATTATCCATTACTCCATTAAATTTCTCACTGCCGGTGCCGGCTGCAAACACGGGAACCAGATTGCCTGTATGGCCTCCGGTGTCACTATTTGCACGAATTTTAGAGCTGACTACACCTACCTGGTAGTGTGCGGCGATAACGGAACCGATTTCCCATCCCACTTGATAGGCAGGATAGACCTCACCGTCTTCGTCGACAACATTACTCAGCAATACTTCTGTTTCTTCTTCAGAAATCTCCATATCTGCGTATTTTTCAAATACACTTTGCATACTCTCGGTAGTGAAGGTACCGGTTTCTTCATCTTCTTCTAATTGCTCCAGCCAGGAAGCTGCTTATTGGAAAAAAGTTTAAATAAATAGGGAAAAGACCGGGGCATATCGCTCTTTAGAGAGTAGAAAAAACGCTTCCGATTATCAAAAAATGATAAGCGGAAGCGTTACTTATGATCAAATCTGATTTAAGAGGGTGTTCCGTTTAGGAATTTAACAGAACCAGTGTCTGCAGAACCGGCTCCCCCGTGATTTAACATTTACCTTGGTCCGAATGGAAGCTCTCTATTCTCTTCCCTTGGAGCGCTGATCAATAGCATCCTGGTTATATGGGTAACTGATAGACAAATTGCTTGCTTTGTCGAGAGCAGCGACCTGTTCAGAAGATAAGGACCATCCGGCAGCCCCTAGATTTGCTTCAAGCTGATCCAGCCTGCGTGCCCCGATTATTGGGGCGGTGACACCAGGTTTCTGCAGAAGCCAGTTAATAGCTGTCTGTGCAGGACTTTTACCTGCATCTTCAGCCACTTCCAATAGTGCATCGATGACCTGCCAGGTAAATTCATTGTTGTAATTTGACCACGATTCGCTCCAGCCTTCCTTGTCAGCTACGGCAATTCTTGAATTCTCAGGTGGTTTCTCCATGTTTCGATGAAATTTTCCGCTGAGCCAGCCTCCGCGGAGCGGGCTCCATGGAATTACTCCGAGCCCCTCGTTAACACATACGTCGATTAGTTCATATTCTGTAGCGCGGGTCAGCAGATTATATTGAGGCTGCAGACAGACAAAGGATTCCCAGCCATGCTTTTTGCTTAGGTCGATGGCTTTTTGCAGCTGCCAGCCTTTGAAATTACTTGCTCCGACATAACGAACAAGTCCTTCCCGCACCAGATCATTTAACGTACTTAACGTCTCCTCAAGTGGCGTTCGTGGATCCCACGCGTGCACCTGATAAAGGTCAATATAGTCAGTTTTCAGACGGCGTAGACTTTCTTTTATACCGCTCATGATATGTTTGCGGCTAAGGCCGATATCATTTGGGCCATCCCCCATAGGAAAGCGAACCTTTGTGGCCAGCACGAAATCATCCCGCTGTTGATTCTGCAGCCAATTCCCGACAATTTCCTCGGAAGCACCGCGTGTGTAAACATCTGCCGTATCTAAAAAATTCCCACCTTCCTCAGCGTAGCGGTTTAATATTGAAAAGCTGTCGTTCTCTCCAAGCTCCCTTCCGAGTGTCATAGTTCCCAGGCAAAGCTCGCTGACCCGCAGGCCGGTTCTTCCTAAATAACGGTATTCCATAATAAAGGTGCCTCCTAATGAAGTATTTTTCTCAAAGTTAATTATAATTTTTCAAGAATATTTTGAAAAGTACTGAAAATTAGTTGAGATACTTACCAAACGGTAACTTAGTATAATTTTTTATACTTTTGAAAAGGAAAATCAAAAGTTGTTTTCCCTTATATGAACATTTTCTACAAATATAGATAATTTTTTTCAGAATTATGTTTTATTTAGAATACAGTCGGGTATAGTCCAAATTAGAACACAAGTAATCATGCTTGGGTTTTTAATTTGCACCATAGACATCCAGTAACACTACAAAATAATACAGCCAGCGGCAATAGTGAGACATTAGAGCTACGCTATAAGCTGGGAAGGGCGCCTAACCCTTCCCAGTTTTTTTATTTTTAAAGGAGGTGTCGATGATCGTGAAGCCTTCGCAGGAAATATGCACCGTGCCCCCTGTCAAGTGATAATTATTAAATAAAAAGGAGAGCATTTTTCATGAATAACCAATTACAAAAAACGATGGACAAATACCCTTCCAGAACGGGAGAGCAGGCTCAAATTATGGAGAGAAAAGATCCTGTGGTCCATCAAAATCCTGAACAAGCAAACGGTCCTTTGACGGAAGACGAAATGAAGTCTTTTGACAAAAATGGATATTTATTATTTGAGAAGCTTTTTAATGACGATGAAGTAGCCATTATGAAAAATGAGTTAAACCGGACAATGGAACACAATCAGAAACGGGACGCGGATGATGTCATTAAGGAGCCGCAGAGTAATGAAATCCGCTCCGTATTTGAAATTCATAAAGACAGCGGTTTTTTTGAAGCTCTGGCCAAAAATGAACGAATTGTAAAAGCAGCAGAACAGCTGCTAGCGAGTCAGGTGTATCTCACTCAGTCACGTATTAACTTTAAGCCTGGATTTAAAGGGAAAGAATTTTACTGGCATTCCGATTTTGAAACGTGGCATGTAGAAGACGGTATGCCGGACATGAGAGCATTAAGCTGCTCGATTGTACTGACAGACAACTATGAATTTAATGGTCCGCTGATGCTTATACCAGGCTCTCAAAAATGGTATGTGTCCTGCCCGGGCAAAACCCCGGATAGCAACTATAAGGAATCTCTTAAAAAGCAGGAAACTGGTGTGCCGGATAATGACAGCATGAGCTGGCTGGTGAATAAGTCAGGAGAAAGAATCGACAGAGCGACCGGACCTGCGGGCTCCGTGTTATTCTTTGACTGCAATACGATGCACGGATCGGCTGGGAATATCTCGCCTTATGCACGCAGCAATGTTTTCTTCGTTTACAACTCGATTGAGAATAAACTAGAAGAGCCGTTCTCCGGTCAGGCACCGCGTCCGGAATTTCTGGCAAATCGTGAAAATATTAAGCCGATCATTCCGAATAAAGATCGCCTGCAGAGCTTTGCCAACACCTCGAAAACAAAATAATTTATTAGCTTTCAGGGACAGCCTGTCGTGACTCGATCGCGGCAGGCTGTTTTTATGGATTTGATAACTCCCAAATGCAGTTTTTTTGAACACTATAATAAATGCTGGTTTAGGAATTCCTAAATATGGTAATTGGATAGCTATTAAATATTTTAGTTTAGAAGGAGAATATGATGAAAAAGAAATGGTTAGCAGTGTTACCTGTGGCGGTGCTTATTGCTGCGCCCCTTCCCATTCAGACCGTGTCTGCCTCAGATAATGGATCGATTGAAATGTCAGAATTACCACCTGAGCTGGAACCCATTTTGAATGTTGCACCAGAGCATCAGCCCACCCTGCAGCAAGGTAGTGCAGGTATAGAGGTTGAATTCGTTCAAGTAACATTAAACGAGGCTAGTTTTGAAACCGAAGTGGATGGACTATTTGGAGCGCAAACAGATGAACAAGTGCGCAATTTTCAGTCCGAGCGTGAATTAGCTGTTGATGGAATTGTTGGTGTAGAGACGTGGACTGCTCTGTTCAAAGAACACCAAGAAATCATATTTCCAGTAGAAAAAGCGATTTCGTATGCAGAAGAAGCATTGGATAATGATGATCTAGTATTTAGTAGTGATGGTATCATTCACGAGGATTCGGATGGAAATATTTTTTATTCCGTAAAGGCTCAAAGTCAAGATTTAATCGATGGTGGAGGCAGCGGTACCGTCGGGTTCTATGATGTATATTATAATGGAGATGTTGTAGAATCAGAACCAAGATAGATAAGGAAAATGTATGGAATAAATTACACAAAAAATATGTCCCTGGCTAACAGCCGGGGGCTTTTTTGGTTAATAGTTGTTGTAATTGATAAAGTTGGTTACAGTGAGATTTTCACACTATATCTTTTGAACGGTAAGAAATATATGTTTCAATAAAAAATGAGAGGTAAATTCGAAAAGAAAAGGAGGGGAAAGAATGACAACATTCAGTCAGAAGATCCGTGAAAAAGCAGATCCCATATGGCAGGACAGTTTTCGTCATCCTTTTATCAGAGGAATAGCGGAGGGCACTCTTCCTATTGAAAAGTTTAAATACTATGTGCTGCAGGATGCCTATTATCTGTCTCATTTTGCGAGAATTCAAGCAGCGGGAGCGTCAAAGGCGGAAGATTTTTACACGGTGAGCCGGATGGCTGCGCATTCTCAGGGATCATATGAAGCAGAAATGGGGCTGCATGAACAATTCGCAGATTTATTAAATATTACCGATACAGACCGGAAGCAATTCCGCCCGTCTCCGACAGCCTATGCGTACACGTCTCATCTGTACCGCGCGGCCTGGAACGGCCGGCTCGGCCATATTATTGCAGCGCTTCTGCCCTGCTACTGGCTTTATTACGAAATAGGAGAAAGACTGCAGGGGGAGACCCCCGGCGAGCCTGTGTATCAAAAGTGGATTAATACTTATGGGGGAGAATGGTTTCAGGAACTCGTGAACGAACAAATCGAACGTTTAGACCACCTGGCTGTAAAGGCTTCTGAAGAGGAGCAGGAGGAAATGGAAGAGAATTTCCTTATAAGCAGCAACTATGAATATTCCTTTTGGGAAATGGCTTATCATAGAGAAGACTGGTCCCGGGCAAAAGGAGTTTAGTAGACGGAGAGGAAAATTCCCGCTAATACTATACTGCCCGTGGCTATAATCATGTGATTAATAATGCCATACGAATGCCAAGGTATCGTTCGTTTTTTACTGATTTCATCTCTCAAGGATAAAGCTATCTCTTCTTTTATAAAGCCTGGTGTGCGGAAGGAAGTAGTGATTTCATGTTTCTTTGAAGTTTCTAAATCCTCCGGGGAGGGTTCCTTTATCCGGAATGCAGCAATATCATTTTCATCCGTAATGTGTACTTCATATCCGTTCGTCTTTTCTTTTCTATTGTAAACCGGAGTATAACCGTTGTCGCGGAAGCTTTGCTCTAAACTCTCCACGACGGCAGGAAACGTTGCTCTCTGCACTTCAATGGCAGCTGATTGTCTTTTTGAAAAAAGAAATCCACCCACTAAAATAACTGTAGTAAATCCTAAATAATAATTGCTATCGGGACCTGGTGAATTCAACAGCGCAACCAAAGAAATAATAATGCCTACAATGGAACTGAGCAGATAGACTCGTGTGACTCCATTGCTTTTCCAGATTCGTAACGCTTCAAACCCGGAAAACAGTCCGATGCCTATGAGTAGTAGTAATAAGAAGTATATTTGGCTCATCCAGGATCGCTCCCGTAAAATTGTAGTTATGTTATATATTACTAAAAAACTACTAATGTCACAAAGTGGAAATGTAATCAAAAAATGTTTGGCATTAATTAAAGAACCAGCTGCAGGAGGAGGTGCAGCTGGCTCTTGTAATTTAGACGTTTAAGTTTATTTTACGCTTTTTTACAGCCTTCAATATGAACGGGGTAGAGACTGATAAAATAATCATTATAATTAATACAATGGATATCGGAGAGGAAGCAAAACCCGCCATACTTCCGTCGGATAAAATAAGGCTTTTTCTAAAGTTTTGTTCCATATCATGCCCGACAATAATAGCCAAAATTAGTGGAGTGATTGGAAAATCCAATAATTTAAAAAGTAAGCCAAGCACTCCAAATATCAGTAAAATATAAAAATCGACAGAACTGTAGCTGAGTGTATAGGCTCCAATAAAACCAAGCATTAAAATTAATGGATATAAAAAGGTTGGAGGAGTATCCAGGATTTTAATTAATAATCCAACCATTACAATATTGATGATTATTAAAAATATGTTTCCAACAAACATACTGTTAATAAGAGTCCATATGGTTTCCGGTTCGCTTTCAAACAGTAATGGACCGGGCTGCAGGCCAATCATGACCATCGCACCTAATAAAACAGCAGTAGTTCCAGAACCTGGAATACCCATACTCAGTAATGGTATTAAAGAACCGACAGAAGCTGCATTATTTGCGGATTCGGGAGCAGCAAGCCCTTCAGGAGCACCTTTGCCAAATTCTTCTGGTTTTTTCGAGAATTGTTTTTCAGTAGTATAACTTAACATGGACGCAATAGAACCGCCTGCCCCGGGCAGCACACCGATAATAAAACCAAGTGGCCCACTTCTCAATATAGGATTTCGGGATCTTTTCCACTGTTTTTTTGTAAACCATATTTTTCCTACATTTTTGTTATCTTCTTTTGTTTTATTTATTTGAATGAAATTAAATAATACTTCTCCAATTGCGTAAATACCAATAATAATTATTAGAAAATCGATCCCTTCACTTAACTGAGGGATATCCATCGTAAAGCGGTAAACACTGCTCTGCGGATCGACTCCAATGGTGCTTAATAACAATCCGAACAGCATTGCAATGAACCCTTTTAACATATTGCCGGTCGATAGGGAGACAATGGCTGATAGCGTAAATAACATAAGTAAAAAATATTCGCTTGGACCAAATTGAATTGCAAAATCTGCTAAGGGGGCAGCTAAAAAAATAAAACCTATAACGGCAAAGATGCCGCCGATAAATGACGCAACAGCTGAAAGGGCCAATGCTTGACCAGCTTCACCTTTTTTGGCCATAGGATAGCCATCAAAAGTAGCCGTAATAGCTGAAGCGTCCCCAGGTGTGTTTAATAGAATTGAGCTTCTTGAACCACCATACATTGCTCCATAGTATATCGCTACAAGAAGTATCATAGCGGCTACAGGCTCCATGCCGAAGGTTACGGGAATAAGAACAGCAACGCCAGTCGCAGGTCCGAGCCCCGGGAGCATTCCAACCACGGTCCCCAAAAATCCTCCGATAAACACAAACATTAAATTTGTTGGAGTCATTGCTTGAGATAGTCCATCCATAAATACCGAAAAATCCATGTTTGCACCTCCTTCTGACTAAGGCAGACTAATATTTAGTAATTCACTGAACAAATACCATGAAGTGAAAGTAAAAATAATGGTCGTAGACAGGTTCGCTTTCCATTTTCTTTTTCCATTGACAATAAATAATAGACATCCTAAATAGAGCAAAGTAGAGACAATAAAACCAGCGTATTCAAAAATAAGAGCATAGACAGTCCCAAGTAAAAGAGTGGAAATAATGATAAAAGGTGTACGCCCTTTCATCATTTCTACTATATATTCATTTTGTTTTTCTAACTCTCTCCACGTCTTAATGAGATAAATAATACTTAAAATGAATAAAAGGCAGCTCACAATTAATGGGAAATAGTGCGGTCCATAAGGGCTGCCCAGTGTTGCCTGCGGCAGTGTGATGGTAGAAATCATAAATATAATACTTGCCAGACAGAACATTAATGGTAAAGATAACTTAAGTAATCGGTTCACGTCTCATTCTCCTTTCCATACAGGTCGCAATTACTCAACCAAACCTGAGTTGGTTAATAAATCGTTGTAAACTTTTTCCTGTTCTTTCATAAATTCAGCAGTTTCCTCTGAGTCCATGTAATAATCATCCCACTGATTATTTTCTAGTATTTGAGCCCAGTCCTCACTTTCGATCATTGTCTGGAATCGTTCATCCCAATATGCGATTTCCTCTTCGGTCATATCCGGAGGCCCCATGATCCCTCTCCAATGGGGGAACACAATATCAATACCTTCCTCTTCAAATGTAGGAACTTCAGGTAATTCTTCTAGTCTTTCATCAGATGAAACTGCAACCATTTTCAGCCTGCCGGCTTTATATTGTTCACTAGCTTCAGAAACTGACATGGCTGCGGCATCAATGTGGTCGCCGAGCAAAGCAGTTACAACCTCTCCGCCACTTTCATACACTAGAAAATCTAATTGAGAGACATCGACGCCGTATGATTGAGCAGCACGGATAAAAGATAAATGATCATCATTTCCGAGTCCTGGAGCGACGCCGATTTTTAAGGATGTAGGATCATCTTTCAACTGTTTCATAACACCTTCCGCATCATCAAATTCAGAATTATTACCCACAGCAATTGCTTGCCATTCAGTGGCTAATATAGCTAGCGGTGTAAAATCTTCATAGGACATTTCACTTAACCCGAGCATATTATTTGTGAACAGAAGGCTAGAATTAAGAGCAAGTGTATGGCTGTCGTTAGACTGTAAGTATTTCCAGCCCACTTCACCACCTCCAGCCGGCTTATTAATTACATTAATATCCTCTTGAACTAGATCGTTGTCATTTAAGGTTCTCTGCATAGATCTCGCAGTTAGATCCCAGCCGCCTCCTGGAGAAGCCGGTGCAACAAATTCAATAAGGCCAGAAGGATATTCTTCGTCGCTGTTTTCAGATGCTCCATTAAAACAACCGGTCATAAGGAGCATACCAGTCATTATCAGGGCCAGTTTTTTCATGTGGAATTCACCTCGTCTTAATAAAAATAAGTACAACCATCATAATCGATGAGAATCTTTCTGTAATCGTTTTCAATTTTTATTTTTTTGATTTTAATAAATTAATTTTGTTCATTTTGTTTATGGATGAATGTATGAAAACTCATAATGAACAAATAATCCAGACAGATTCAATAGAATCGTCTGGATTTTGCAATAAATAATATACTTTTGTCCCCGCCACCATAATTTAAATTATGAAATTGGATAATAGTATCTTTCTGGTCTGCCAACCACGCCGTAATCAAGTCTTGCTTCCATTTTTCGTAAAGAGACCAGGTATTCCAAATATCTTCTTGAGGTAGTTCGAGAAACACCGATTTGTTCGGCAAGTTGTTCAGAGGTTACACCTGTGTCTAATGCCTTTAACTCGTCAACTACACGTTCCAATGTTAATTCATCTATACCCGTCGGAAGGTTTTTTTCCATAACCCAATTGTTTTTTCCTTTTTGAAAGTACTGATCGACCACGTTTTGGTCCACGTCCTCAATATTTTGTAAAAAGGCTTGCTTTTCTAAGAATTCATTTATTGTCTCAGTAAATTTTGTGAGCGATACAGGCTTGATAAGATAGTGAACAACCCCTTTTCGAAGAGCTGTTTGTAAAAATTCTTTATCGGTTGCCGCTGTGATTATTATGACGTTCAGGTGGGGGTGATGGGTCCTTAAATTATCCAGGAGCTCTGTGCCAACAGCATCTGGCATATAAATATCCAGCAATAATAAATCAGCTTCTGTGTCCTTCAGGATATCCATTAATTCTTTTGCATTTAATGCCTTTCCCACAACTTCTATATTGTCCCATTGTTTTAAATATTTTTCATGTAAAAGAGAGACTCGATAGTCATCTTCAACGATAATTGTTTTAATCATCAAAGAAACCTCCATTTTCTTTTGGCAGATAAACAGTCATAATTGTTCCGCCTTCTTTTTTATGATGCCATTCGAAGTTACCTTGTAATTCATTTATCTCATTCATGACATTAAATAGTCCGTAGCCCCGTCCTGCTCCTTTCGAGGAAAATCCTCTTTCAAAGATTTGTTTTGTAATATCTTCTGGAATGCCTGGCCCATTATCTTCGATTTCCATTACGATATCATCGCCAAGGTCAGTTATGAAAAAGGAAACTATCTTTACATTTTGATCCTTTAACGCCTCGAATGCGTTATCGATTAGATTTCCTACTATAACGATGAGTTGGGATAAAGAAATGTGGGGAGGCATGCTGTTCAAATAACTATCTTCTTTTATAGTGAAGTCTATTTTCCTTTCTGAGGCAATTCCGGTTTTGCCTAATAAAATCGCTTGTAGTTTATCATCGTGAAGTTGATTAAATAATACTTTTGCTTTTGATTGGTGGGCATTTGATTCAGCTTGAATCATGTCCTCTGCTTCTTCATATAGTCCTAGTTGTATGAGACCGAGCAGCACATACAGCTTGTTTGTGAATTCGTGTGTCTGGGCTCTTAAATCTTCTGAATAACTCTTCACCTCGGAAAATGCATTCAACATTTGTTTAATTTCAGTTTTATCTCGGAAAGTTACAACCGCTCCGCTTGCTTTACCCTTCTCTATTACTGGAGTACGGCTGAAAATAAGACTTTTTTCTTTGTAGGTTATTTCCTCATTACTTAGAGGGGAATTGGAAATAAAAGCATTTAAGATATTCTCCGGAAGAATATCATTTGCATATTTATTATCCGTATTCTGCTCAATTTGAAAAAGGTCTTTAGCGGTTTGATTTATCATCGTAATTTTCTGTTCCTGATCAAAAGCAATCAAACCTTCTTTAATAGACTGTAGTATCGCATCTCTCTCTGTATATAGATTCGAAATTTGGTACGGTTCAAGGCCAAGAGTATCATTCCGTATACTCTTAGACACCCATATTGCTCCTGCTGCTCCGATCAAGAATACGATAAAAGTTATCGTAATAACCTGCAGTATCTGAAACCATACATCCTGCCTCATTTCGTTTAATGAAAAGGAAACGGTTGCCACTCCTTCGAGTTTAAAGTAATCTCCATAATCAATGTATATAGGGGAGTAACCTCTTACAAATTCACTGCCATCTTCATGAATTCGTTTAGTATAAGTTCCGCCAAATACGAGAGCAGTATAAGTATCATCCCCTTTAAGTCTGCTACCTATCTTATTATTTGAAGAATGAGCCACGATTTCCCCTTGTTTATCAGATATCATAATATCCGTTGCATCAATTTGGTCTTTTAGTGATTCTGTGATTAGTTGAATTTCATCTACCCCATCTGTTTCAAATGGTTCCTCTGAGGCAGAGATTAGCGCCAAAGACCTCACACTTTGCAATGCCAGTTGATCTGTTTCCTCTTTAGCATTATTCATTGCAATAAATCCATAAACAGTATTGGAGAGAATCATTACTAACATTAGCAAAGCTAATACTAACGTTAATAGTTTTGTCTGGAGAGTTAATTTCCGGTGTTGAATTTTGTGAATTCTCTCTCATTCCTTTCGCTTTGATTATATGGAGAGTATAGCTGAATTTATATGCAATCTAAATAGTAATCATATAAACTTGACTTATCAGAATGATAGGAATAAGGTGATTTCACTAAATAGGAAATTTTGTTGTAGCAGGTAATGGGGTAGGTGCATAAACAGGTGATAAGCAGTATCAGAGTTATTTATTTTTTGATTATAAAACCAAGTTAACTTATATGTTTAGTTTAAATAACTCTGAGGTGAGCAGAATGAGAAAACTGATTATTTTTTCGCTGGTTGGTTTTTTTGCACAATTAATTGATGGGTCACTGGGGATGGCGTTCGGGTTAACATCGACGACGCTGCTGCTTGCTTTCGGCATTGCCCCGGCCATTGCTTCGGCCTCTATTCATATGGCGGAAATAGCTACTACGGCTGCTTCAGGTATGGCTCATTACAAATTCGGAAATGTAGATAAAAAGCTGGCGCTGAAAATTATGGTGCCTGGAGCGGCTGCCGCGTTTTTAGGGGCAGCCTTTCTAAGCAGTCTGCCTGGCGCTCTGATCAAGCCTTTTATCTCAGCATTTCTTCTGCTTATGGGTCTCTACATTATTTGCAAATTTCTATTCAGAGACACGGGATCCGTTTCAAAAAAAGCAAAGGCATATCCTGGATGGTTTTTAGTTATACTCGGGGCGGTCGGAGGGTTTCTCGATGCAGTCGGCGGAGGAGGATGGGGGCCGGTAAATACACCTGTGCTTTTATCAAGACAGGGGGCGGTACCAAGAAAAGTAATTGGCACGGTGGATACAAGTGAATGTGCCGTTGCAATTGCAGCGACACTTGGCTTCGTGCTTTTTCTCGGCTGGGAACAGTACAACTGGATGGTTGTTGGCGCGTTCGTTATCGGCGGCATTATTGCAGCTCCGATTGCTGCCTGGCTGGTTCGTATTCTCCCGGCGTATCTTCTCGGTGTCGCTGTCGGAGGTTTTATTATCGTCACTAACAGCTACACGCTTTTACAGGCAGGAGGCGCCGGCAAAGAATTAATCCTTATATTTTATATTGTCCTTCTCAGCGCCTGGGGTGTAGCTATTCTAACGACCCTAAGAAAACATCAAACATCAGCAGCTTAAATGAGATTTTGTATCTGTCCAAGATTGACTATCCTTCTTTGGGCTGTATAATCTAAATTACTATACTGGCGAGAGAAGGAAGAATGGGTGTGGAATAATGGAGAATGTGAAAGATCAATTTGAGATGTTCTCATCAATTATCAAAGGGATTGCAGCACAGTTTGGAGATAAATGTGAGGTAGTGCTCCACGATTTAACTGAGGGTTATGAGAGCACGATTGTGGCTATTGAAAATGCCCACATCACCGGAAGAAAGGTAGGAGATCCAGGCAGCAACCTTGGTCTGGAAGTACTGAGAGGTAAAACGAATGCAGGCGACAGATATAACTACATTACTCAAACGAAGGATGGAAAAGTTCTGCGGTCAAGTTCAATGTACTTGAAAAATGACGAACAGGAAGTTATCGGCTGTATCTGCATAAACTTTGATATTTCGGATTTTATTGTAGCTGAAAATGTCATGAAGGGCCTGACCATGAACGGAATGAATCAGGAAGTGCCGGAAGTAAAGGAAGCGTTTGTCAGTGATGTGAATGAACTGCTCGATTTTCTGCTGAATGAATGCCAGAATGAGATTGGAAAGCCAGTTTCACATATGTCGAAGCACGAACGGATGCAGGCTATAAAATTTTTAGATCAAAAAGGGGCATTTTTAGTAAAAAAAGCCGGCGACAGAGTATGCAAGTTTTTTGATATCTCAAAGTTCACTCTTTATAACTACCTTGATGAGATTCGTGAAACAACTAAGAGTTAATACAGAAGGATTGCCCGTGGGAGGGTGATCTTTTTTTAATGTTTTACGAGAGGTACATTTATTTATAATTATTAGAATTTTTTAAAAAAACGACAATTTGTGTTGACAAACAGAGTATCCCCCGTATAATAAAAATCAGAAAAAAATTAATTATAAATAAAAATTTTTTAGCATATTTATCGAAAAGGAGGAAAAAAGATTAATCTAAATAGCTCAATTATATTTTGAATATTTGGAATTAACGAGCGATTGGCAGCAGCTGCGGAAGAACCAGAATATATACAGGAGGGATAGCATGGATGGCAGTCAGTTTGTTTATCTAGCAGTATTTTTGGGTTTTACCATTGCAATGATATTGGTCGGTGTCTGGGTATCGAGAAAAGTAAAAAGCGGCGAGGACTTTTTAATGGGCGGCAGAGGTCTTCCGACTCCGCTCGTCATTGGAACTACGGTAGCTACACTGGTCGGCACTGGCTCAAGTATGGGGGCGGTGGGATTTGCTTTTACCAATGGGTGGGCCGGTGCTCTTTACGGCCTCGGTGGTTCTGCCGGAATCATTTTATTAATGGTGTTGTTTGCTGACGTAAGAAAGTATAATTTCATGACTTTTTCTGAAGAGCTCAGTTTTTATTTTGGAGCGAACAAAATCGTCAAAGGCTTCACTTCCATCCTTTTGTATATTGCTTCGATCGGCTGGCTCGGTGCCCATATACTTGGTGGAAGCCTGTATTTATCATGGATAACCGGACTTGATCCTTTTACTTCCAAAATCATTACCGCTGTAGGATTTGCAGCTTATACCTTTATCGGAGGATATTTAGCCGTTGTTTACATAGATACGATTCAAGGTTTTATTTTATTTACTGGGTTTATTATTTTAACGATTCTCTCAATCGTTAAAATAGGGGGGATGGGAGAAATTTCGAACAGTGTGACTCCTGAGATGGTTTCTTTTTTAGGGATTGAACAGATGGGTCTTATTCCTGCTATCTCGCTCGCGGTTGTAATCGCAGTCGGTGTCCTCGCTACTCCGTCCTATCGGCACCGTATTTATTCAAGTAATAACATTGCTACCGTGAAAAAAAGTTTTATGATATCCGGGATTTTATTTGCGCTCTTTTCCATGTTTCCGGCAATTGTAGGAATGGCTTCAAGTGTGCTGAATCCGGATTTAGATGCAGAGTTTGCTTTTCCCTATTTAGCGACGGAAGTGTTTCCGATCTGGGTGGGAGCGATCATATTAGTGGCTGGTTTAAGTGCTACAATGTCATCAGGGAGTTCGGACTTTATTACCGCGGTTACTATCCTTTTAAGAGATGTGCTGCAATTAATTACCGGTAAAGTTCCGGATAAGAAAAATATGGTTCAATCCTCAAGGATCTCACTGCTCCTTACTCTATGTCTTGCCTTTCTCTTTACGCTAGGGACAAACAATATAATTGATTATATTTCAAATTTTGTATCGACAGTAATGGCTGGTTTGTTTGTGGCAGCGGTGTTAGGGAAATTCTGGGGGCGTGCGACATGGCAGGGGGGGCTGGCGAGTCTTGCAGGTGGATCGCTGATGTCTTTTATCGTACTGACGAGTGAAAGATTAACGGCATTTTGGGGAAACCCAGTACTGCCGTCCTTGTTTGCCGCACTGGCTGCAGGGGTTATCATCAGCCTGTTGACTCCAAGGAATCAAATGAGCGATGAAGAATCATTAATGATTTTAGAAAAAGAACGTGAAGTCATTGACGAAGGGACCACTCATAAGGAAGAAAAAGCCGCTAATGGATAAGGAGAGGATGTAATTATGCTGGAAACACCTGCCATTGTTATTGACGAAGAAGTGATGATAAATAACATTCAGAAAATGGCTGACCATGCAAAAAAACATGATGTATTATTAAGGCCACATATTAAAACACATAAAATTCCTGAGATTGCAGGACGGCAGATAGACGCCGGTGCAGCAGGCATCACCTGCGCGAAGGTGGCAGAAGCGGAAGTTATGGCATCAGAAGGAATTACGAATATATTTATCGCATATCCAATAGTTACGCCAGAAAAAATAAAACGGTTCCTCGCACTCAGTAAAACTATCGATATCACTGTTGGTGTAGATAGTTCAGCAGGAGCAAAGGCACTATCAAAAGCGGCTGCTGAGGCTGATCAAACTGTGAAAGTAAGGCTTGAGGTAGATGTCGGCTTAAAAAGAACCGGAGTTAAATACGAAAAAGCGGTTGAACTCGCAAAACAAATTTATCAGTTGAATAACCTGGAGTTCACAGGCATTTACACCTTTAAAGGAGCAATTATTAACGGGAAGGCGACCCTCGATCTGCAGGGAGCGGGGGCGGAAGAAGGGCAGTTAATGACGGAGCTTGCAGATTCCCTTAAAAGGGAAGGCATTATTATACAGGAAGTCAGTGCCGGTTCGACTCCAACCTCAGGATCGGTAGCTGAAGTAAGCGGGATAACTGAAATCAGACCGGGCACGTATGTTTTTTACGACCGTATGCAGAAAACACTGGGCGTCTGCGGGTTCAAGGATTGCGCAGCGCGTGTCATCGCTACGATCGTCAGTATTCCTTCTGATGATCTTCTGATTATTGACGGCGGCAGCAAGACCTTTGCAACCGATGTACAGCCAAACACAGAACCTCTGAATCTGCAGGGCTTCGGCTATATTGTAAATTATCCTGAGGCTGTACTGGAAAGGCTTACCGAAGAGCATGGAATGGTGAAAATTGACCCCGGCTACTCCTTTCAAATTGGAGATACGCTCGAAATTATTCCTAATCACGTATGCAGCACGATTAACCTGCACAACTATGTGTATATCAAACAGGCAAATGGCGGCCTGTGTAAAACGGAAGTGCTTGCAAGAGGAAAATTGGAATAGAGGATGGATATATATGCTTGATGTGATCATTAAAAATGGGAAAATTGCAGATGGAACAGGGAATCCGTGGTATAAAGGCGACGTTGGTATTAAGGATGGAATGATCACTCATACAGGATACGTGGATGCCGAGAGCAGGGAAACGATTGATGCCCAGATGCAGGTCATCAGTCCCGGCTTTATCGATGGTCATTCCCATTCGGATTTGCTTCTCCTGAATGATCCGCAGAGTGATATTAAATTACAACAGGGGGTAACAACAGAGGTCGTTGGTAACTGCGGGCTGGCTCCTGCCCCGTATGTCCAAGAGCACGGGAGCTTATTAAAGGATTATGTGAAGCCGGTCATAGGTGATACGCCGGGGGGATGGCCGTGGAGCTCGGTTGAAGAGTATATGCAGGAGCTTCACAAAGCAAAAATATCTGAAAATGTTTCTACATACGTAGCGCATGGTTCGCTGCGGATAGCCGTGATGGGATTTGAGAACCGTCCTGCCTCCTCTGATGAAATAGCGCAAATGAAGGAATTGCTGGAGGAGGGATTGCAGGCAGGGGCCATTGGACTCTCGATCGGGTTATTATACTCTCCGGGCAGATATTCATCAAAAGAGGAGTTAGCTGAGTTGTGCACCGTGCTTCCGAAATATAACGGGCTGCTGGCAACACATATTCGTGGGGAAGGCAATAATCTAATTGCTTCTATTAAAGAAGTGCTCTGGATTGCACAAACTTGTGAGATTAACCTGCATGTAAGCCATTTAAAGGCGGCTGGAAAACGAAATTGGGGAGCGGTGAATCACGCCCTGCAGCTGATAGAGGACGCCAGAGCAAAAGGACTCACTGTGACCTGCGATGTGTATCCCTACCATGCGGGATCAACTATGCTCACAACTGTCCTTCCGCCATGGACGCTCGAGGGCGGTACTGGTAAATGTCTGGAAAGATTGAAGAATACTGAAGTACGAAATCAGATAAAAAATGAATTGCAGGAAGAACAGGAGGATTGGGATAATCTCGTCGTCTCCACCGGCTGGGAAAATGTCGTTATCTCCTCAGTATCAGATAAAAATATATCATTGGAAGGCAAAAGTGTACTGGGTATTGCCGAAGCTCGCGGACAACATCCAATTGACACAGCATTTGATCTATTAATAGAAGAAAACGGAAACGTCGGGATCGTTTATTTTCACATGGCTGAAAACGATGTGAGAGATGTCATCAAGTCTGACTTTTCTCTAATTATTTCTGACAGCCTCGGCTGTGAAACCGGCAAGCCGCATCCGCGTCTTTATGGCACTTATCCGCGGTTGTTCGAGCATTATGTGAGAGAAAATAAAATCCTGCGCCTGGAGGATGCCATCCGCAAGGTGACCTCTTTTCCGGCTCAAAAATTTAAGCTTGGAAAGCGCGGTCTGCTTACACCAGGATACTGCGCTGACATTACGATCTTTGATCCAGAAACAATTAAAGCCACGGCAACCTTTGAGCAGCCGATAAATTATCCCGAGGGTATTCACACCGTCTTCGTTAATGGAGTTAAAACAATAGCCGGCGGCCAAAATTTGCGTACTTCCAGTGGACAAGTAATACCTTTTCATCATTCTCATACATGTGACCATCATTAATTTCTAAGCAGGGAGAGATCAGCAATGATTACAATTGAAGAAAAATTAAATGAATTAGGCATAGAAGTTCCGCAGCCAAGCAGGCCGAAATTTGTATATGTTCCGGCTAAACGTACGGGGAACTTAATTTATACGTCCGGTCAGGACTGCAGAAAAGATGGGGAAAATATTTACGAAGGCAAGCTTGGCTCGGACCTCACAATTGAACAGGGACAGGAAGCAGCGAGGCAGAGCATTATCAACTGTTTATCTGTCATTAAAGGGGAAATCGGCGACCTTAATAAAATAAAACAAGTCGTGAAAATGCTCGGATTTGTGAATTCCGCCGATGGTTTCGTAGACCAGCCATATGTTATTAATGCTGCCTCCTCCACTCTTGAAGAAATTTTCGGAGAAAGGGGTAAGCATGCAAGGTCGGCAATATCTGCAAATGAGCTTCCTTTTAATACCCCTGTAGAAATAGAGCTAATTGTTGAAGTTGAAGATTAATAACAAAGACAACCCACCTGTCAGGCTGTTTATAGAGCCGGTCCAGCAGGTGGTTTTTGCTTTTTCAGTGTCGGCAGGTCCTGCTCTTGGGAAGGAGAGAAACTTCGGGGGCATCAGATGCGGAAGCACCGGGCAGCTGTGGCGTCCGGGCTTGTTCTCCGGATACTGGTTCCGTTAATGATTTCAAAAGCAGATCTTGAGAAATATGGAATACTTCCACATTTTAATGTAAAAATCACGCAAACTATTTCTATTCATTAAATATTCTACTACACTAGCTGTGAAGTAACCCCCCATTACTTCATTCAACCCCACTTTAATGTAATTTAGACGCAGAAAACCCATCATTATCGATGGGCTTTTCTGTGTGAAAAAAACAGAAAAAACATACCGAAGATTATTTAGACTAAGGGGTTTTCTCATGAAGATATATTATTTCCTTTTAATCATAGCAGCTTTACTGGGCATAGGTGGATTCTTTATCTTTACAGATATCAGTACAGAAAAAAACCAAAGTGAACTCACCATAGGAAATGCTCCTAAATCAGAACAATCTATTAAAGAAGAAAAATCTAACTCGAAATTGGACGAAAAAGTATTAATGGGATATGTACAGGATTTTCGAGATCCGTCATCGATCGATTATTCGCAGTTAACCCATGCTATATTTTCATTTGCTCATCCACAGAAAGATGGAAGTCTCGAGCTGAATGGAGAGGAAGCAAAAGCAAATCTCCGCAATATGGTGAAAGAGGCACACCAGGAAGATACAAAAGCTATGCTTGCTGTAGGGGGTGCCGAGCATCTGGAAGGGGGCGGGACTTATGATTATTTTAAAGCTGCCATTTATAATCCCAAGTCTCGGGCAAAACTGATTGACGAGCTTATTGAAATATCGAATGAAGAAAATCTGGACGGCATAGACATTGATTTTGAACACCCCCGCACGCAGAAAGATGCCCAATACCTTGCAGAATTCACTGAAAAATTGGGAGAAAAACTTCGCGCATCTGATAAGGAGTTATCTATTGCCGTGTTCTCGAAGATTGATAGTGAAACAGGAAAAGAGGTGCCATCAGTCATTTATGAACCGGCCATGTTTCATCATGTGAATCATGTAAACGTGATGGCTTATGACGGACACTGGAGCGGAGAATATAAAGCTGAAAATTTATCTCCATACCCTTTCACGGAGAAAATTGTAAGCTATTGGTCTGATTTATTTAACACCCATAACATTTCAAGGGGGAAGCTAGTGTTAGGAGTACCTTTTTATGGACAACCAGAGGACGCGAAAGGTAGTCAAATATCATATTCTAATATAATCAGCCAGGATCCGGCAAATGCCTTACGGGATAAAGCGGACATAGACGGAAAGGTTTATCATTATAATGGAGAAAAGACTATGAGAAAGAAAACCGAGCTTGCTCATCATAACGGATTTGGAGGAATGATGATATGGGAGCTTGGACACGATTCAAAAGGAGAACACAGTTTAACGAGTGCAATTTATGACGTTCAAAAAATGAAAAGGTTCAAATAATTATTATCAGGCAGGAGTCTCGTTTGCTCCTGTCTCATCAACTTACTTCCTGCACCTTTTTAAGGACAGCAGACTGTTCACAAGTATTAATAAATATTTCAGCTGTCCGGCTGAAATATTAGTTGGTATTGACAGTTGGTATGTTGGTATGATATAGATAAGCGGAAGCATGGCGTGAATTATCTGCCATTATTTTACTGGAAATAGCTGCTTCTTAGTGTAAATAGCTAGAATGTATTAATTCGCGTAATAAATTGGTATACTTTGAAGATGTGAGTGTATTTTTTGGATGAGATTGTTTAAAGGAGTTATTATGAGCCAACTATATAAAAAAATATATCTGAATATTCTAGAAGATATTAAAAGCGGGGCATTAAAAAGCGGCGATAAAATCCCTTCAGAAAATGAGCTTGCGGATAAATTTAATGTCAGCCGCATTACAACAAAAAAGGCACTAAATATGCTGGCTCAGCGAAATTTAATTGAGCGATACAGGGGAAAAGGTTCTTTTGTAGCCCAGCTTGATCCGGAAGTTTTAAATATCACGGAAAATGCTGAAGCAGCAGTAAGTCCGACTTCTGCCCAAAAATTGGTTGGTTTTGTGCTGCCAAGCTTTGGGGAGGTCTATGGAAGCAGACTGCTGGAAAGTATTGAAGAACGATGTTCAGATCATAATTTGAGTATGATTATGAAGCAGACACACGGTAAATTAGAAGAAGAGGATAAAGCCATAAAATCATTGACAAATGTTGGAGCGAAAGGGCTGATTTTTTTTCCTTCTCCCGGCAAGCATTACAATAATGAGTTGTTGAGGCTGGTGGTCGATAATTTCCCTCTTGTATTAGTGGATAGATACTTAAAAGGGATCCCCTCTAGTTCTGTTTGTATTAATAATAAAGCAGCCTCCACCAAGCTGACCAGGCACTTGATAGAGCTCGGGCATGAGCATATTGCCTTTATATCACCACCGGTAGAGGGCACCTCCTCTGTGGAGGACCGGCTGATGGGGTTTCATCTGGCGATGTCTGAGAAAGGCTTTAAAACAAACCCTGATATTATCTTTAATAATGCGGTGAGCTCGATTGATATTAATAAAAATGATCCCGCGCCACTTCATTCGACGGACGATATCGAAGAAATCAGGAAGCTTATTGAAGAAAACCCATATATTACAGCTTTTGTAGCTTGTGAATATGGAATAGCGGTAAAATTATATCAAGAGATCCAGAGGATAGGAAAAAGGGTTCCTGAGGATTATTCAATCGTATGCTTTGATTCTCCGAAAAATCTGATGAGTCCGCCTTTTTTCACTCATATTCAGCAAAATGAAAAAGCGATTGGCTACAAAGCAGTCGATTTATTGGCGGCACAATTAGAAGGGGAAAAGGAGCCTGTGCATTCTGATGCTGAATATAAGCTAATAGATGGGCAGTCGACAAGTAACAGCCTCGCCAATATATAGTAGAGCCTTGATCATAAACAATTGATCAAGGCTTTTTTTTGTTGTTTTTGAATTAAATTGTATAAGTACTATTCAGAATGTGAAATTGACTTATGAAATTGTTCTATTTTACGAAGATTTAACATTCACCACCAATACGCCAAGCAAATTTCCAGAAAAGTTATAAAAAACAAAGTTGACATATTTATTTTTAGTTGGTATATTTTAATCGTTGATAAAAAGTTGGTATATGTTGTTATAACATTTTAAGGTCTTTTTCCCTATTATTAAACTACTCTTTGTAAGCGCTTTCTGTATTTGGGAAATCAAAACTATTTAGTTTTTGATTTTATAAATGAATAGGAAAGGGGAGGCGAAGCAGAAAAAGGCACACTGTTCTCGAACGAAGCTTAATGAGGAGGAGAAAGCGTGAGAAAACAAGGAATTAATATCAAAATTTTCGCTTTTTTATTGGTGTGTGTATTCGTATTGGGTGGCTGCTCCGGCGATAATTCTGAATCTGGAAGCTCTGAAGCAAGTAATGACGGACAAAAAGAAATTACATTTTGGCACGGCACTTCTGATACAACACAAGAAGCATTAGAAGCCTCGGCGAAGGCATTTGAAGAGAAAAACCCGGACATAAAAATAAAGCTTGTTTATACAGAATCAAGCGAAGGGGCAGACCAAAAGCTGCTGACCTCAATCGCTGGTAATAATCCCCCGGATGTGGCTTATTTTGACCGATTCAAGGTGAGCTCATGGGTTGTGGAGGACGCGCTGACGGATCTAACAGAAAAGGCGGAGGAAGATGGAATTACAGAAGACAAGTATTACGATTATGCCTGGGAAGAGTCGAGCTATAATGATAAATTGTATGCTGTTCCGTTGACGACAGATTCACGCCTGCTTTATTACAATAAAGACCATTTTGAAGAAGCCGGCCTTGACCCCAATGATCCCCCTAAATCAATAGACGAGCTTGAGGAGGCGGCTGAGGCGCTGACCGTCAAAGAAGGTAAGCGTTTTGAACAGGTAGGTTTTATTCCCTGGTATGGACAGGGCTGGCTCTACAGCTGGGGATGGGGATTTGGTGGAGATTTCTATGATGAAGAAACAGGAGAAGTCACTGCCAATGACCCAAAAATAGTGGAAGCGCTTGAATGGATGACAGAATTTGGACAGAAGTACGGAGTAGAAGATATCTCCGGTTTTGAAAGCTCAAGCGGAACGGGTGCTTCGGATCCGTTTATTACAGGCCAGCTGAGCATGAAAATTGATGGGAATTTTACGATGGCTGGTATTAACAAATATAAACCGGATTTAAATTATGGTGTGACGCCTATTCCAACGCCAACTGGGGAAGATTTTACCACTTGGTCCGGCGGTATGTCACTCGTGATTCCAAGAGGAGCTAACAACGAGGATGAAGCTTGGGAGTTTTTGAAATTCATGGCTTCAGAAGATGGACAGGAAGTGTATTCAGAAATTTCTTCAGATTTCTCTGTTATTGAATCAGTGAATGAGTCGTTGGGCTACACAGAAGATGAAACCATGAAAGAGTTTATCAATATCCTGGATGATTCCAACTCGAGACCGGTTATTCCTGAAGGTCAGCTGCTATGGAACGAATTAGTTAATGCTGTAGAGAATTCTACGAGAGGTGATGGAACACCAGAGGAAAATCTGGACAAGGCAACAAACAAAGTAAATAAGGCTCTCGAGGAATATGAATAATTGCGGACGGGGGGAGCTTGTCTCCCCTTTTTTCCGGAACAGATAAGGGGTGTAAGTATGCCTGATATGCCTAAAATGTCCAGTACTACTCGTACAGCAGTTCCTAAGCAGAAGCTGTTAAACAAATCTAATATAAACGGGTGGCTGTTTGCTTCACCATGGATTATCGGACTGCTTTTATTTTATGCGTTTCCGCTCGCTGCGTCGATTTATTTTAGTTTTACTTCTTACAGCATTCTTCAGCCGGGGGAGTTTGTAGGGCTGCAAAATTATATCAACCTATTTAATGATGAATTATTTTGGAAATCTATTTACAATACGATCTATTTTACAGTGTACTTTGTTCCTTTAAGTATAATATTCGGAGTAGCCCTTGCGATGATGCTGAATTTAAAAGTGAAGGGGATGGCCGTTTATCGAACCATTTTCTTTCTTCCGACACTAGTCCCTCACGTAGCATTAGCTGTGCTGTGGATGTGGTTATTGGACCCGGGCTTCGGTCTGGTGAATGGTGTGTTAAATGGAGTGGGGGTGCAGGGGCCGAATTGGCTTGGAAGTGTGACATGGTCCAAACCGTCGCTGATTTTAATGTCTTTATGGGGTATTGGACAAGCCGTAGTAATATACCTTGCGGGACTGGGTGACATCCCGGAGGAGCTTTACGAAGCGGCCGATGTGGATGGGGCCGGCTGGATCCACAAAACATTTCGTATTACGATCCCGCTGCTTACACCGGTGATTTTCTTTAATTTAGTAATGGGGGCGATCAATGCGTTCCAGCAGTTTACTCTGCCCTACACACTGACAGAGGGGCAGGGAAGTCCTTCTAACTCTCTCACATTTTATGTCATGTACTTATACGACAATGGTTTTCAATATTTTCAAATGGGGTACGCCTCTGCGATGGCATGGATTCTTTTTGTCGTAATTATGATTTTTACAGCCATTATTTTTATGACCTCTAAACGGTGGGTTCATTACCAAGGGGAGTAGAAAGGAGAATATCTACTTTGGAGTTACAAAAAAAGAAAAACCTACAAAGAATTTTTGCCCATGTTTGTCTGATTGCTGCTGCTCTTTTCTTTATCGTTCCCTTTATATGGATGGTATCTACTTCGTTGAAAGATTCCACTCAAATCTATACGTTCCCGCCTGAATGGATGCCGAATCCGTTTCAATGGAGAAATTATATCGATGCGACAGCATATATTCCTTTCTTTACGTATTTAAATAATACTGTTGTCATTACAGTGCTGAGTACAGTCGGGGTTGTGATCTCCTGCCCTTTGGTTGCTTACAGCTTTGCAAAACTGAAATATAAAGGCAGAAATGTGCTTTTTGTTATTACGCTAGTCGTTATGATGATACCGGCACAAGTGACAATGATTCCGTTGTTTCTGCTGTTCAACCAGGTCGGCTGGGTCGGTACCAATCTCCCGCTGATTGTGCCTCAATTTTTCGGTGTTCCTTTTTTCATCTTTTTGCTCCGGCAGTTTTTCATGGGGCTGCCTGACACATTGAGAGATGCTGCGAAAATAGATGGCGCGGGAGAATTTAGGATTTATCTGCAAATAATGCTCCCGTTAGCTACACCGGCCATTTTTGCGGTGGGACTATTTCAATTTATGGCCAGCTGGACTGATTTTATAGGTCCGCTAATTTACTTGACAGATGAAATGGAATATACACTTTCCCTGGGTCTGCAGCAATTCCAGAGTCAGCGGGGCACAGAATGGGGTCTTATGATGGCTGTGGCTACGATGATGACAGTTCCAATTATCATTATATTTTTCTTTTTGCAAAAACGATTCATTCAAGGCATTACTTTTAGTGGGATAAAATAAAAACAATAGAATTGAAAAGAAGGAGGCTGCAAGTAATGAAAAGAAGTATTGGTATGAGAATTCCGCCAAATATAGGGAAGGAAGGATTGAAATCAACGGCAGCATGGGCTGCCCAAAATGGGCTCGACGTCATTGATGTACCAGAATATAACGAGGACGTTAAACAAGTATTGGAAGCGGCCGGGATAAAAACAGGATCGATTGATGGGGCAGGTGCAGTCGGCCCGACAAAGCTTTTGAGTGAAGATAAGCAGCGGCGGAGAGAAGCGGTGCAGAAAGTAACGAACCAAATAGAAGAGGTAGCGTCCCTCGGTGGAAAGGTCATTTTTATGTGTTTGATTCCAGAAGATATCACTCTCACCCGGAAGGAAGGGTTTGACATTTGGAAGGAGTCATTTCCGGAAGTTGTTCAACAGGCAGAAAAGCATGACGTTTATATTGCTCTTGAAGGCTATCCCGGCCCGGCGCCGCATTATTCCACGCTGGGATGTACACCGGAAATGCTTCGTGCAATGATTGATATCATTCCATCACGTCATTTTGGCATTAATTATGATCCATCTCATTTAGTTAGGTTAGGGATAGACTATTTACGATTTTTATCTGAATTTGGTGATCGAATAAATTATTGTCATGGTAAAGATACGGAGATGCTGAAAGAAGAATTATATGAATTCGGTAATCTGCCGGCTAGCTTTGAACAGAAAATTGATTTTTCTGAAGGATCATGGCGGTATACGATTCCTGGAGAAGGTGATGTCGACTGGGGAAAAGTGGCATCAAGGCTGGAGATGATCGGCTATCAAGGGCCAATAAGTATTGAATTGGAGGATCACCGCTATTGGGGCAGTTTAGATGCAGAGCGGCAGGGAATTGTAAAGGCGAAAGAGCACCTGAAGCAATATACAAATTAATATACCGAGCAGGAGGAATCCGTACATGGAAAAAAAAGTGAAAGTGGCAATTATCGGATGCGGAGGCATTGCAAATGGAAAGCACATGCCTAGTTTAAGTAAATTAGCAGTTGTAGAGCTGGCTGCTTTTTGTGACATTCAATTAGACAGAGCAAAGAAAGCGGCAGAGGATTACGGAACGGCAAATGCGAAGGTCTATGAGGACTACAAGCAATTACTGCTTGATGAGACAATTGACGTGGTGCATGTATGCACTCCGAACAACTCACATGCAGAAATTTCTGCAGCAGCACTGGATGCCGGCAAGCATGTCATGTGTGAGAAGCCGATGGCCAAAACATCAAAAGAAGCAAAGTTAATGCTAAAAGCTGCAGAACGGTCTGGGAAGAAACTGACGATCGGCTATAATAATCGTTTTCGTCAGGACAGCCTATACTTACATCAAGCTTGTGAGCGGGGAGATTTAGGAGAGATTTATTTTGCGAAGGCTCATGCCATCAGGCGCCGGGCAGTCCCGACCTGGGGAGTCTTTCTCGATGAAGAAAAGCAGGGCGGCGGACCGCTAATAGATATCGGCACTCATGCTCTTGATTTAGCATTATGGATGATGGACAATTACAAACCGAAAACAGTGGTCGGAACTGTTTATCATAAGCTTGGAGATAAACAAAATGCTGCGAATGCATTCGGACCATGGAACCCTGCTGAATTTACAGTGGAAGACTCGGCTTTTGGATTTATTACGATGGAGAACGGAGCCACAATTATTCTTGAATCAAGCTGGGCTCTTAATACATTGGATGAGGATGAAGCGAAATGCTCTTTAAGCGGTACGGAAGGCGGCGCTGATATGAAAGATGGGCTTCGTTTTAACGGGGAAGACTTTGGAAAGCTTTACGAAAGGAAAGTAGACACAGGAACCGGCGGAGTGGCGTTTTTTGAAGGAGAAGAAGAAAGTGACGCCGATCTGGAAGCTCGTCTATGGATTGATAATATCATTCATGATACAGAACCTCTCACAAAGCCGATTCAGGCCTATGTTGTGACCGAGATTCTAGAAGCGATATATGAATCTGCGAAAACAGGAAAAGCTGTACATCTCAATCAAACCTCTTCTGTCCAATAACAAGTAAGCAGGGGGCATTTCAATGAAACAGATTCAAGTAGGGATTATTGGCTGCGGGGGAATAGCTTACAGCCACTGCAGGCAGTTGGTGGAATTAAATGAAGTGAGGATTGCGGCTGTTGTTGACCCTGTTGTCGATAATAGAAATAAGCTTTGTTCTTCGTTTAAGCTGGAGGACGTTAATCATTACGAAAGTATATCTTTGATGTTTAAAGAGCTGCGTCTGGATGCAGTAGTTATCTGTTCCCCGCATACCCTTCATTTTGAGCAGGCGGTGGAATCGCTTCACAATGGCTGCCACGTGTTAATAGAAAAACCAATGACGTGTACTTATCATGATGCAGAAAACTTGATTGATATCGCAGAGAAGAACAGAAAAATACTGCAGGTTTCCTACCAACGGCATTTTGAACCGGCTTTTCTATATATGAAAGAGACAATATCCAGCGGTGCGATCGGAAGGTTAAACACAGTGACAACTTCCTTATACCAGGATTGGAAGCAGCTTTCGGCCGGGACGTGGCGTCAATCTCCACAATTGTCAGGAGGCGGGATGCTGATGGACTCCGGCAGTCATATTATTGACACACTTTTATGGATTACTGGTTTATCACCTGTTGAAATCAATACACAGTTAGAAATGTATGATGCTCCGGTGGAAATAGATTCATTTTCTACCGTACGCTTTGAACAAAACGTAATCGCAGGCTTAAATGTGATCGGAAATGCTCCGTGCTGGCATGAAACTTACGTTGTGACAGGAGAAAAAGGTGCGCTTTTCTTTGAAAATGGCAAAATATTATTGCGTAAATCGGGAGAGGCTCCGCTGGTCCCAGAGCTTCCTTTGCAAACAACAAACCAGGATAAAAGCTTTATTGACGCCATTTTCGAGAGGCATGAGGTGAAGGTGCCCGGCGAATTTGCTAAAAAAGTGGTAAGGCTGACGGAAATGGCTTATCAATCAGCAGGATATCAACCAACTTAAAACGGGGGATAAGTTATATGAAAGAAATGCTTCAGGTTGGAATTATTGGAACCGGCGGCATCGCTGCAGCGCATGTCCGGGCATACAAACAAATGCCGGATGTTCAAGTGGCTGCTGTAGCAGATATAGCGCCGGGGAAGGCAGAATTGTTCAAAGAAAAACTTGAGCTTGAAAATGTCGAGACATTCGCTGATCATACCAAGCTGCTGGAGCTGCCTTTAGATGGTGTGAGCATTTGTACTCCTAATGTGGCTCATCACCGCACGAGTGTAGACGCACTGCTGGCGGATAAGCATGTGCTGGTGGAAAAGCCGATGGCGGTAACAATTGAGCAGGCAGTCGACATGGTGAAAACGGCAAATGAAACGAAAAAGATGCTGACGATAGGATTTCAGCCAAGGTACGACCCGAATATGCGGATGATAAAAGAAATTGTTCAATCCGGGAGTCTTGGAGATGTCTACTATGTGCAGACCGGCGGAGGAAGGCGGCGAGGGATGCCGGAGGGGACATTTATTAATAAAGAGTTAGCTGGTGCTGGTGCTTTAGCAGATATTGGCTGCTACTCTCTTGATTTAGTATTAAATGCTCTTGGCTACCCGAAACCGCTCACGGTTTCCGCTTACGCCTCTAATCATTTTGGCACCAACCCGGTCTATCATAAGGAAGCGCCAAATTTTGAAGTAGAGGATTTTGGAGTCGCTCTGATTAGGCTGGAAGGTGGAAAAGTACTAAACTTTAAAACATCGTGGGCCATGCACGCCGATTCGCTAGGCCCAACGCTGTTTTTAGGAAAGGATGCCGGCTTAAAATTAACGCCTGCCGGTACCGGCCCCTGGAGCGGGGTGTGGGACGGCGGAATTGGGACAATTGATTTATTTCATGATATCAACGGTCGTCAAGTCGATACATCCATACCGGTTGAAGTCCATAATAGGGATATTTTTTACGAGAAAGTCCGTGACTTTGTAGTTGCTGTAAAGGAAAACAAACCAGCTCCTATCCCTGGGGAGGAAATCCTAATTAATCAGGCAATCATCGATGGAATCCTTCGTTCATCAGCGAATGGAAGAGAAGTGGAAATCCACCTGCCGGAACTCTAGGGGTTAGGAAAAAGCTCGTTGAATTGGCCTGACTATAATCATAAAACGGGGCTGTAGCAAAAGCCCCTTTTTATAGAAAAAGTAGTATCCTAAATAGAAGAGAGCAGGGACAAGTCCGAAGACTCCAGTGGGAAGAGCAGCGGCTGAAGATCACCCGGGCGTGGGTTTCGCCCGGTTAGCTGAAGCGCTGCCCACGGAAAGCGAAGGACTTGTCCCCTGCATTTTTACCATACAAAAGGGGGCGAGTATCATTTATGATACAGCCCCCTTTTCCTTTTTTGTAATAGGCCGGGGGCGGATTCTCCGGACACTGGTTCTGTTATCTGCCGCAATGACAGTAAAATTTCTCTTCATTTGGGTAAATAACGTACCTGATGTCCGCCTTCGCTTCCAGCATGTGGCGACTTTTCGCTCAATAACCTCTCAGCTTAAGGTGACTGAGTGAGCTGTCCCGGATCCCCGTGATATCATTGTAAAATTTTCTGTTGATGCTTTCGAATCATAAATTATTTCATTCTCATCCCATACTTTCTCAGACTTTTACACCGTTTTATAGCACGAAAGATGTTTTCAGTGGTATAAGATAGGAAATATAATAGTAAGTCCAGCTGTGTCCAGCAGGAAGCTGGAAGGAGGTTGCTTTCTATGAAAGGTATAATTTTAGCGGGTGGAAGCGGTACAAGGCTGTACCCGATGACGCAGTGCATTTCGAAGCAGATGCTTCCCGTATACGACAAACCGATGATATTTTATCCTCTGTCTGTGCTGATGCTGTCAGGCATCAAGGATATATTGATTATTTCAACACCAAAGGACACTCCGAGATTTCAAGAATTGCTCGGCGATGGCAGCAAATTCGGAATCTCACTTTCTTATGAGGTTCAGTATTCACCGGAAGGACTCGCCCAGGCCTTTACAATAGGGGAATCTTTTGTAGGCAGCGATGACGTTGCGTTAATTCTCGGTGATAATATTTTTTACGGTCAGGGCTTTACACCGCTTCTTCAAAAAGCAGCGCGAAGAGAGTCCGGCGCTACTGTATTTGGTTATCGTGTCAGCGAGCCTGAGCGTTTTGGAGTAGTAGAATTTGATGAGCGGCAGCGTGTAGTTTCTATAGAAGAAAAGCCTGAAAATCCGAAATCTGAATTTGCCGTGACCGGTCTGTATTTCTACGATAATGATGTTATCGATATAGCGAAGCAGACAAAGCCGTCTGAAAGAGGCGAGCTTGAAATTACGGATATTAACAAAGCATATCTTGAAGAAGGAAAACTGAACGTAGAGCTGCTTGGTCGAGGATTTGCGTGGCTTGATACCGGTACTCCGGAATCGTTGTTTGACGCTTCACAGTTTATTGAAACAGTAGAAAAACGGCAGGGTTTTAAGGTGGCATGCCTCGAGGAAATTGCTTATTACATGAAGTATATCTCCCTGGAAGAACTGCAGGTCAAGCTCTCCGAAATGAAGGACAGCGATTATAAGAAGTATTTGATGCGCATCACCCAGCGCACTCATACGTCGCAGTACTGGCAGGAAACAAATCAAGATCACCGAACGGAATTGATGAAATAATGACGGACACAAAATCAATATTAGTGACGGGAGGGGCCGGTTTTATCGGCCTTCACTTTTTAGAATATTTTCTGGAAAAGTACCCGTATTACCATGTGGTCAATTTAGATAAATTGACGTATGCCGCAGACCTTGCAGAAGAAAGAGAGCTTCACCGGTTTACGAACTATGAGCTGGCAGAAGGCGATATAGGTGATCGGAAGCTGGTGGAAGAACTGTTTCAAAAGCATGATTTCAAAGGAGTCATTCATTTCGCGGCCGAATCTCATGTGGATCGTTCGATTACTGGGCCGGACCTGTTTATTCAAACAAACGTCAATGGCACGTTCACTCTGCTGGATGCTGCCATGCGGCATTGGATGGACGGGGCAGGTGAATATAAACCGGGTTATGAATCGGTACGCTTTCATCATATTTCAACGGATGAGGTGTATGGAACGCTTGGAGATACCGGGCTGTTTAAAGAAACCTCTCCTTATAGACCGAACAGTCCTTACAGCGCCAGTAAGGCAAGCTCAGATATGATTGTGCGAAGCTATTTTCATACGTACGGAATGAATATAGTGACCACGAACTGCTCGAACAATTACGGTCCGAAGCAGCACAGTGAAAAGCTGATTCCCACTATTATCCGTAAAGCTCTCAGCCTCGAACCAGTTCCTATTTATGGGGACGGCCAGAACATCAGAGATTGGCTCTATGTGCTGGATCATTGTAAAGGCATCGATTTAGCCTATCATTCGGGACGGGCAGGAGAAACGTATAATATCGGAGGCAAAAATGAAAGAACAAATCTATATATAGCCGAAATGATATGTACTCTCCTTGATGAACTGGTTCCGGAGATAAAGCGTCAAAAGAATCTGGCCAGTTATCAGGATTTAATCACCTTTGTAGACGATCGGCCCGGCCACGATCGCAGATATGCAGTAGATGCAAGTAAGATTGAAAATGAACTCGGCTGGCACGGCGAAGAGGATTTCGAGTCGGGAATTTCAAAGACAGTGGAGTGGTATGTGAGCCATGAGAAATACTAATCCGCATATTTCAGTCGTCACGCCTGTTTACGGGTGCGGCGAGTGTTTAATACAATTATACAATCGCATAAAGAACGCATTGGAGCCAATTACGACTGATTTTGAAATTATTATGGTGGAGGACCGCAGTCCGGATCAATCGTGGCAGGTGATCCAGCAACTGACCAACCGGGACAGCCGTGTGAAAGGAATTCGTATGGCGAAAAATTTTGGCCAGCATGTTGCCATCACCGCCGGCCTCGATAAAGCAGAAGGAGATTGGGTGGTTGTCATGGACTGCGATCTTCAGGACCAGCCCGAAGAAATAAGTAAGCTCTACGATAAGGCGCAGGAAGGCTATGACGTGGTATTTGCCAGAAGAGAAGCACGGCAGGACAGCTTTATGAAGAAAACGAGTTCGAAAATGTTTTATAAAGTATACGATTATTTCACGGAAAATAAGTCCGATCCGACGATAGCCAACTTTAGTATTTCTTCAAGAAAAGTTGTCGAGAACTTCCGTGAGTTAAGAGAACAAAACCGGAACTATCCTCTGTTTATAAAATGGATGGGATTTGATTCAGCGGCAGTGAACGTGGAGCATCAGGAACGTATTTCAGGCAGCTCCTCTTATAATGTCTCAAAGCTTGTAAACCTGGCGATTGACGGTATAGTATCGCAGTCTAACAAGCCGCTGCGGCTCTCCATTAAATTCGGTTTTTTAATCTCCTTGTCGGCCCTCCTATATGGCCTGTACTTGATATATAAATTTTTCTTTCTCGCAGAACCGCCTGCAGGCTGGACCAGTCTAATGGTATCGATTTATTTTGTGGGAGGTCTAATTTTTGCAAACCTTGGAGTTTTGGGGTTATATATCGGCAAAGTGTTTAATGAAGTTAAAAACAGACCGCTTTATATCGTGCAGGAATCAGTAGGATTTAAAGAAAATAATGTGAAAAAAACGATCGATCCGATACCGGCAACCCGCTGGAAAGAGTGATCGAAAGGAGACTGCTGCTAAATGACAAAGGAATTATTGCAGGAAACGCCCTGGGACAAGCGGGCGCTTGAAATGGATACGTACCAGTTAACGGAATACTCCGAGGAAGCATTGAAATTGACTGACACTGTAAAAGGTCATTTTACTATTAAAGTAAACCCTCTGGATTCTAAAGAGCTGCTTCATCAGTACGGATTTTATTTTACAGATACCCTTTTGACACCAACTCTCCGCATAGATCATTTTATCCCATACCGGGATGAGAAAGTGGATCTCGTCAAAAATGTTAAACGTGAAGATGTGCTTGCTATTTCTGAAGGAGTTTATCAGCACGGCCGATTTCACAGGGATTTCAAAGTGGATAAGCGCGGTGCAGATAAGCGCTATGATAATTGGCTGAATCAGCTTTACGATGAGGATGAAGTGTGGGGATTTTCTTATAATGGAGAGTTAGCCGGTTTTTTTGCGCTGTCGGGGCCTGATATCAGGCTCCAGGCCTTTAAACCGGAGTTCCAGGGGCGGGGTCTTGCCAAATATTTTTGGACCGCAGCACTTCAGACAATGATCGACAGAGGACACACAGAAATACCTTCGCCCATATCATCCATCAATTTAGCGATGATTAACCTGCTTTCCTCTCTCGGTTTCAGGTTTAAAAGTGCTGTCGATGTGTATCATAAACTGAATAATCAGCAGTGAGTGGGGTTTTAGATGGGTTACCTATATATTTTTGGAACAATCTTTTTTACTGTATATGGCCAAATTATGCTGAAATGGCGCATATCGAAATTTGGAAGCCTTCCTGCAGAATTTCAGGAGAAGGTCTTTTTTCTGTTCAGGCTTTTATTTGACCCGCTGATATTGTCGGGTTTTCTTTCTGCCTTTGTCGCATCCTTCTTTTGGATGGCTGCCATGACTAAATTTGATATAAGCTATGCCTATCCATTTATGAGTTTATCGTTTATGCTCGTATTCATATTGTCTGTATTCTTATTCAACGAACCGATGACTGTTCATAAAATAGCCGGACTTGTGTTGATTATAGCGGGAATTCTCGTCACCAGCCAGTCCGCATAAAACCAGCGAAATGACGGAGGTTCCTGATGATTCCATTTAACCAGCCGCCGGTAACCGGTAAAGAAGCACATTATATCCAGCAGGCCATAGATATGAAAAAACTGTCCGGGGACGGCTCTTTTTCAATGGCCTGCCATGAATGGATGGAAGATACATTTGACTGCTACGCTTCCTATCTGACAACTTCATGTACGCATGCTCTCGAAATGTCGGCTCTTCTGGCTGACATTCGTCCGGGAGATGAAGTGATCATGCCTTCATATACCTTTGTCTCCACAGCAAATGCATTTGTACTGCGCGGTGCAGAAATCGTTTTTGTGGATATCCGCCCGGACACACTCAACATTGATGAGAAGCTGGTTGAAGCAGCAATCACTTCTAAAACGAAAGCGATTGTTCCTGTCCATTATGCAGGAGTCGCCTGTGAAATGGATGCTTTACTTGCAACCGCCCGAAAATACGATATCGCAGTAATTGAGGATGCAGCCCAGGGCGTTATGAGCACATATAAAGGAAAGGCGCTCGGAACCATTGGAGATGCAGGCTGCTTCAGCTTTCATGAAACAAAGAATTATACGAGCGGAGAAGGGGGCGCCATTCTCCTTAATAATGAGAACTGGAAAAACCGTGCAGAAATCATCCGAGAAAAAGGCACAAACCGATCTCAATTTTTTCGGGGAGAAGTCGATAAATATTCATGGGTGGATGTAGGCTCTTCCTATTTGCCGAGTGAACTTAATGCAGCTTTTTTGAAGGCACAATTCGATGAAGCAGAAACGATTAATAACGACAGGCTGAATTCCTGGAAACTGTACGAAGAACTGCTCCAGCCTCTTGCCGAAAATAAATATGTAGAACTGCCGTTTATACCAGAGGAATGTGCTCACAATGCACATATGTTTTATGTGAAAACAAAGAATCTGGAGGAGCGGACTGCGCTGATTGCATGGCTGAAGGAGCATGAAATTAGCAGTGCTTTTCATTATGTTCCCCTTCATTCTGCAAAAGCAGGTAGACAATTCGGCCGTTTTCACGGGGAAGATCACTGGACGACCCGCGAAAGTGAGCGCCTGATCAGGCTTCCGATGTATTATGGACTGCGGGAACAAGATATTTACTATATTACTAACGCAATAAGGAGATTCTACTCATGCTGAAGGAACGAACTCTTATCATCATCGGCATGGTGTTGATTTTTATATATTTATTACCGTTATTTATTCTTGGTGAGGACGCCCATGTCAGGATCCATGATAACCTTGATTCAAATGTTGTATGGTACAAAACGTTAGTAGAGAGCGGATTGATGTTTGCTCCGAATGATGCCGCCATTCCGACAATGATGAATGGCCTTCCTCGTGCAGCTTTAGACTCTGAACTGAGTCTGTATGTACTGCTGTTTTTATTATTTGAGCCGTTTACAGTCTTTGCACTGAACCTGTTTCTGATGCGTTTTATAGCTTTTTTTGGTATGTATTTATTATTGAAAAAACATATCTTTAAAAACTATCGAACAAGCCCGCTTATTATTGTGGGAACAGCCACTGCCTTTGCATTAACGCCATTCTGGCCGTTCGGCGGACTGAGCCTTGCTGGTATTCCGCTCGCTCTGTATGCATTTTTAAATCTACGGAACCGCACAGCCACATGGAAAGACTGGCTGATTCTCGCTTTAATGCCGTTCTACTCTATTTTTGTGTTTTCGTTTATCTTTTTCCTTGGAATCCTGGGGCTCGTCTGGCTTTACGACGTAGTTAAAAAGAAAACGATCAATTGGACATTTATTGCGGGCATTGCTCTTATGACTTCAATATTTCTTATTAAACAGTATCGTCTTGTCACTGGTGTGCTGCTCGGCCAGGGGTTCACCCCGCATCGGGAGGATTTTAACAGAGGACATCGAACTCTTCAGGGGACGATGGAGTTTTTCGGGGAGAATTTTTTTACGGCCCATTCCCACTCTGATTCCATGCATTGGCCATTCATCGTCATAGCAGTGTTTTCGGCTCTGGTGCTGGTATGTGTAAAAGTAATAATGGATAAAAAAAGAAATGGAATCATTTCTTTAAATGCTCATGAAAAATCAGTGCCATTCTTTCTGGTGGTCATTACGATCTTTTCTCTATGGATCTCTTTTTGGAACTACCAGGGCTTTCTTCCGGTAAAACAGGCTGTTGATATTATTAAGACGTTCAACTTTGCCCGCTTTCACCTTCTTAATACTATAATTTGGTACGTCCTGTTTGCGGTTTCATTAACTATTATTAGGAACCGATTTAAATTTAAATGGATCAATGTCTTGATACTTCTTCTGATTATAGGGCAGCTCGCAGTATTAACAAGTGAGCACCATGAATTTAAATATAGAGATCTTGGGTACCCTTCTTACGAAGAGTTTTACTCAGAATCGTTATTTGATGAAATAAAATCCTATATTGGGGAAGATCCGTCAGATTATCGGGTGGTGAGCATTGGGATGCACCCTTCCGTGGCGCAGTACAATGGCATGCACACGCTCGACATGTATGTCACAATGTACCCGCTCGCCTATAAAGAAGAGTTCCGTGGCATTGTAGAGGGCGAGCTCGATAAAAATAAAAGCCTGGAGAATTACTATAACAGATGGGCTGGCCGTGTGTACGTATATACAGATGAGTTGGAAAAAAAGTATTTGTTCACAAAGGATAAAAATAAAAAAATCAAAGATCTGGATTTTGGAACGGAAAGATTTAAAGAAATGGGCGGAAAATATGTGTTGTCCGCAGTAGAAATTGAGAATGCGGACGAAAGTGATCTTCAGCTTCTTGAAGAGTTTGAAAATAACGAGTCCGGCTGGAGAATTTACTTGTATGAAGCAGAATAATAGGACAGCAGCTTTTTCATAAAGGAAAAAGAAGGGAGCAAAACTGCTGTGGAGGGTTTAAGATTCTTCTTAAGCTATATATTACCGCTTGCATTGATAATCGGATTTACAAGCTGGATAATAAGGATCACCTACTCGAAGAAGAATGCTTCTCTCATGTCGCTGATGATGGCTGCGATGATCGTTATTCTTATACCGATGGCGCTCGTCCGCTTTCAGGTAATGGCGGATGTCTCCGGCCCGGTGAAGGCAGGGATACTTTTAGCGCTCGCTTTTATGTTCGGAACTCTCATCAATTTAATAATTGTTACCTTTTTAAAAGGAAAACCCAATCGTTAAGCTCAAAAATAGGTGCGCGGCCGATTCTCCGGACGCTTGTTCCGCTATCTGTTCCAAGCAGCTTATAAGATGTTGCCGGACGTGCGTTCTGTTAATGGTCAAAATAAGTACCAATTTCTTCGGTATTTAAAAACTGTTCATCCTTCAAGCTTTTTACAATTTCACATTCCAGGTAGGGGCTGTATCATAAATGATACTCGCCCCTTTTGCATGGTAAAAAAAAGCAGTGGACAAGCCCTTCGCTTTCCGTGGGCAGCGCTTCAGCCAACCGGGCGAAACCCGCGCCCGGCGGATCTTCAGCCGCTGCTCTTCCCACAGGAGTCTCGGACTTGTCCCCTGCTCTCTTCTATTTAGGATACTACTTTTTCTATAAAAAGGGGCTTTTGCTACAGCCCCTTTTTTTTCATTTTATTTTCCACATGAATAAAATAGAATATCATGCTCAGCCGCGAGCGGAAAAAGCAAAACCAAACAAACTACTGTCAGAGAAAAAAGCATGTCATGTTTCCTGCCGAAGTTGTAGCAAAACCTATTGTAATAAGGAAAAATAGAAAAGAGACTGTATGAAAACGGTGGAGGGTGAAGCATGGCAAAGAAAATGATAATTATCGGAAATGGAATGAGTGGACTTCGTTTTATTGAAAAGATGGTCTCACAGGCAGAAGAGACATACTTTATCCGTACCTTTGGAGAAGAAACGGATGCTCATTACAACCGAGTCGGATTATCCTCATTTCTTCAAAAGGAAGTGACTGAGGATGAATTGTTTTCTTACTCTGCTGACTGGTACGAGAAACATGATATCCATTTGCATACAAATGAAAAGGTCATCGCTGTCAATCAAAGAGAAAAAATCGTGACAACCAGTAGAGATAATAAATATCCATACGATAAATTAGTGTTTGCCACGGGGTCATCGCCAGCGCGATTTAACCTCCCTGGAGCAGACCATAAAGAAGTATTTACATTTCGCACATTGAAGGATGCAAAGCAGCTGAAAGGACTGGCTGATAACAAAACGGAAGGCATTATCGTAGGCGGAGGATTTTTAGGCCTGGAGGCTGCTTATGGTTTTGCAAAGGCTGGAATAAAAGTAACAATTATTCAAAGAGGAGCCACTTTACTAAACAGGCAGCTTGATAAGCAGGCGTCCTCTTTTTTACAGAAAGAGCTGGAAAAACGCTGCATTTCGATACGTTTCAATCAGTCTCTAGTGGAAATAGAGGGAGAAGAAAAAGTGAAGGCCGGGGTGCTGCAGGACGGCACGAAGATTCCGGCAGATTTTGTTCTATTTACTGCTGGGATTAAGCCGAATGTGGAAGTAGCTAAACGAAGCGGAATTGCCACGAATCACGGTATTCTCGTTAATGACTATATGGAAACGAGTGCTGAGGATGTTTATGCGGTCGGAGAATGTATTGAGCACAACGGCTCCTGTTACGGACTGGTTCCGCCGGTTTATGAACAGGCAGAAATAGCTGCAGATCATATTACAGGAAAATCTACGGAACCATACCGGGGATCCTTTCCTTACAGCCACTTAAAAATCGCTGGAATTGATCTTTATACAGCTGGTGAGGCAGAAGAATCAGAAACGACGGACAGTATTGTTCAGGCCGACAGCACCAGGCCGTTATATAAAAAAATTATTCTTCAGGATGACATCATTAAAGGTGCTGTTTTGTTTGGAGAAACTGCTGCCGCTGATGATATTACCAAATTAATAAAAATGGCAAAGCCATTATCAGTAAAGGAAAAACAACATCTGTTTACGGACGGGGGAAGTGCTGAAAAACTTGTCAGCTGTTCAGCGGACACGATTATTTGTAAGTGCAATCAAGTAAACAAACAGTCGATCCTGCAGCATATTGCTGCTTCTGATGAAGCTACCACTCAATCAATACGCACGTCGACCGGGGCTTCCTCCTCGTGTGGAGGGTGCTCAGGAGATGTGGCAGGCCTGCTGAAGGTGTTTGATCAATGTTCCCACCAAGCAGGAACGGAAGCTTTTTGTTCCTGTACCCCGCTCGAGGAAGATGAAGTTATGCAGCGGATAAGTACTGGCGTTTGGAGCGGTGTGGAAGAAGTCATTCATTCCATTGATTGGCATAACAACGGCTGCGGTCATTGTATCCCGGCTTTGCGATATTATTTTTCTTTACAGAATACAGAAGGATTAATTTCCCCGCCGTGGATTCGCGAAGACGAAGGACGAATGACGATCACCTCCTTACCGGTTGATGAAAAAGATACGATGAACACGCTGCGTAAGTGGATGGAAGTAAAAGAATCGATTCCTGATTCAGAGCTGGCAGTCATTGATAACCGTCAATTGCAGCTTTCTGGAATCCCACTGCAGCTGCTGGAAAAAGTGTGCGGGTCGACAGATACCCCAATGGCAGCGCAGGAGCATTCTTTATTACGGCCATTTACGCTCTACAGCACTGCTGACAAAGAAATATTAGAAAAACTGGAACAGAATTTATTTCCTCTATCTTTTCCTGCTCCGCTTTCAATTTCCTCTACAGAGGAGTTTCCAGAGCTGCTTTCCCGGGACGGCTTTACTCTGGTGCGAACGGGCCGCCTATGGGAGCTCCACGTAGCTAATGGCAGGGACAGAATTATTTTATATGTTATTCCGGAAGAGGAACTTCAAGCAGTGACTGAAACAACGATTCAGCTCTATCGGGAGACAGCGTATTTTAATGAATCCTTTGCTGACTGGACAACTCGCATATCGGCAGTAGCGATCAGAGAAATTCTATTTTCCGAAGATGAAAGAGACTACCTGCAGGCTCGGTTGCAGGAACAGATCATTCAAGTGTGGAGCAGTACTTCTAAAATACTGACTCCATACGCGTAAAGGACAGGGAGGGAAATAAATGAACGAAAACTTACTTGCAGGCTTCCGTAAACGACAGGAATCCTCAGTCAAAGAAACCATATATGAAACTCAATGTCCTTTTTGCAGCATGCAATGCAAGAAAAAGGTAATAGAAGAAAGGGGGCCGTACCGCTCCCGTTATCGTACGGTAGGAATGGATAACCCTACTACTAAAGGGCGTCTGTGCGTCAAAGGAAAAAATGCATATCAGCATACGGTTCATCCTGATCGGATCACGACTCCTCTTATTAAGAAAGATGGTGAGTTTCAGGAGGGATCCTGGGAAGAAGCGCTGAAAGTCATTGAAGAAAATATTGAAGACCTCCAGCAGGAATATGGAAACGATTCGATGTCGGTTTACGGAGGAGGATCGTTAACCAATGAAGAAGCGTACCTGCTCGGTAAATTTGCTCGTGTGGGGCTCGGCACAAAATATATTGATTACAATGGCCGCTTTTGTATGTCCTCTGCCGCTTCCGCCGGAACCAAAGCATTTGGTGTCGACCGCGGGCTGACAAATCGTCTCGAGGAGATTGCAGATGCCAAATGTATCGTGCTGGCAGGCACGAATGTTGCAGAGTGCCAGCCGACCTTCATGCCTTATCTAGAAGAAGCGAAGGAAAACGGTTCATTTCTAATTGCTATTGACCCGCGTGAAACGGATACGACGGCAATGGCAGATCTTCACCTTAAAATTAAACCTGGCAATGACAAAATTCTTGCCCAATTACTGCAAAAATTTATTATAGAAGATGGCTTAGTAGATGAAAATTTTTGTGAAGAACGAACAACTGGTGCTGATGCACTTCTTAAAGAAATGGCTGACCTGCCAGCTGACACGCTATGCGAGCAGATAGGGCTTCAACCGGAAGATGTACGTGAGGCAGCCATACGGTTTGGCAGAGCGAATACGGGAATGATTTTTACGGCCCGGGGCGTGGAACAGCAGACAAATGGGTACGAAACTGTGAGGAATTTCTTAAACGTCCTGCTTTTGACAGGGAAAATTGGAAAACCTGCCTGTGGATACGGAGCGATTACTGGCCAGGCTAACGGGCAGGGCGGCCGGGAGCATGGCCAGAAAGCGGATCAGCTTCCCGGCTATCGATTTATTGATAATGATGAAGATCGGAGATATATTTCTGAAGTATGGGGAATTTCCGAGCAAGCATTACCGGCCAAAGGGGTTTCCGCATATGAAATGCTCGAACAAATGGAAACAGGAGATATAAAAGGCCTCATTTTAGTCGGTTCAAATCCTGTCATTTCCAATCCTAATGCAAACCTGGCTCATCGGGCGCTTGAGTCGTTGAGTTTTATGGTAGCATTCGAAATGTTTATGAGTGAATCCGCAGCGTACGCTGATGTTATTTTACCAACTACCTCATACCTTGAGGATGAAGGTACTATTACGAACCTGGAAGGGCGCGTGACTCTTCGTGAAGCTTCTAAGCGTCCGCCTGGACAGTGCCGCCATGATTGGGAGATATTATCCGCAATCGCAGAAGCTGTAGGTAAGGGGAGATATTTCCCCTATGAAACAGTAGAAGATATATTTAATGAACTTAGACTTGCCACCCGCGGTGCTAAGGCAGACTATTATGGTATCACCTACGACCGTATCCGAAAGGAATCAGGTGTATTTTGGCCGTGTCCATCTCTTGATGAACCAGGTCAAAAAGTCATGTTTGAAGATTCATTTCCAACAGCTGACGGCCGGGCAGCTCTCTATTCTGGAACGGCAGCTCCTGTGGAAAAAGAAGATGTAAGTGAAGCGTATCCTCTCTTTGTTACGACTGGAAGGACAATGAATCATTATTTAACAGGGGAGCAGACACGCCGAAGCTCGCAGCTGCTGGCCCGTGAATTTGAATCGTTTGTGTATATCCATCCGGAAACTGCTCAAGTATATGGGCTCCGCTCGGGCGAACGCGTAGTTCTTTCCTCCAGAAGAGGAGAAACTACAATTCGATGTCTTTATTCGGATCAAGTTCGGCAGGATACAGTATTTGCTCCAATGCACTGGGGAAAGGAACAAAACATTAATAATTTGATAGGCGGCGAGCTTGATCCTGTTTGCCGTATGCCTGGATTTAAACGATCCACAGTAGCGATCCGTTCTGCGTCGAGTGTGTAGATAATACCACTGGAAGAATACATTAAAAAATAACGATCCGGGGCAGAATATGTCCCGGATCATTTTCTATACTCTCCGATTTTTGCCCGCATTCCCATCCAACATCCCAGCCTTTTTTCAGCTGAACGCTCAATGTAAAAAGCCCAATGACGGCTTCAAGCTTTTCGAAGCTGCTGCTGTAATGGGCAGCTTCCGTGTGCACACAAAGAAGGGGCTGTATCAAAAGCCCCTTTTTATAGAAAAAAGTAGTATCCTAAATAGAAGATAGCAGGGGACAAGTCCGAAGACTCCAGTGGGAAGAGCAGCGGCTGAAGATCCGCCGGGCGCGGGTTTCGCCCGGTTAGCTGAAGCGATGCCCACGGAAAGCGAAGGACTTGTCCACTGCTTTTTTTACCATGCAAAAAGGGGCGAGTATCATTTATGATACAGCCCCTGGCAGCTTTTAATCAATTTTACGCTTTGCGGCATAGACACTTTCTTTGGTCGCCGCAACTTCTTCCTCAAGCGACTCTTCTTCTAATAGGAGATCGTCTTCGGACATGTAGTAGTCATCGCTGAAGGCATTTTTTGGTTCTTCTAAGGTGAAATAACATACAACAAAGCTTACAAAGGCTCCTCCGGCGAGAATGAAAAAGAATTGCTGTGGGGTTACAAAGGTGTAGAGCGTCAGATAAACTGTGGCTCCAACGTTTCCAAAGGCACCGGCCATCCCCGCAACCTGGCCGGTGATGCGCTTTTTAATCATTGGAATGATCGCAAAGGTTGCCCCTTCAGCACCCTGGATAAACATAGAGGTAACAACTGTGACAATTACCGCGACAGCAATCGGCCAATTGGAATCAATCAGGCCCATGCCGACAAGTCCGGCTGTAATACCAATCATGTAGACCAGCATGACGTTACGTCTACTCCCCATTTTATCGGAAAGAATTCCGCCGAGCGGTCTTGCAAGCAGATTTATAAACGCAAACGACGCTGCAATAATTCCAGCCGTGGATGGAGTTAAAGAGAAAGTCATCTGAAAAAACATTGGGAGCATTGATACGATCGCAAGTTCTGCTCCAAAGTTGGCAAAGTAAGTACTGTTCAGGGCTCCGACATTTTTAAATGAATACTTGTCGTCTTCCGGAACTCCTTTTTTCAACAACGGAATATTCACTTTTAAGATTTGATATATCTGATAGACAAACACTAATCCGATAACGACCCAAATTGCATACAGGACATTTACAGACATAAAGCCCATGTTTTCAATTCTCCAGGCACTGAGCGCCAGAGCGCCGCCTAAAGGTATTGTCCAAAAAATAAGCTGAAACATGTCCTTCCATGAGCTTACTTCCATCGCCCCGGTACGTTTAGGCTTAATTAAGCTTCGTCCATCCGGTGTGTCTTTGACATTGAAGTAAAATACAAACCCGTATATCAAACAGACAAGTCCGGTAAACGCGACCGCATAACGCCAGCCTTCATCTCCCCCGAACAGGGTAAGGCCGAGCCAGGGAAGGAACATGGCAGCGGCAGCAGAACCAAAGTTTCCCCACCCACCGTAGATGCCTTCTGCGAATCCGACATGTTTTGGGGGAAACCATTCTGCAACCATACGGATGCCGACTACAAAGCTCGCACCGATGCTGCCGAGAATAAGCCTTGAAACCATCAGCTGGGCCCATGTGTCTCCAAAGGCGAACACAAAGGTAGGTATCGACATAATTATCAGTAAGCCCGAGTATACTATTCTCGGCCCAAATCGATCGAGCAGGGACCCAATGACAATGCGGGCGGGGATGGTTAACGCCACATTTAATATACCAAGTGCTGCGATATGTTCAGGTGTCAGCCATCCCATATCCTCCATCATGGTCGTGGCAAGTGGAGCCATGTTATACCAGGCAAAAAACGATACAAAAAAAGCGAACCAGCAGAAGTGTAGGATTTTTACCTTTTCATCTTTAAACGTGAAGAATTCTTTAACTGTCAAGGATTGGCCGCCTTTCTGTATTTATAATGATCAATGAACAGAAAAATTGAAAAACAAGAATGATAAAAAAATTACTTAGACGATTAGATAAATAGAGCCGTTATCTACCAATGTGTTATAGGTTTTCACACAGCCTTCATCAGGGGCCTGGACCTGGCCGTCCGTCACATTTATTTTCCAGTCATGAAGGGGACAGAAAACATTATCGCCGCTCACAATACCCTGAGAAAGCGGCCCTCCCCGGTGAGGGCAGCTGTTCTCAATAGCATGAACTTCTCCTTTGTTTGTTCGGAAAACGGCGATGGACTGGCCTTCGAGTAAGACTTCCTGAGGGATATTTACTCGCAGCTCATCATAGTTCATAACGTAATACTGTTGTTTTTCCTGTAATTTTTCCATGTAGGTGCTCCCTTCTAAACTAGTTCGACTGCTTTTCGTTCAAACAGCTCGTTTCGTTTTTGTTCATTATGTGTCAGCTTCTCCCACGGATCTTCAGAACGGTTTTCAAGGGCTGTATCCATTCGTTCTGCAAAGTAGTGACGGTTTTCGAGATTATCTATTACCACACTGCGGATGTGATCGAGTCCTACTCGTTCCACCCAATGGGAAGTACGCTCTAAATACTTAGCATCTTCACGGTAGAATTGTAAGAATGCACTGATAATTTCCAGTACCTCCTTACTTGTTTCTACCTTGGCAAGGAGATCACCGGCACGCAGCTCCACCCCGCCGTTTCCACCTACATACATTTCCCAGGCGCCTTCCACGCCGACAATCCCAATGTCTTTAATCCCTGATTCTGCACAGTTTCTCGGACAGGCAGAAACGGCCATTTTTACTTTGTGAGGGGTGTTCAAACGCTCATATTTTTTCTCGATGGCAATTCCGAGTCCGATGGAATCCTGGGTACCGAAACGGCAGAAGTCTTCCCCTACGCACGTTTTTACAGTTCTGATAGATTTGGCATAGGCGTATCCCGATGGCATATCGAGATCAGACCAGACGTGCGGGAGATCTTCTTTATGGATGCCAAGCATATCTATTCGCTGGCCGCCGGTTAATTTAAGCAGCGGTACGCTGTATTTATCTGCTACCTCTGCAATTTTTCGGAGCTGTTCTGGATTTGTCACGCCCCCGTACATGCGGGGAACAACAGAGTATGTGCCGTCATTCTGGATGTTGGCATGAACTCGTTCGTTAACAAAGCGGGAACGGTCGTCATCCTCATACGTCTGGGGATGAATTACTCCGAGATAGTAGTTAACAGCAGGACGGCATTTAGAACAGCCTTCGTCGTTTTCCCAGCCGAGCACATTCATGACCTCTCTGGGGTGAGTCAGCTGCTGGTTACGGATGGCTTCCTGTACTTCTTCATGCGATAAGGGAGTGCAGCCGCATACTGGTTCAGCTGCTGACACTTCCGCTCCATCTCCAAGGGTGGCCTGCAGGAGATCAGCGACCAGTGGTTTACAGCCTCCGCACGAGCGTGAAGCATTGGTATGCTGTTTTATTTCCTCCACTGAGCGGAGCCCGTCCTGCTCGATAGATTGAACGATGGCTTCTTTGGAAACCCCATTACAGCCGCAGATGGTTTCTTGAGGAGCCATCGCAATTACCGGACTTTCCGCTTTTTCGCCTGATTCAGACGGAAGGATGACAGCTTTGTTCAGGCCGCTCACATCCTCCTGTTTCTTCATCATGTCAAGCAGTCTCGGGGAATCGGCTGTGTCTCCGTACAGCACTGAGCCTACGACTTTGTTGTCGCGGAGCATCACTTTCTTATACATGCCCTCAAATTCATCATGAACACGAATCGCTTTCTTGCCTTCACCTTCCTGGAAATCGCCGGCTGAAAATACGTCTACGCCGGATACTTTCAGCTGTGTGTAAAGAAGAGATCCATTGTAGGCGGAATTGGAAGAAGCATCACAGAGACGGTCGGCGAGCACCTGGCCCTGTTCATAAAGCGGGGCCACAAGACCATAAGCTATGCCGTTATGCTCCGCGCATTCCCCGACCGCATAAACATTGGGGGTATCTGTCTCTAAATAATCGTTTACGACAATAGCGCGGTTCGTCTCCAGGCCGGACTCTTTTGCAAGCTCGACGTTCGGCTTAATTCCGACCGCCATTACCACAAGATCCCCATATAATTTCGTACCGTCTTTAAACTGAATGCCCTGTACCCGGTCTTTTCCGAAAATACGCTCAGTCATTTTCGGCATATGAAACCTCATGCCCTGAGATTCCAGTTCTTCTCTCAGCATAGTTCCGGCTGTTTGATCGAGCTGGCGTTCCATCAATGTCTCCTCAAGATGTACGACTTCTGTTTCCATGTTTAGGTTCAACAGCCCGCGTGCAGCCTCAAGACCTAATAAACCGCCGCCAATGACGATCGCTCGTTTGTACTTTGATGAGGCGTCGATCATCGTTTCACAGTCTTTGATATCGCGGAAGGCAATAACTCCTTCTTTGTCTGCGCCGGGAAGTGGAAGCATAAAAGGATTCGACCCGGTGGCCATAATTAAATGATCATATCTGAGCTTTATTCCCTGCATACTTTCGAGGGTCTGTGTTTTTGTATCGATTTTTGTTACCGGATCGCCGGTATAAAGTGTAATATTGTTCTGCTCATACCATTCATAAGTGTTTAAGATAATATCATTTACCGTTGTATCCCCCTGTAGGACAGAGGATAGTAAAATTCTGTTGTAGTTCGGGTGAGGTTCTTTTCCGAAAATAGTAATTTCAAAACGGTCCGGGTCTCTTTTTAGGATCTCTTCTACAGTGCGTACGCCCGCCATCCCATTTCCTATAACAACCAGCTTCTCTTTTCTGTCAGTCATGAATGATGGTCCTCCTTTTATTTTTGCAGGCAATGTTATACCGTTGCTTTTTCATCCAAATGCTCTTTGTCATAAAACTGGCCAAGCCATTTCTTCGAATCTTTATTTAATGTGTGTAAAGGCGTAATTGCCGAGATTGAAGTAGCTTCACTAGATTCGGCAGTGCACCAGAAGGAAATATCCTCTGCATTACCGAGTTCAGAAAGGTTTTCCTTCAGCTTCATCCCTTCTGAAGTTGGAGGGATGACGATGTGCTTAATGAACTTTTCTTCAGCAAGCCTTTTTGTAATTTCCATGGAGTTGTTGAAAGAGGAAGCATCTTTAGTAAAATGAGTGCTTATATAAACTTCCATGTCACTAGTTTTTAACTCCTCAAAAGCTTGTCTTTCATCGTCATTTTGAATAAATGTAAGCACTCCACCGACGGAGGATGAATGAAACCACTGCAATGCTTCATGCTGCCTGGTTACTTTCCCGATAATGATAATAGAAGGATTTTTAATAGCTGCATCGTCCACTTTCTCAGCGATATTTTCCAGTGTTCCTGAGATTGTGCGCTGGTGCCGGTGTGTGGCCCATTCGATGACAAGTACGTTTTCATGAGGGTCTTTTCCGTATAACATCAGCTGGCTGGCGATATGGGATAATCGTTTCATTCCCATATACCAGATCAGCGTATTAGTAGTTTCTGCTAACTGCAGCCACTTAGCCGGCCTGTCTTCGTCCGGATTTTTGCCATGACCTGTCAACACTTGGTAGCCATGGGCGTACTCCCGGTGGGTCAGGGAGATACCCGCGTATGAGGCGGCAGCGCTTCCGGCAGTGATTCCAGGAACAATTTCATAAGCAATACCCCGTACAGCGAGTTCAGTCAACTCTTCAGCCACACGTCCAAACACAGCCGGGTCCCCGCCTTTTAATCGGACAACAGTTTTTCCGCGTTTTGCGTGAATATACATCTCATTTTGAATATCCTCCTGCCGGAGTGTGTGGGCACAAGGCTTTTTTCCACAGTAGATGAGTTTTGCATGTGCTGGTATATGAAAAAGTAGAGCGGGATGAGCCAGCCGATCATACAAAACAACATCTGCTTTCTGCAGGCATTCTGCCCCGCGTATCGTCAGCAGATCCGGACTGCCCGGTCCGGCACCGACCAAATATACCTTTCCATATGATTGATTCATGAAAGCTAATTCTCCCTTCTGTGGATGCGGTAATCAATTTTTCTTATGTGAGTGATTGTATAGCAGCAAACTGAGAAGTTGGGAACTTACGGAAGGTTATCTCACACACTTTTTTCAAATAAATATTTTTTAAAACCCTTTCATGACGGGGAAAAACCGCTTTATTATGCATGTTAAGAGCATATTTTTTCAATTAATCTGACAGAGAGTTTTTCGAAGGACGAAGGAATTTTGAAAATAAAAAAAGCTAAGCCTTGTCGCCAGGTTCAAATGACGAAAGGATTAGCTTTTCTTCTTTACTGTGCCTCGGCAGATGGTCGCTGCTGCGGGATTTTCAGTCGTTGCTTTTCCGCGGAGCACCGGACTTTCTAGTGTCGACGTCTGCCGCAGGAGATGCCCGGTTTTAATCGACCTGGTATCTCGATGGCTCCGCTCCATCGTTCACACCGGAAGCATTTCTTAACTCCTCTGAGGCACCAGCCTCTGAATCAGCGGCCAATTTTCTCTAGTTGGATGTTATTAAGAGAGGTGAAAATGCCGTTCTGCTCAACCAGTTCTTCGTAAGTGCCCTGTTCGACAATACCTTCTTTTGTGACAACGACAATGTGATCAGCATGCCGGATGGTGGCTAATCGGTGAGCAATGACAATGGTCGTCCGGTTTTTCGCGAGTGTTTGTAATGACTGCTGGATTTGTGCTTCCGTTTCGGTATCGAGAGCGGATGTAGCTTCATCAAGGATTAAAATTGGAGGATTTTTTAAAAACGTCCTCGCAATTGCGATTCGCTGTTTTTGACCGCCGGAAAGCTTTAAGCCGCGCTGGCCGACTTTCGTTTCAAGTCCCTCGGGAAGCGAAGCAATGAATTCTTCTAGATTTGCAAGCCCGGCCGCGTAGATGATATCTTCTTCGGCTGCTTCGTTGTCACCGTATGCAATATTTTCTTTCAAGGTGCCGTTAAACAAAAAGACATCCTGTTGAACAATGCCGATTTGAGACCGCAGCGATTTTTTTGTCATGTCTCGAATATCGACACCATTAATTGTTAAGCTTCCTTTATCGACATCATAAAAGCGGGGAATTAAAGAGCTTATCGTCGTTTTTCCAGCACCGGAAGGCCCGACGAATGCTACGGTTTTTCCAGCTCCGATATGAAGGTTGACATCCTGAAGGACAGGCTGGTATTTTTCATAGCCGAAGGTAACGTTGTCGAAAATGATGTCTCCATCGAGAACTGGAGCCGGCGTGGCATGTTCACGGTCGACAATATCAGCATCGGTGTCGAGGATTTGAATGAATCGCTTGAAGCCGGCCATCCCCTTCGGATAAAGCTCAAGAATCGCGCTTATTTTTTCAATTGGCTTAAAGAGAACATTAATATAAAGAACAAAACCGACAAATTCTCCATAGGATAAACTTCCGTTGTATGTGAGCCACGCCCCGAAGACGAGCACTGCCAATATCATAAATCTTGTTGTGAAATAAATGCCGGCTGTTGTATACCCCATCGTTTTATAGCCGCCTAATTTCGCAAGTCGGAACCTTTTATTGTTCGTCTTAAATCTATTAATTTCAAACTCTTCGTTCGTGAACGACTGCACGACACGGACTCCGGAAACACTGTCTTCCACTCTCGCATTGACGTCAGCAATTTCAGTGTACATATTCGTCCATGCTTTGTTCATTTTAATGTTTGTGTAGGTGATCAACGCGATCAGCAGCGGTACAAATACAAGTGCCACCAGCGCAAGCGAAGGATTAATCGTAAACATAATCGCAAACGCTCCGGTAAAGGTCATCACTGCTATGAACAGGTCTTCCGGACCATGATGTGCAAGCTCGCCAATATCAAACAGGTCATTCGTAATACGGCTGATAATATGACCGGTTTTCGTATTATCAAAATAGCGGAAAGACTGACCCTGTACACTTTCAAACAGTTCCTGGCGCATGTCAGTTTCTATGTTGATTCCGAGCTTATGACCAAGGTATGTAACAATATACTGCAGATATGTGCTGAGAACATACACGAAAAAAAGCCCGATCGAGACAACCACAATCAGAGACCAGTTCTCTTCCGGCAGCAGACTGTCAATAAACCACTGCACAACAAGCGGGAAGGCCAATTCTAACAAGGCCACGATAATGGCACTAAAAAAGTCTATAAAAAAGAGGCGTTTATGGGGCAGATAGTATTCGTAAAAACGTCTAATCATTGAAATCGTCCTTTATCTATCGCATCAAAATTAATTTCAGCTTATTCTAATTGATAACAATTGTCAATTGTTTCAGCTTACTCTCGAAAGCACTTCGAATAGAATGATTGCTGATTGGTTTATGTTTGGATAGAAGAAGGAAGATAGGGGGTAGGTAAATGAAAACAGAGGTGAAAAGCATGAAATTGACGAAAAGCCGTTTACTGACGAAGGAAGATATGACTAAAGCAGAAATGCTGCCGGAATGGGCCGCTAGAGAATATATTAATTTTCATGAAGTAGTGACGAATGACACCTTTCCCTGTTATTTTGGCATGAGTGCTGAACGAAAAGGCGAGCTCCGTTATTCTTATATAAGTCATAATGACTGGTCTCACCTGCCTGAGACACTTGAGGAGTTTATTGCATTGTTCGATCAGCCTGGCCCTTTTATCCGTCATGGATTTTTTCTGTTTGTGGAGCCGGAATCAGAAGAAAAATCGGTCCCTTATTACAGAGAGTATTTTTGGAAAATCCTTCAATTTTTGCATGATAATGATACAAAGCCATGGCCGGAGGGCTATCCTCAGGACTCCGATCACCATTTATGGGCATTTTCATTTGCCGGTGAGCCATTTTTTGCCTTTGGCAATGCGCCTGCTTACAAACAGAGAAAAACGAGAGACTTAGGAAACAGCCTGGTAATAGGTTTTCAGCCGCGCAGGATCTTTGAAGGATTAGAGGGCACTTCAAAAGGAGGGATTATGTCCCGGGAAAAAGTGCGTGAGCGAGTAGAAAAGTGGGATGAACTCCCGAAGCACCCAAATATCAGTCATTACGGTGATCCGAATCACCGTGAATGGAAGCAGTATTTTATCGGTGATGATAGTAAGCCTATTGAAGGAAAGTGTCCATTTCATCACAAATAAAAGCGTTGAATTCTCTTCTCTCCTCCGGTAAATAGGGGGGGAGTTTTATTATTGCCAAAGATAAAAAGTCCCGTTATTTCGACATAAACATAACAATTTAAAAAAATGAGTATTTACCTAATTATTATTTAGTAAAATTTTTACTTTGCGTGTATCTGTTATCTGGATTTTAAAATTTCTACCTAAAAGTGATATTAAATCATTCATTAAGGAATAACTTTATTGGCGGTGATCATATAGGAAAACACAAAATTTCTTCCATTAAAAATGTATATGTTTGTGTAAAGACACAGCGGGATTTTAATGTATATTAATGGAAAATAAAAATATTTGAAGCAAAATAAGGATTTTAAACAGCATTGACAAGCACAAATAAAGATATAAGTAAAAATACCCAGTACTTATGAATCTAAAAATGTCATCAGCTATATTTGTTTCAGTAAATATCCATTTGCAAAATTTTTGGATAATTGACAATATTATTTGACAGCGCTTACACTTTGAATCGTTATTAGCTTATTTATTGTTAATAACTTTATTAAATCTTATTTGGAAAGGAGGAGCTTTAAAAAATTTTAAGAAAAGGAGTTGGATAAATGCAAACTGCAAAGCAGACTTTTGCACTGACAATGTCGATGCTGCTCGTTTTTTCACCGTTGTCCTCGATTGGTGATATTCATGCTGCAGAAGATGACGAAATGATTAATATAGCTGACGATAGTGCATGGCAGGGCAGTGTCTTCGGTAACAATGGAGGCCAGAACGGTATAAATTCAGAAAATTTTGAAATTATAGAGAATGATGATTATACCGTTACGCTGAGGAGCTCGAACGACAAAGGAAAAATAGAGAGTAATGCAGAAGGTCTCGCTTATTATTTTCAAGACGTTCCTGAGGAGGGAAACTTTGAGCTGAAGGCGACAGCGAAGGTTGAATCCTTTGATGCAAATAATCAGGTGAGTTTCGGATTGATGCTGCGCAGTAATGTTCTCGATAATGAAAACCAGGGAGATTTCACCGGAGATTATTTATCGGTCGGGGCGCTGGATCAGACGATGAAAGGGTTTTATAACCTGGAAAGCTTAAGCAGTGTCGAAAAAGATGGGTATGAGTTTGAATCCGCTAATGCACCAGCCGGTGGAGAAGAATTTGAATTGAGCGTAGAAAGAAATGGCGATTTATACAGCATTTCTATCGGAGATGAAACGAAAACCGTAGAAGACTTCGATGGGGCAATTGAATATGCCGGATTATATACTACAAGAAATACGGAAGTAACCTACAGCGATATTTCGTTCGGGAAAGACGAGAAAGTGGAGCTTGGAGACTGGAATTTCAGCGCTTTTGGTTCGAATACAGGAGAGAGCTCCAACCCCGACCCACTCATGGAGGACGATGGTTCTGTAACTCTTACTGCCGAAGGTGGAAAAATTGAAAGTCAGTCAGAAGGTATTTCTTATTTCTTTAATGAACTGCCTGCTGATGCAAACTTTGAGATTACGACAACCGCCAATGTCCGCAGTTTTAACGGTGGCGACAGTCAGGCATCCTTTGGATTGATGCTCAGAGATGCTGTCGGTGAAAACGGCGATACAAGCACGCAATCAGCCAATTATGCTGCATCCGGTGCATTGGACGGGGAAATGAAAAGCTTTTATAAAATTGGTGATGACAGTGTAAGTAAAAACGACGCTTTTGCAAATAACAATGTACCTGCAGCGAATGAAGAATACGAATTAAGTATTCAAAAATCCGGAGACACTTATGTTATGTCCTCGAATGGGGAGCAGCAGACGCTGACTCAGGAAGAAATGTTCTCTGATGAGGTTTTCGCCGGATTCTATGCGGCAAGAGATGCCGAAGTGAACTTCAGTGATTACGAGATTGAAGTCGAAACCAATGAAGTAAGTGAATTAGAAGTAGATGCAAGCAATATGAAAACGGATTACTTAATTGATGAAGACCTTGATACAGAAGGCCTTAATGTCAATGCGGTTTATTCAGACGGCAGTGAAGAAGAGCTTGCGGACGATGATTATATTGTTACAGGCTTTGACAGCAGTGAAGCTGGAACCAATACCATAACTATAAATTACAACGGAGTATCAGAAACTATAGATCTGACTATCAGCGAGTTGTCAGTGACAGATCTCGATATACAATATCTACCGGCAAAAACGTCTTATTATCAAGGAGATGCTTTTGATCCGGAAGGTCTGACGGTTATTGCTGATTATAATGACGGCTATCAATCATCAGAGCTTTCCAGTGAAGATTACACTATTTCCATTGACGGGGAAGAGATTGAAGAAGGAGATACTTTCAGTGATGCCGGGACAAAAACAGTGACGGTAACAGCAATCGATAACCCTGACGTTTCTGCAAGCTTTAAAGTGGAAGTTGCCGAAGCAGAATTAACTGGACTTTATATTAGACAAGCACCTGAAAAAACAACGTATTTCCTTGGTGATGAGCTAGATCTTGACGGGATCGTCGTATATGCTCAATACAGCGATGACAGTGAAGTCCGCTTAGTTCGCAGTGACTTTGAAGCATCTGAGCTGGATACATCTGAACCGGGAGAAGATCAGGTCACCATCACCCATAAGGGCGAATCATCAAGCTTTGATGTGGTAGTAAAAGAAAAAGAAGTGACTGGACTTGAAGTCACTACGTACCCTCAGACTACCTATGATCTTGATGAAGAGTTCTCAACAGAGGGTTTAGAAGTTTCTGAAGTATATGACAACGGCGATGAAGAAGTACTATCTTCAGACGAATATTCTGTTGATTCATCAGCCTACGACTCATCTGCTGTAGGAACGTATGAAATAACGATTACACCGGAATCAGAAAACTTAGAGCCAGTCTCTTACAACGTTTCGGTAAGAGATGCAGTGGAAAGTGATTGGGCGGCTATTAATTTCGGACAATCGGCCGGCAGTGAATCTAACTCTGTGGAAGAGCAGGAAGATGGTTCAGTAAGGCTTATCGCAGAAGGGCCAAGCGGCGGTAAAATTACAGGTGACCATGATGGTATATCCTATTACTATACTGAAATTGATGCCGAAGAAGATAACTTTGAATTATCCGCTGATATCCAGGTTAATGAATATGCAAAGGACCCGCATGACGGACAGGAATCCTTTGGTATCATGGCAAGGGACGCTATCGGTGAGCAGGATGAAACGAGTGTGTTCGCCTCGAACATCGCTGCCATCGGAGGATTCAGCGGAGGTACAACGGAAGAAAATGGAACGCAGCTGTTTGCCAGAACCGGGGTGGAATCATCTGACGGAGCCGGCAGCCAGGGTATCCAAAAAATTATGCTTGATGATGCAAAGCCAACTGCCGATAACACGCATCCAAATGAAGAATATAACCTTACACTGTCAAAAACGAACAGTGGCTATACAGGCACACTGAATAACGGAACAGAAGAAATTATCTATGAGCCGGATATTCTTAATGTGCAGGATGACAAAATTTATGTAGGGTTCTACACTGCCCGCGTTGCGGACATTGAAGTGAGCAACATTGATTTTAATGTCACGGCGGCTGGCACAGATCCTCCAAAGGTAGATCCGCCAAGTGAGCCCGTGGAACCTGACTTTGAAGTGCAGTCACTTTCGAACACTTCAGAAACGGAAAATTACGAAGTAATGGTCCGCTCAAATGTGAACGGCGAAGTTAACTTGAAGCAGGGTCAGGAAAATATAGCACAGCAGGAGGAAATGGAAGCAGGAACGATTAAAACAATCGAAACAAATCTGGAAGAAAATAAAGACACAAACTTTTCCGCAGTCTTTTTACCGGATGATACACAAAATTTGACTTCATTTGACCAGATTGTTACGAACTTCACCGTAACCAACAGAACGTTTGACGGAGACATTTATGTTTCCCCGGATGGAACAAGCTCTGGTGATGGATCAGAAGAGGATCCGGTTGATTTAGACACAGCTGTACATTATGTCGGCAAAGGCCAGGATATACTCCTGCTTGATGGCGACTATGTCCGCGATTCCATGCTGATGATTGAACAATTCAATGACGGGTCGGAGGATGCACTAAAAACATTAAAAGCAGCACCTGGTGCAGCTCCGGTTATCGATTTTGATAAACAATCTGAAGGTGTCGAGCTCAGCGGGGATTACTGGCATGTCGAAGGGATAGACTTTGCCCGTTCCGCAGGAAATACGAAAGGCTTTGTAATCGGCGGAAGCAATAATATTGTCGAAAACAGCAGATTTTATGAGCACGGCGATACAGGGCTGCAGATCAGCCGGACAGATGAAGAGGAAGAAGAGAGAGAGGAATGGCCTTCAGATAACCTCGTGTTAAACAGCACATCGTTCGACAATCGTGATCCATCCGATAACAATGCGGACGGCTTTGCAGCAAAGCTTACCTCAGGGGAAGGCAATGTTTTCCGGGGTACCATTGCCCATAACAACATTGATGACGGATGGGATCTTTACACGAAGGTCGGAACTGGTGAAATCGGATCTGTATTGATTGAAGACAGTATTGCTTACGATAATGGCTTCTTGACTGACGGAACGGAGGGATCCGGTGACAAGAACGGATTCAAACTAGGCGGAGAAGGGGTCCACGTTCCTCATGTGATCCGCAGCAGCATCGCTTTTAATAACGGTGCCTACGGCTTCACAAGTAACAGTAATCCGGGCGTCATTGCTGAGGATAACGTTTCCTTCAACAATGCCGGAGGAAACCTTAATTTCTCCACTTATTCAGATATTGAAGAAGATTTTGAACTAAGTGAGTTTGTCTCTTATCAAAAGGATTATGAGGAATCAGACAGCTATCCGGAAGAGCTCGAATCAGACAGCAACTACTTGTTTGACGGCTCTGTTTCTGCAAATCAATCCGGTGTAGAACTGAATGACGATAATTTCGCGAGTCTTGAACCAGAGCTTCCATACGAGCGCGATGAAAATGGCGATATTATCTGGGGAGACTTCCTAGAATTCATCGCTCCTGATGATTCTACCCCACCTGATGAGGATGAAGAGGAAGAAGGAACAGTTCGACTTGATGATGATGCTTATGATCAAGAAAAGAAAACCAACAATAACGGCGTAAAAAGAGTAGTCCGCTCGGTTATTGCAGAGCGTCTCCAGGAAGTACTTGACGCTGAGGATGCGGTGAACCTGGTTATTCTTGAGGTTGACCATGAAGAAGGAGAAAGAGGAAGAGTTAAACTTACTGAGGAAAGTATCGCTTTCATCCAGGAAAAGAATCCAGAAGCTCGCATTCGCATTGAATTTCCGAGCTCATCGATGGAAATGTATATCTCTGAACTGTCAAAGGATCGTCTTAGTGACGAACTGTCCTTGAAAAATCCAGACAGAACAGCTGAAGTCAGGTTTTCTTCAAATGTCTCAAATGCGAAAAGAAACAACGGCCAGCTGAAATCTAACAAGCTTAACGCTGAATCTCCGGTTATGAGTTTCCGCGTAACGGCACATGCTGGTATGAAAAATGCGGTTCTCACCACCTTTGACCGCCATATCACGAATTCGATAACGAGCGAAACAGAGCTGGATGAGAACAAAGCATCGGTGGTTCGTCTTGAAAATAGAGGAAATCGTTTCACGGCTGTACCGACAATTGTCGAGGGAGATACGGCTTTCTTTAAAACACAATCACTCAGCAGGTATGTGATCGTGGAAAATGATCCGAAATTTAAAGATGTTCCAAACGACTTCTGGGCTAAAGAATATTTTGACAAGCTCGGCTCCCGCTTTATTTTCCAAGGGCGTGAGGATGGAACGGTCGCTCCAAATGAAGAGATGAAGCGCGCTCAGTTTGCTGCTCTATTAACACGTGCACTTGGATTAAAAGCGAAAGGCGAGTATGATGGTGAATTTAAAGATGTCGGAAGCGATGATTGGTTTACAGAAGAAATCCAGCCGGCCATTGAACAGGGAATCATTCAAGGCCGCCGCGACGGAACGTTCGCTCCCAATGAATCCGTCACACGTCAGCAGGCCGCCGCGATGCTATCAAGAGCAATGGAAATTACAGGTTTTGATGATAATAAGCTCAATGAAGAGCTATCGGCTCAATCCTTTGAGGATGCAGACCGAATCGGCGATTGGGCAATTGATGATGTAGAACGTCTTTTACAGGCAGGTATTATCGACGGACGTGAGGATGGACGTATTTTTGATCCTTTGGCAGGTACTACCAGAGGACAAATGGCAAAAATGCTCGATGAATACCTCACATTTGTAGACTTTAGTAACTAGGAGTATCAAAAGCCCTTTACAATAAGAAAATGGAGTCAGGATGAGTTCAATCCTGACTCCATTTTCATGTGCACAGAAAACCACCCCAATACGGATTGCCAGGTTGGTGAGATACCCTTCGCCTCAACCTTTTATTTGGTTATTAACCCGATTATTCAGATGCCCCTGTTTATTAATTATGAGTTTTCAACATGTGCTCCGTCAAAACGCTTCGCTTTCCGCGGGCACGGCTCAAGCCTCCCCGGATTCGTCTTTCAAAATACTATTATTGATTGGTCCAAGCTTCTTCGTACGGCCATCTTTGACTGTATTCATTTCAACAACGTGAAATGCCAAGCCACCCTTTTGGTGTATATTCTTAGATTGAAGATCGGAAGGCGGCGACTCCGACGGGATCAGCGCCGTCTGAAAATCCATTCTGCCGAAGCTTCGCTGAGGCTGAATTAGTTGAAGACAAGCCCCGCGGAAAGCGTCCGCCTGCAGGGATGAAATCCCAAAAAGGGGCGAGTACCATTTATGATACAGCCCCATAACTTGTATTGGTGTGATTTTAACCACCAAAGTGGGGCAGAATTTAAAAAAACCACTTTTGATACCGCCCCTTTATAATGCAAAAGTTATCTCTTGTTTAAAAATTTTCAGATTATTGTCTGTTTTTTAAACATAGAAGTCTGATATTTTTATTATGATATATGCCAGCTTGGCTTATGATTGAACCAGTAACAGAAAGCGCTTTCAAAAATAAAAGGGGAGAGTGAGAAATGTGAAGAGGCTTTTACTACTTTTAGCCGCAGCACTCATGGTTATTTTTATGGCAGCATGCGCCGGCGGAGGTACAAGCGGCGGGGAAGATGCCGGAGAAGACAACGATGCTGATGCTGGTTCTGATAGTGAAGAAACAGACAGCGGAGAAAGTGAAGACGGAGAAATCACACTTCGAATGTCCTGGTGGGGTTCACAGGGGCGTCACGATATGACAAACGAAATCATTGAATTATACGAAGAACAGAACCCGAATGTATCAATCGAACCAGACTTCACTGGTTTTGACGGCTATTTTGAAAAGTTATCCACGCAGGCAGCAGGTGGAAACATGCCGGACATAATCCAGCAGAATCACGGCGAATTTGTAAATCAGTATGCTGGACAGGGTCAGCTCGCTGATCTGACAGAATTTGTTGACGATGGAACAATTGAACTCGAAGGTGTAAGCGATACCATTATGGAATCTGGTGAAGTAGAAGGCACGCTTGTAGGTATTCCAACTGGTGTGAACGCACTGGCAGGTCTTTATGATCCTGAAATGATTGACGAGGCAGGTGCCGAGCAGCCAACGGCTGATTGGACATGGGAAGAGTTTTCAGAGACTGCACAGACGATAACGGATGAAACTGGTAACTACGGTGTCCGGTTGATGGAGCCTGGAAACATGTTCGAATATTACTTGAGAGAAAAAGGACAGAGACTCTTTAATGATGATGGATCCGGTCTTGGTTACGACGACGATCAACTTCTTACAGACTACTTCACAATGAATAAAGACTTTGTTGATGCCGGTGTGTCTCCTGGATATGACACAATCGGAGAAATTCAGGGGCTGGAAGATGAACTTCTCGCACGCGGCGAAGCTGCATTTGACTTCCGCTGGACAAATCAGCTTGGCACCATGGTAGACTCCGCAGGACGTAACATCGAGATGACCCCTCTGCCTGGTGAAAATAATACAGATGGAATGTATTTGAAGCCGGCTATGCTCTGGTCGATCGGTGAAAACTCTGAACACAAAGAAGAAGCAGCGAAGTTTATTAATTTCTACACTAACGAAGTAGAAGTATATCAAATTCAAGGTGCTGACCGCGGTGTTCCAATCAGCCCGGAAGTACAAGAAGCAATGGAGCCGGAACTTAGTGAAACAGATCAGCAGGTATATGAGTATATTGATGAATTGACTGACAACAGCTCGCCGATTGACAATAACTTCCCGCCGGAAGCAGCTGAAGTATTAAACTCTCTCGCGGATACAGATGAGCTTGTCATTTACGGTGAATTAAGCCCGGAAGAAGGGGCAGAACAGTTCAGAATGGAAGCTGAATCTATTTTGGGTCAATAAATCATCACGGTTCGCGGTCCTGTGATAGTTCCAACGCAGGACCGCGTTTCCTTTACAGGAGTGAATAGGAGATGGATTTCAAGAGAGGTGAGAGGAATGGAACAGCCGCAAGCAAATGAACACTCAAGACTACAGGAAAAAACCGGTCTTCCGCCGGGGAAGAAACCAAAAAACTTTCTTGGAATGAAAAAAAATAAACCTCCGATAAAAGACAGAGAAAATGGAATGGGATACTTGTTCCTGTCCCCATTCGTTATCGGAACGATTGGTTTGACGCTTTTTCCAATTCTTTACTCGTTATATTTATCTTTTACCGATTATACAATGGGCGGCACGCCGCAATGGATCGGTTTGGACAACTACGTAAAAATGTTTACCGCGGATGCAATGTTCTGGAAGGCGATGGAAGTCACATTCTTATACGCTGGGACTGCGGTTCCGCTACGGCTTGTATTTGCTTTATTAATCGCACTTGCCTTAAATAAAGTTGTGGAAATGGTAGGTATTTACCGGACACTCTTATATCTGCCATCCGTAGTCGGCGGCAGTGTCGGTGTATCTATTATGTGGAGGCAGTTGTTTGGAACGGAAGGTGCAGTCAACGGCTTCTTTGGCCAATTCGGTCTTCCGCAGCATTCCTGGCTTGGAGATCCGGACACAGCGATATGGACACTTGTTATTTTATACGGCTGGCAGTTCGGTTCATCGATGCTTATTTTCCTTGCAGGGCTGAGAAATATTCCGAAAACCTTTTATGAGGCCTCGGCTGTAGATGGCGCAAAGCCGATTCAGCAATTTTTTAAGATTACGCTGCCAATGCTGACACCGGTCATATTGTTTAACACGATTATGCAGACCATACAAGGATTCATGGCTTTTACTCCTGCCTTCGTCGTAACAGAAGGGGATCCGATCAACAGTACGCTTCTCTACATCCTTTATATGTACAGACAGGCATTTGAATATTTCAATATGGGATATGCAGCAGCGCTGGCCTGGATTATGTTATTGGTGATCGCGATCTTTACGGCATTGATATTCAAAAGCTCAGAGCACTGGGTACATTACGACGATAATTAAGGAAAGGAGAAAAGCAAATGACATACAAACGAAAAAAACTAATAAAAAAGCTGATCATGCATTTTTGTCTCATTATCTTTACAGCGGTTATGCTCTACCCGCTGATCTGGATGGCGAGCAGCTCGTTAAAGGAAAGCTCGCAGGTTTTCGTTGATGCCCACCATCTTATACCGGAAGCATGGAATTTCTCAAACTATGCAGACGGCTGGGCAGGCTTTGGCGGCATCACGTTTGCGACTTTCTTTAAAAACTCTTTTATTATCACGACTTTAGCGACGATAGGAAGTGTAGTATTTTCAGCTGTAGTCGCTTATGGATTTTCACGTATAAATTTTCGAGGGAAAAAGTTTTGGTTTATAGTTATGATGCTGACGATGATGCTGCCCTTTGAAATGGTAATGATCCCGCAGTACATTATGTTCAGCTGGTTCCAGTGGATTGATACGTATCTGCCATTAATTGCGCCGTCATTCTTCGGTGTACCGTTCTTTATCTTCTTGATGATGCAGTTCATCCGCACCATTCCAAGAGAATTGGATCAGGCAGCGCGAATTGACGGGTGTAATACGATATCAATTTTCTTCCGAATAATTGTACCGCTAATCGTGCCGGCAATGATGACGGCAACAATTTTCTCCTTCTATTGGAGATGGGATGACTTTATGGCACCGCTTATTTATCTGCAGACTCCGGAAAAGTATCCGCTTTCGCTTGCACTGAAGCTTTTCTCGGATCCTAACTCAGTAACAAACTGGGGCGGACTTTTTGCGATGACCACCTTAAGTCTACTCCCGATTGTAGTAATTTTCTTCATATTCCAGCGCTATATTGTCGATGGAATCAGCACAAGTGGGTTAAAAGGATAATTTCCTTCATTATAGTAGCAGATCAAGAAAAAATGAGGTGTCGGTTGTGAAAAGATATGCCGTTTGTGGAGTTAGTAAAAGAGCGATCGGTATGTTTATCGATCCGATGATCCGGACGTTTTCCGGAAGCTGCGAACTCGTCGGCATGCTTGACGTTGATCCGAAGCGCTTTCAAGTATGCAAAGAACATTTTCCGGAAACCGCTGGTGTTCCAGAATATGGCGGCAATGATTTTGAACAGATGGTCGAGGAAACAAATCCCGACATCGTCATCGTTGCCAGCCGTGATGATACGCATGTAGATTATATCGTTCATAGTCTTGCCCGCGGTCTTGACGTAATTACCGAAAAGCCAATGGCTACTACCGCTGCAGACTGCCGCAGAATTATGGACGCTGAAAATGAAAGCAAAGGTAAGGTGACGGTAACGTTTAATTACCGTTACAGTCCTTATCATATGAAAATCAAAGAAATGATACTTGATGGAAAGCTTGGCCGCATTACTTCGGTTGATTTAAACTGGTACATTGATACGTACCACGGCTCCAGCTATTTTCAGCGCTGGAACAGAAATCGCGAGCTTTCAGGAGGATTATCCATTCACAAAAGCTCCCATCATTTTGATCTAGTTAATTGGTGGCTCGACCAGGTTCCAGAAGAGGTATTTTCTTTTGGTGGATTGAATTATTACGGGGAAGACAGCGTGCATAATCCAGTGAAAGAAGATGGACGTCACTGCGGTACTTGTGATGTAAAGCAGGACTGTTCTTATTATACGCGCTGGAATACCCGCAGCAACAGCGCGACGGTTCAGGATGATCATATCGATTCAGACTTAAAGCGGAGGGAAGGTTACACGAATTATCGGCCGGACCAATGTGTGTTTGATTCCGAGATTCAAATTGAAGATACGTATACTGCGACAGTAAAGTATAATAAAGGTGCGCTGCTCAGTTACTCGATTAATTTTTCTCTTCCATATGAAGGATACCGGCTGGCGATTAACGGTACGAAAGGCCGGCTGGAAACTATGGAATACCACGCCCCGTCAAGAGTGCCGTTTCCAACACCAGGGCAGACCATTGACTATTTTCCACTCTTCGGATCGAAGGAAACCATTAATGTAGTCGAGCGTGATGGCGGACACGGAGGTGGAGATCCTGTCATTCAAGAGGACATTTTTCTCGGTGAAGATCCATCCAGGCCCTATACTATTCTGTCAGGAAGCAAAGATGGTGCCTACTCGGTGACAACAGGTGAAGCAGTCTGGCGCTCTGTAAAAGAAGGCAGACCGGTGCTTATAGAAGATCTTCTCGCAAGTGAGCAGGTAAACAGTAGAGAAAAGATAGACTGAGAAAGATAGGAGGAGAGAAGGTTGGTTAAAGGACGATTATTTCAATTCGTGTACACCGTATGTCAGTGGGTATGTTATTTCTTCTATTTAAATGTCATGTGGACAGCCTGTACACTTCTTGGAGGCATCGTATTTGGAGCTGCACCGAGTACTGTCGCCCTGTTTGCTGTTGCCAGACGTAAAGCGCTCGGAGAAGAGGATATACCGGTATTTAGGATGTTTTGGCAGGTGTATAAAAAAGAGTTTATAAAAGCTAATGGTCTTGGCATGTCCTTAATTGCGTTCGGAATGCTCTGGTACTTTAATTTAAACTTTTTCCGCAGCTTTGAGGGAGAGATGTTCTTTTTAATGAATGTAGTCATGACTGTCATCGGGGTAGTGTTTATCTTCATGCTCTTCTTTATCTTCCCAGTCTATGTTCATTACGACTTGAAATTTATAGATAACATTAAATACGCAATCGCAATGAGCTTTTTAAACCTGAGTAATGTAATATTAATGGTGATCACGATGGTATCCGCATATTATTTCTTCATAACTTTTCCAGGTTTTATTCCCATACTCGGTGTCAGCCTGTTCGTTCAGCTGAATATGTGGATGGCTTACCAGTCGTTCAAAAAAGTCAAACAAAAAAATACAATACTGCAAAGCAAAACGGCCTAATTTTATTAGGTCTTTTTGCACTATTAGTAAAGGAAGGAAATCTCATGTTAACTGCTCTGAATTACTGCTTAGAGAAAGTTCTGCCATACGCTATTCCCATCATCGTTCTACTGGGTGTCACGATTTTGAACGGAGCAGAGGCATTATCACCACTCGTAAAATGGATATTTGCATTTATTAGTTTTTCAAGCTGTCTTAACCTGAATCTGACTCAATTGAAAAAAGCTTTTACCAGTCCCCTTCCTATTATAGCCAGCATGATAATTTTACAGGTATTTATTCCCGCGGTGGCATACGTTGCGGGACTCGCTTTTTTTTCAGACGATATTTATTTAATTACCGGGCTGGTGCTTGCATTCACGATTCCGACCGGTGTTATCACCATAATGTGGACGGGAATATTCGGAGGTAATACAGGAATTACACTGGCTGTCGTTCTGCTGAATACGCTGGTTTCTCCTCTGCTTGTGCCATTAACATTGAATATACTAGTAGGAGCTCAGGTAGCTATGGATGTATGGGGACTGATTACGGGACTGCTGTGGATGGTAGTGGTGCCTTCTCTTCTTGGTATAATTGTGAACAGGATCATTGACGGCAGGTCGAAGAAATTTGGAGCATCGCTCGCTCCTTTTTCAAAAATTGGCGTTTTGACAGTAATTTTAATAAATAGCGCCGTGGTTTCTCCATATTTTCAATCGATTAACGGCAGGCTGATTTTTTTATTTTTGCTGGTCGCTTGTATTGCCTGTTTTGCCTATGTGGTCGGATTCAGCACAGCCAGAGTATTAAAATGGGAGAAAAGTACTTCGGTCAGCTTGATGTATACGAGTGGGATGAGGAATACCGGCGTCGGTGCTACACTTGCTATCACGTATTTTCCGGCAGCAGCTGCTCTTCCAGTCGTATTGGCCATCATATTCCAGCAGGTATTGGCAGTCCTTGCCGGGAAGTATGTTCAGTATTATTTTATGAATAAAGATGAAAAAGAAGAAGATTTCCGGTTCAATCAATAAAAGAAAGAAAAGTGCAATGAGAAAGCATTGTTTCTAGATGCAGGAAGAAGTGATGTAAGATGGAAGACCAGACTTCTGCATTAACTTATAAAAAACTGGCAGGTTTTTTTATTCCACTTGGAGTGTCCTCGAGCCTGACAGCTATCACGCATATTATTATTAATGGTACGCTCAGCAGAGGGGAGGATGCTGCTTTTATCATCGCTTGTTATGCGGTGGCACTTGCAATGTTTGGTCTGGTGGAAAAACCGATGATTGTTTTTCGTCAGACCAGCTCTGCTCTAGTTAAGGATATGCGCTCGTTTAAGGTGCTCTCTGTTTTATTCGTCTATGTAAGCATATTGATGGTTTCCATAAGTATGATAATCAGCTTTACCCCCCTTGGAGCCTGGATGTTTGTCCACTTATTTAGTGCAGATGACAACATGGTACGGACAATCTCAGTCACTTTCGGCGTTATTTCAATTGTAATCATCTTTTCAGGAATCCGTGGAATTTATCAAGGGGTTATTATCCGCAACCTGGAGACGAAATGGCTGACGATCGGTGTTGTCCTGCGGCTGGCGGGAATGTTTGCAGCCGCTTTTTGGTTTGTTGCCACAGACAGTGTGACCAGCATGACCGGAGCTGTATTATTTTTGGTCGGAATGTTCATTGAATGTGTGATCAGCGTGTGGAGAGGACACAATATATTAAAGAATAAAGACCCGGCTCCTCATCAATTAAAAACAAAAGAAATTATGCCATTTTACCTGCCGCTCGTTTTTTATTTCCTTTTTCAAACGCTGCTGCAGCCATTAATTTATGTCTTTCTTGCGAAAAGTGAAGAAATTGAGCTGAGCATTGCTTCCTTTGCGCTAGCGTTTGCGATTTCTCAATTGATGCTGAGCTTTTTCATGTACACTCACCAAATTGTGCTACAATTTTATCAAACCGATAAAAACAAAGTGTGGAAATTCAACATTTTTCTCAGTCTTGCGCCGGCTCTTTTACTTTCATTAATGTCGTTTACTGCATTTGGGCCATGGTTTATGAAAACAGTGATGGGCGCGGAACCGGCACTCGCGGATCCGACTCTTCTAGTTCTTCAGTTTTTTATTTTAAAAGTACTTATTTTTCCATGGGTTGATTTCTTCAACGGCTTCATTATGCTGGAACGTCATACGAGAAAGATGCTGTTTGCGCAGACGATTAATTTACTCGTTGTTTTTATCGTCTTGTATGGCCTGGTTTCTCTGTATCCCGAGTGGAATGGGGTGAATGGAGCGATCGCCGCGTCAGTGGGGGAGCTAGCAGGACTCGCAGCGGTGATTTTCATTGTATTTCGCAGCAGAGAATACCGTGCATTAAATTCAAAAAAGCAGATGCGTGGATAAGGCAGGGGGTGGCCTGTTTATGAGCATTAAAGATAAGACAGCAACGAGCAGACAGTTTGTGATGCGTTTTTTGAAAACGCTTCACCCAACTTCGATATTTAACCAGTTTACAAAAATACGCAACAAAATCTTCTCGCTCACCTTTTTATTACTGTTTGCTTTTGGTGTGCTGGGCCTCCTCATTTTTCATTTTCTTTCTATTATATATGAAGATAAAATATTTGAAGAGTCTGCTGACAGTCTACACCTTGCGTCCACTGTTCTCGACAGGGAGCTTGAGAAAATGGAAGAGCTTTCTTTTCAAATTGTGACAGACCCGAGTATACAGTCTATCATGGCAGACTTAAGGGAAGAGAATATAAGCTATGATGCCTACCGGACAAGAACGGAGCTAACAGACCGGCTGACGCTTTTTTTAAATCAAGAATCATATATTTCCTCCGTACAGGTTATCGATGTGCGCGGCGATATAATTCGAGCAGGATTTTCCCCGGAGGATATGCAATATAGAAAAATTATTAATAGAGTGGATGAAGTAGGGGGAAGAAACATCTGGCAGGGAGCTGAGAATGGGAAGTCTCTGCTGGCAGCGAGGGAAATAAAGCAGGAAGCAGGCTTTTCGTTAGAAAATCTCGGATATTTGATGATCATGTTAAATCTTGAAGATCTCATTGACGACACACTGAATTTTTCTTCAAATAAAAACTTTGTCATCACGCATAGAGACGAGATTATTTATTCTGATGAGTTTACAGATGCTGAAGTTAATTCATTTCTCGATATCCAGTCAAGTGAAGATTATCAGATCAGAGATGTGGATGGCAGCCGCTATTTCATCACACCGCAGCCTTCCCGTTTTTTTAATATGACCTACTACAATATTCTTTCTTTTGAAAATGTGGCCAGTCAAAAACAGCTGATTACCCGTGTCATGATCATTTATATTATCCTTGTCACATTTATTACGGTTTTCATCAGCCGCCAGTCGGCAAAAGCAATCTCACGACCGATTGAAGCCTTAACTTTAAAGATGAAGAAAGTACAGCAGGGGAATTTTGATCAGGTCGAATACGATCAGGAGCATTATTTAAAGGATGAAATTGGCGACCTGCAGCAGAACTTTCATATCATGCTTGATAAAATAAATGAATTAATTAAAGAAAACTACACAAAACAGCTGGTAATAAAAGAAACGGAATATAAAGCACTGCAATCGCAGATCAATCCTCATTTTCTTTACAACACACTGGATTCCATTCATTGGATGGCTAAAATGAACCAGCAGCTGAAAATTTCAGCCATGGCAGAAGCCCTCGGAAATATGATGAGAAATATTATAAGTAAAAAAGATCCATTAATTAAAATTAAAGAAGAATTGGAAATCGTGGAGAATTATATTACTATCCAAAAATACCGGTACAGTGACCGCCTTAACTTTCATCTGGAAAGAGATCCGGAATTGGATGTATCCAGCATACCAAAGCTAACCATTCAGCCGATCGTGGAGAATGCCATTCAGCACGGCCTGGAGGAAATGATTGATACGTGTACAATCACCGTGAATATCGTTTCAAAAGGAGATTTTCTTGATATTATCGTTAAAGATAATGGACCGGGGATGCCGGAAGAAACGATTGAGCAGATTTATGAAGGAAAGGTAAAGCCGAAGGGATCGGGGATTGGTTTATATAATATCAACGAAAGAATCCACTTAATGTTTGGAAATGATTATGGGGTAAATATTGCAAGTGAGATTGAACAGGGCACAACTGTAACGATTACACTGCCATATATAAAGGGGTGAGGCCGGATGTATAATGTGCTCGTAGTCGATGATGAAATAAATATATTGGAAGGAATATCGATGCTGGTTAATTGGGAAGAATGCGGCACCCGGCTGGCTGGCAAGGCCTATAACGGCAAAATGGCCTTTGAAATGATTCAAAAAAACCCTCCTGATATCGTAGTGACTGATATAAAAATGCCGGGCATGAATGGAATAGAGCTTATTGAAGCTGTTCATGAGGTGCTTCCGGAAATCCGCTTTGTCGTGCTCTCAGGATATGATGAGTTTGAATTTGCCAAAACAGCTATGCGATGCGGGGTCAAGCATTACCTTTTAAAGCCGAGCAATGAAAAGAAAATTGAAGAAGCTTTAAAGCAGCTGGTCGAGGAACTGCAGAGCGGAGCAGAAAAAGAGCGTTTTATTGAAGAAATACAAACAAGCCTGAAAAAGGTTATCCCAAAAGCGAAGGAACAATTTTTGCGTGAATTCATTATAAACAAAAAATACGATAGAAAAGAATTGGATTTTTACAAGGAATTGTTCGGGATTGAAGAACGGTCGGAATCGTATAGACTGCTTGCATTTGTTCTGGATGACGAGGAAGGCAATTTTGAAAAGCTGTTTTCCTTAAAAGAATTGGTGACCAAACAATTAGAAAATGAGCAGCGTATTCTTCTTTCTACGATCATTTCTGAAAGGATTGTCCTGTTAGTGGAAGAATCGCCACCAGAGTCTTTACTTGAACAAGTAAAACAAGTACAGGAAACATGGGAGACTTATTATAAAAGTACTTTCACCACCTCCATCAGCACAACAAACTCGATTACGGAGCTTCGTCCGTTATATCAGGAGATTCTCGATGGCCTGGCCCACCAATTTTATTTAGGGAGCGGCGGCATTATTACTGCGGATGATATTAATGCTGGAGAGACAGCGCCCCACAAAGCCTTTTCCTTTGATCATGAGGAACTAATCCTGGCCATTCGCAGTGGAAATGAAAAAAATGTTAGGCTGATACTTGATCAATTTTTCAAGGAATTAGTAAAAACAAAAGAAGAGGTTCAAGTCGTGCGCTCTCACTGCATCGAATTATTCATGTCCATGATCAGACAGACGAAAATAGAAGTGATGGATCAAATGTTTGAAAAAATAAAAGAATTTCATACGTTTTCCACTCTACCTGAAATCGAGAATTTTATGAAGAACGTGGCCGGTGAAATCGCAGAAATGAACTATGATGCGAAGAAAAGGACACAAAACGATCTGGTGAACCAGGTTATTGCATACGCTCATGAACATATTAAAGAAGAAACGTTATCGTTGTCCTTCGTTGCATCTGATGTATTTTACATGAATTCTGATTACCTCGGAAAATTATTCAAAAAAGAAACAGGGGAGAAATTTTCTGCTTATTTAATGAGACAGCGGATGGCAAAGGCGATGGAGCTGATCGAGCAGACGGAAGAGCCGAAAGTGTTTGAGGTAGCGGAAGAAGTTGGATTCGGAAATAACCCTCGTTATTTCAGCCAGGTTTTTAAAAAACATACCGGGTTGACCCCTTCAGAGTATAAGAAAACTGATTTGGAAAAAACCATTTCCGAATCTGAGAAGGATATTCGGGATTAATAAGAATAAAGCTGAATAATCCCTTACAATGATAGGATAATTATTATGTGTTTGTAAGGAGCGGTCAGGAATGAGCGGTTCAAATACGATAGATTACCGTCCTAAGCCTAAACCTGGGAAAGCAGCAGGGCCGGGAGAATTTACGATAGCTGCCATCGGGCTTGAGCACGGACATATAAACGGAATGTGTGAAAAGCTGATGGAAGCCGGCGCTGAACTGAAATGGGTGTTTGATGAGGACAGGGAGAAAATAAATCATTTTTTAAAAAAATTTCCAGGTGTCAGGCAGGCTGCTTCGAAAGCTGAAATACTGGAGGATCACGAAGTTCAGATGGTAGCCGCTGCCGCTGTACCCTCTCAGCGTGGAGACCTTGGTCTTGAGATATTAAGCGCCGGCAAACATTATTTCACTGCGAAAACCCCTTTCACGGCGAAAGAGCAGCTTGAAATAGCGAAGGCTAAAACGGAGGAAACCGGGCTGAAATGGGCGATCAATTATAGTGAAAGAGTAGCGGTGGAAAGTGCGGTGTTTGCCGGTCAGCTGATAGATGAAGGAGCAATCGGCAGAGTTGTTCAGGTTATTGGAACAGGGCCGCACCGTTTAAATGCACCGGCAAGGCCGGACTGGTTTTTCAAAAAAGAGATGTACGGCGGAATTTTGTGTGATATTGGCAGTCATCAAATTGAACAGTTTTTGTATTTCACGGGGGCAGCATCAGCGCATGTGACCCTAAGTAACGTTGCCAATTATAAAAATAAACAATTTCCGGAATTGGAGGATTTTGGCGAAGCTTCCTTAACAGCAGATAATGGGGCTGTGAATTATTTCCGTGTAGATTGGCTGACACCGGACGGACTGCCCACCTGGGGGGACGGACGAACGGTCATCCTTGGTACAGATGGCTATATTGAACTCAGGAAGAACCTTGACGTAACAAAAGATACTGGGCCCAATCATCTGTTTCTTGTCAATCATGAGGGGGAGAGGTATTTTTCGCTGACAGGGCAAGTCGGGTATCCCTACTATCGTGACCTGATACATGATTGCATGCATGGTACGGAAAATGCGATGACTCAGGGACACGCCTTCAAAGCAGCAGAGCTATGTCTTGAGGCACAGGAAAAAGCAAATTGGCTCGAAAAGTGACTGGAGAGAGGAGCAGGAAAATGAAACGATCATTAGCAATAGTTCTCGTTGGTATCGGCGGGTATGGAAATGACTATCTCAGAGAAATGCGGGAAAACGACCTGCTTGATTATATAGAAGGCGTTGTTGATATTTATCCGGAAAAAAGTGATTACTATGAAGAGATTAAATCAAGAAATATTCCTGTGTACGCTTCCTTAGAAGCTTTTTATGAGTCACACAGCGCAGATCTGGCTGTCATTTCAACCCCGATTCATTTTCATACAGCTCAGACAATCTGTGCGCTGGAAAATAACAGCAATGTCCTTTGTGAAAAGCCCATGAGTCCTAGCGTTGAGGAAGCCGAACAGATTATCGCATTAAAAAGTGAAAAGAGTAAGTTTGTAGCGATCGGCTTTAACTGGTCATTCAGCAGCTCTATCCAAGAGCTGAAAAAGGATATTCTTAACGGTGCCTTTGGAAAGGCCAAACGCTTAAAAACGCTGGCGCTCTGGCCGCGAAACGATGACTATTATGCAAGGTCTCCGTGGGCAGGTAAAAAATACAGCAGTGCCGGAAGTTTAATATTTGACAGCGTGGCCAATAACGCTACATCACATTTTCTGCATAATATGTTTTATATACTCGGGGACAAACAGTACAAAAGTACTGATATTACAGAAATAACAGCTGAGCTGTACAGGGCCAATCCCATCGAAACGTTTGATACTTGCGCTCTGAAAGGCACCACCGAAAATGGAGCTGATTTTTATTTCTTTGCAGCTCATGCAGTAGCCGAACAGCTTGGACCAGTATTTGAATATGAGTTTGAAAAGGCAGTGATTACTTATAATCGATATGAGCCAATGAAAGCAGTTATGGCAGATGGCACTGTTAAAACTTACAGCGACCCTGAAAAAGAGCGTTCTATCAAAATTCACCGCTGTATTGAAATGATTGAAAAGAATGAGTCAGAACCAATGTGCGGACCTGAAGCGGCTTTAACCCACGTGAAATGCATCAATGGACTTCATGAGTCTGTGCCGGAAGCAATTGATTTTCCGGAGGCAGTCATACACTATAATAAAGAAGAGAAGCGCAGGGAAGTTGAAGGACTCGAAGCTGTCCTGAAACAGTGTTATGAGAAATGGAGGCTTCCGAGCGACATTGAAGCAGCGGTATGGGCTCAACGCGGAGGACTTATTACAAATCAATAAGCAAAAATGGAGCCCGGCGTCTGCCCAAGGCTCCATTTCTTCGATAAATACCATTTGGTTAAGAAAGTTTCATAAAAAATTATTCAGCTCACTGCATATCTTCTTTATACTGCATATACACCACGTGAGTTTCGAGATGTTCCTCGAGACCATGGCGTCCATCCGCCCCGCCGATTCCGGATTGCTTTCGGCCGGCGTGGAAGCCTTGAATGGCTTCAAAGTTTTCACGGTTTACAAAGGTTTCTCCGAATTTTAGTTCATTGGCGGCCCTCATAATTTCATGATAATTATCGCTGAAGATGGACGAAGAAAGACCATATTCTGTATCATTGGCTTTTTTTATTACTTCATCCATTGTGCTGTAGGTCATTACTGGTATGACCGGACCGAATATTTCATCCTGGATAACATTCATTTCCTGCGAAACATCAGTAAGCACCGTAGGTACATAATAATATCCTCTGCCATTACCTGCTGTCTGTCCACCGGTACGGACTGTAGCTCCGGCACTGACTGCTTCTTTTACCATATCTACGACACCATCAAGCTGATCTTTATTCACTAGCGGGCCGATTTCAGCGCTGCTATCCTCTAAGGAATCGCCGATTTTCGCTTTTTTCATTTTATCAATCAGCCGCTCGGTAAACTCTTCCGCTACGCTTTCATGAACATAAACACGCTCCGCATTTGTACAGGCCTGTCCATTGTTAATTGTTCGGGAAAGATAAATATTTTCTACCGCTGTGTCTAAATCAGCATGCCTTGTGACAATGGCAGGAGCTTTGCCGCCAAGCTCGAGATTTACCTTCGTAATTCCCTGTGCTGCGGCTTCCATCACTGCGGTACCTGCCGGCTTGCTTCCGGTCATGGAAACCATGCCAATTTTTTTATGGGAAGCTAGCGTATTGCCAACGGTGGAGCCTTTTCCATATACAACGTTTAAAACGCCTTTCGGGAGATCAAGCTCATTAATAAGGTTTATCATTTCTCCTGTTGTATTCGGAGTTACCTGAGCAGGTTTAATCACAACTGTACACCCTGTAAGGAGTGCAGGTGCAACCTTTCTTGCAAAAATAAATATAGGAAAGTTCCATGGGATGATACCGCCAATGACTCCAATCGGCTTTTTCATAACTAAAATATTTTCATTCGGGCGGTCGCTATCTAAGATTTCCCCTTCATACTTCCGTGCCCAGCCTGCCATATATCGAAAATAATCTACAGCTGTATCAACCTCGGCTTCAGACAGAGAAAGAACCTTCCCGTTCTCCTGCGTGAGACAACGGGCGAGGTGATCCTTATTTTCCTCAAAAACATCTGCAATTTTCGTCAAGTATTCTGCCCGTTCAATGACAGGCGTCCTGCTCCAATTCTTAAAAGCAAGATCCGCCGCTTCAATCGCAAGCTCTGTTTCCTTTCTTGAGCCGGAAGGAATCGTAGAAATGACTTCTTCTGTGGCAGGATTAAGAACTTCAATAGTCTCGTCATGATCGGATGTAATCCATTTATTATTGATATAATGTTTATAAGTTGTCATGATATACCTCCTAGGATGGAACGTGATTGTTCTATTCCACATTTTTATGGTTTTAAACATTCCCGGAAGCACGTATGGTAAACTTACAACCAAATGAGAACGCTTGATGGCAGGTGTTAGGATGAAGATTTTAGTAATAGAAGACAATGAAAGTGTCCGTTCCATGCTGGAAATGTTTTTTTCAAAAGAAGGCATGGAAAGTACATTTGAAACAGATGGATTAAAAGGCTATCAACGTTACAAAGATGGCGGATGGGACCTTTTGATTATTGACTGGATGCTTCCTGGAATGGACGGTGTGACGCTCTGCCGAAAAATTCGGGAAGAAAAAGGTACGGTTCCTATTATTATGCTGACTGCCAAGGACAGTGAGTCTGACCAGGTCATCGGTTTTGAAATGGGGGCAGACGATTATGTAACGAAGCCGTTTAGTCCGCTCGCATTAATGGCGAGGATCAAAGCAGTAACACGGAGGACCGCAGCAGCCGCCGCTCCTGAAAAAAATGTGACAGAGACACGTTTCTTCCGGATCAATAAAGAGACTAGAGAAGTTTTCTTTCAGGGAGAGACCGTTTCCAATCTGACGCCAAAGGAATTTGACCTATTATTTTATCTCCTTCAGCATCCCCGCCAGGTCTTCAGCCGGGAACAACTGCTCGAACAGGTGTGGGGCTATGATTTTTACGGAGATGAAAGAACGGTGGACGTTCATATTAAGCGGCTGCGGAGAAAATTTCAAGCTGACCACTATTCTTTTTTCATCACGGTGTGGGGAGTCGGGTATAAGTTCGATGAGGTAGAGAACAGTCATGAAAATTAGATATATGTATCAGCTGCTTATCAGCCACGTTGGTGTTTCCATACTCGCAATTATATTGCTCGGCCTGCTGTTTGTTCATTATATGGAAGAGTTTGTTTATGAGGACAAAGTCGATGAACTGACCAGCTATGGGGAGGATATACTCTATGATATTAACCGCGGCCGGACAGGGGCAGATCTTCAGCCATACACGTTAATCCTGCAGGGACGAAATATTGATTTCAGCGTGTTTGATAACGAGGGCCGAGTGCTATATCCTGTTACGGGGGAATATCGCAACCCTCAGCTGACCGAAGAAGAGTGGGAACAGATCCAGCAGGGGTCTAAATTGGAAATTACGAGGGATGTGGCACGGTTTGATCAGACCGTTTCACTTGTCGTTCTCCCTTATTTTGAAGGCGGAGCGCTTGCCGGCGGGATTTTACTCGTTTCACCAATCAGTAACTCCGCCGAAATGATAAGTCAAATCAACAATTTTTTACTATATACAGTATTCATTGCCCTGGCATCAGCCCTGCTGCTGAGCTATGTATTATCACGATTCCACGTAAATCGAATTGAAAGGCTCCGTCATGCAACCTCAGCCGTTGCAAGGGGAGATTATGACGTAGATGTCCCGTCCTCTGATTTTGATGAAATCGGTGAACTGGCTAATGATTTTCATGAAATGACGGTGAAAATCAAAAAATCCAATGAAGAAATTGAAAGCCTCGAAAACCGGAGACGCCAGTTTATTGCCGATGTTTCTCATGAAATGAGAACGCCTTTAACGACTATAAACGGGGTAATTGAAGGAATAGAACGGAACATGATTGAGGAGTCAGAAAAAGAAAAGGGACTTCAGTTAATCGGTCAGGAAACCAAACGGCTTATCCGGCTTGTAAATGAAAACCTTGATTACGAAAAAATCCGCTCCAACCAGATCACCCTGCAGAAGAATACGATTCAGGCAAGCGAAATTTTGGAGGTTATTAAAGAATTTCTCGTGATACAGGCTGAGGAAAAGGAGAACGAAATCATCATTGATTCGAGTGAAGAAGTGATGGTGTATGCCGATTACGACCGCCTGATTCAAATTCTAATGAACATTACAAAAAACAGTCTTCAATTTACCGAAAAGGGGCAGGTGTGGCTGAGGGCCAGGCAGCAGAATGATGCAGCCATTTTTGAAATTGAAGATACCGGCATCGGCATTGAGCCGGAGAAAATTGAATCGATCTGGAGACGTTTTTACAAGGCGGATTTATCGAGAACAAATATCACTTTTGGGGAGTTCGGACTCGGCCTCTCTGTCGTTAAACGGTTGGTGGAACTGCATGACGGCACCATAGATGTCAAAAGTGAACAAGGCAGAGGCACCACATTCATAATACGACTGCCGATACAATAATTAAGCCAGCTTAAGGTCAGTGCAACCTTAATAGCTGGCTTTTCTTCTATGCTTAAGATCTACTGAAAACGCAAGCTGGATGGGGCCAGGTCTTCGGATTTATTGCAGGCTAAATTTGCGAAAAACTCAAATGTCGTGAAACGACATCAGGTTACGCGGACACTGATTCCGCTAAATGCTCCAAACAGCCTGGTTTTATTGGTTTGCCGGACATGATGGACCTCTGTCAAGAAAGTGGACACCCTTTAACAGAATAGGAATGATGCGATGGTGACAGCTACAGATCATTCTTCCCTATGTTTCAATCGTAGATGATCTCGCAGAAGCGTCAAGCCCAGCCCGC